>CAZLLG010000057.1:0-15167 GCA_964560275.1 uncultured Eubacteriales bacterium | reverse complement strand
TTTGAAAATTAATGGAAGTCTATCATATTGACAATGGCCTTCTAATGGGCGACTCTCTATAGGTTGGGAATATAAACTAGATGTTTTTTTTTATTTGATGTGTGCGAGGACATCGAGGAAGCGGTCTATGGTCAGGGGGGCACTGCCTTCATAGTGATTATTGACATTGACGTATGTGCGCATTCCCCGCTGCTGGTTCGCCTTGACAATCCTGGCCGCTGAATCCAGGCCTTTTGGCTTTGGAACGGCCACGCTGTTCCAGACTTCTCCGGTTGCCTGTTCGATGTCCTTCCTGTCACCCCCATGCAGCCGCACAACGGTAAAATCGGCGGTGGCAGGTTGGTATTTTTCAAATACTTCTCCTATGGGCGGCATGTAATAACCATCCAGATAGACATAACCCAGATTCAACTCTTTGAGAAAAGTAAAAAACTCCTGAGATAAGTAATTGGGATTGCGTATCTCTACAGCATAAGAATAACCTTTTGGAGCTTTTGATATAAACGCACCGAATTTTTCGAAAAAGTCTTCTTTGGAGGGCATTTTCTGCTTATTCAGGTACTCGAATTGAAACATCAAAGGCCCCAGCTTCTTCCCCATCAGGGTAAGTCGTTCAAGAAATTTCTCGAAGAATTCGTTATCGAGAAAGTGATCGTTAGGCCGGCCGGCAAAGGCCAAGTTTTGGCGGGACTGCCGTTTATAATAATGTGTCAGCGTCACAGAATTGGGAACCTTGACCGAAAAGACAAAATTATCGGGAACGCTATCAGCATAAGCCTTAACTGCACCCAGTTCAGGCAGCTTCAGTGCGCCTGGAAACAGGCTCCAAAACCACTGGTCGATTTCTAAAAAGACTCAGGCCGGATTAAAACTCAAATCCTAAACCTGCCCCAAAATGAAATCCTCCTACGTCAAACTTTTCGGCTGCAGTCGTAAGGGGGCAGTATTTAAATTGAGCATAGATATCCACCACAAAAAATCCACTCATTTTGAGAAAAAGTCCGGATTGGCCGATGAAACCAATGTTTTGCTCCCGGACTTCGCCATCAGGAGTTTTTTCCCTGTATTGGAAATAACCTCCTCCAATACCAAAGTATGGATTGACAACACCTTTATTCAACCGGACCTTAAGTCCCAGTTCGATGGGGATCAGGTAAACTTTATATTCTGAATCCGAATCCGTATTTGATACGGTTTTGCTGAAATAACTTTCAGCAAACCAGAGCTCGACAAAATCAGTCACTCCCACATTGATTTCAGCCCCATACATCATTCCATTTTCATACAATGTCTTGAGGTTGCCTTCTCTCGGAGAAAAGTAATTTCCTGTCACCAAAACCCGGATAAACTTTTTTTTCTGCTTCAGCCTTGCTTCGTTGAGTTGGTTGAGGATAGAAATGGTATCATCGAGTTTTTTTTTCGTCTCTTCCAGCTGTGCTTCAATCGTTCCTACGGGCTCCTCGGAAACTTCTTCTTTCTTTTCTAACTCTTCTTTAATGGAGGTTTCTTCAGGCATTGATTTCGGCTTTTCTTTGGTTTCAGTTTTTGTTTCAGTGGCTTTTTTTTCGGAAGGTTCCTTCTTTTTTTCTTCAGGAACAGCGGATTTATCAGACGGCTCCTTTTTCATTGAAAATGTTATCTTTAATCCCTCGGGAGTCCGCTCAATTCCATAAAAAGGGAAGTCTTCCTCAATATCAAATACAACTCTTGCCACACCTCTCTGGAACATTCCATTTCGAATTCTTAATATCCTGAACTCATTGATTTCAATAGAATTATCAGCCTGGATATCCCCTATGCTGAATAAATCGATCACGATCCTTTCCGGATGCAGCAGTTCAAAAACTTTGTGGAATGAATAGCTTTCGATAATCAGCTTGACATCCAGCACATCCGCTGTTTTCGAAAATGTAATCTCTTTTAAAACGCCTGGTCGCCTCTCAGGCCTTACGTCTTGAGAAAAACTGAGTGCCGCCATAGAAAAGAACACAAACACAGACACTAAAGAAATTGGGACCTGCCATCTCATTTTAGCTGTTGTCCTTGAATGCTTTACGGGAGTTGTTTGATTATTATATCAGGAGTTGGGAAAAATGGAAATCTCATATCCTGGATTATTCATAAAAAATGCCGACATTGTATAAACTGATCAAAAAAAAGTGTCGTTCAGAATATAGCTAAATATCATGCTTTCAGGTTGATATCATTGATGATAAATGAAGGCGTCGGCAGTTTTTATGAATAATTCAGGGATGTTTTCATCAACTTTAGGAAGGACGATTTCCTGTATCTTTTTTGTAATGGCTTGAAAATAAGGATCAGCGAAATTCTTCATTTCGACAGAATGGACTTTGTCAATAAACTGCCCTGTAATGAAGGCATCGATTCCTCCGGGAGGACCGGATCGTGACTCGAGCAGGAGAAAACGATTCTCCTGGAGAGACCGATCGATGTCTCGAAATTCTCTTTCATCCAGTTTAAACGGTTTTTCAAGGGTGATGCCTTGACGCGATCTTTTGAAAAAAACACCTTCCCTATTCATCCGGATTTCGATAAGAATCTGCCATTCCGGTTCACCGATAGGGCCAAATCCATATCTGAGAAAAACCTTTTCTGTCCGCCTTTCGACAGCTTTTTCCTGTTCGGATTTTAGCCACTCAAGAGGATCTGCGGCGACAGTCACCTCCACCACTAAATTCTGCTCAACATACACATAACGAAATGACCAGCCGAAAGTCCCTGTTCCTTCCAAATCCGAGTAGACAACCTGCCTGTCATCGACAGTCCCGACCTCTCCTATCTCTTGCGCCCATTCAATCCAATTGAAAAGAGCCTCCGTGGAAGACATCAAATTGAGATCCAGCTCTTCTTCTGCAGTCAAATACGTGTACTGAATAAAAACTTCTTCTCTGACGACATCGGCTCTTATTTTTTCAAACAGAAGCGTTCCCACGGGATATTCGGGCTCAGGAATTACTTCCTCGACCAGATTCCACTCCACTGGAAGATCTTTTGGCAGAGGCTTCACAAATCCATCATTCTCTCTAAGTTCAATGTTTTTGGCCACATCCATGGCCTCGGACTTTGTAGGATGCCACTGGTCGGATACTGGCAGTTGATCCCAGAAATTATGGGAACAGTAGATATTTTCATCTTCCTGGATGAAAAACTTCCAATCCGGTTTTTGCAGGGGAACGATAAAGGTATCTCCAACTTCCAATCGATCTTCATACAACCCATCCTCAGTGTAGGTTAGGTCCACAAGCTCTATGAGGCTGGTTGGTGTTGTAAGATAAAACCGGGATTTCAGTGGCATGCTGAGGTCCACTCTCTCCACTTTAACAAAAGCATCATAATACTGGGAAACAGGATTCTCCCTGAGCTCGAGGAGGCTGCATTCAAACACTTCGGAGGTTTGGAATAAAGAACATCCCCCCGCCGCAATGAGCAGAAAAATTCCAAAAAGAACGCTTAATATCAAAAACAGGTTCTTTATCAAGCTAGTGCCCAATGGTGCAGAAGGCCGGTTCGCCTTCTATTCCTCTTGCATTCTTAGCGACAATTTTAAATTGATAGACCTTTTCTTTATCGACGTTCCGCTGCCAGTATTCTCCTTGTGTTGCGCTGACATCTATAAAATCTTGCCATTGGCCATTGACAAGTTGGTAAATCCTGTATTTGCTGAGGGGATTGCCCGAGTTAAGCGGATTTGGCTTCCACTTAAGGATGATGATGTATTCCGCCTGAGACAGGGAGCGGTTCAAAATTCTCTCTCCTACAACATCCAGAGGTTTATGGATTTTTTGAAAATGGGCATTGAGAACTTTGTCAGAATCCATCGGTATGGATATAAAACTCAATTCGGGCTGTATTGACTGCACATCCCCCGTCCACTTGAGAAATGTATAATACTGATCTTCAGCGACACTAACAGTCACATGTCTTCCTTTGTCATAGACGTAAGAGCCAGGAGCAGGACTTGTTGTCCCCCCCGGACTTGCAGTCAGAGTGAGGGTGTAGCTGATTTTTGATACAGAAAAACTCATCGTATTTCCGGAAGTGCTGATGTCGTTGATGTGAATATCTGTACTGCTTTTATGTCCCTGAGTATTTCGGTAAATGACATTTTCTTCGTTACCAGAAGAGGAAAGTTTTAACGAGGATCCCGCGGGTTTATCATCCGGGTAAGATGGGCCTATATCCGTATGTCCAAAATCGGCAGACCAGACCATTTTATCCCAGCTCCGCTTATATTGATTCAGAGATGATATTTGGGGATTCAGCTCGGCACAGATGGCTTCGACGCCGTAAAATGGAAAATTGGGCAAACAGGCTGCCGGGGTGTAGTTTTCATCCACATGAGTGATCAGCAGTCCGTTCCGCCGGCCGGGGGAGTTTTCATAAAAAGGATGAGAGCCATTATTTCTATTTTCTAAAAGCAAATACTCCATAGGAAAATTTATATATATTCTATACAACCTCGGATTTGTTATTTGAGACAGCCCCAGAGCGTCCACCTGGAAAACTCCACCATTGACAATCTCAATTGCGTTCAGCCAACCGTATTCTTCTGATTTGATAAAACCGCAGAATCCAAGTCTATAGTCTGAAGTTCCCATGATGCAATATCTGCCGATGGGCTTATTTTGGAAATCGCTATAGTCATAGAGATCTGGAGCTCCAATCATATGCCCATATTCATGGCAGAAAGTACTGATACTCGTATTCTCATCTCCAGAAGTATGTCTTTCGTTTACGACACTATAGTATTTGACCCGGATGCCGTGCTTATCGAGATAGGCTCCCCCCATCGCCGGCCAGAAAAATGTCGACCACGTTTCTCGTGTACCGGCCCAGATAACAATAATATCCATATTTCCATCGTTGCTGTGCTGTTTAAGATCAAATAATGGATTTATTGACTTTATGGCATCCAGGGCATCACTGATAACATTTCTCCATCTCCCGTCTTCCTTGTATTCCGAGGCCGTTTTGGGAAGAGTTAGCCAGTTGGGGTAGGTGTATCCTTCCGGCCAGAACTGACCATACGATTGAGCTTTGTAAAAATTCGTCAAACTGATGGAAGATGTCTCGCTGTCGAAGAGTCGGGAGTTAAAATTGCCTGGTGGATGGAGGCCGGAAGACCATTTGGTAGGTGGAGTTTCTTCCGGCTGGAACTGGACACAGACGACAAAGACCTTTCTTGTTCCTGTTACCGTCTGTATGGAAATTTCTCTATCCAATACCGAGGTTCTGATATCGTGCAAGGATAAAGGATCTTGCCTGCGTTTTTCAGCGATTCTAAAAGCCCTGTCGCTGAGATGTTTGGGTAAGTTGATGCGCTGCAGATGATTGGGACGGACGGCACCTACGACCAATCCGGAAGGGATGAGTCGATTTTCCGAAAGCACGGCATATTCGATTTGTCCTGTCTTTGTGTTCTTGATCAGGGTGTACCCTTCTTTGGATTCGATCCTCACATGAAATTCGTCCCCAAAAACAAAGCCCTCGAGAAGAGTGCCATCTGGCTGGGAGAGAACGATCCTCTCTCCCCGGACAGGATTTGCATAAAGTGGCAGATGGAGAAACAGTGAAGAGAAAAAGTATAAACAAAAAATATAACCCAACTTGGTTTTATTTCGTCTCAACATCACAAAAGTCCATTACAATCTATCATCTTCATGATAGCCCCTTTCCATCCTGCATTCAACTCTAGGGATCTTATTCGCTCAAACCGGGAGCGAGGCCAAAATAGGCAAGCAAACTGTACAAAACAGCTAAAAAAAAGATTCCACCCATGGTCAACAGCACTCTTCCGACTTTCTGTTTCTTCTGAGTCAGTTCCTTTTCACTTTTCCGGCTTATGACAAAAAACTTCTTTTTCGGATCCATGTACCCTTTTTTAGGGTATTGGATCTGTGCTCCCCCTTCCTTTGTTGCTATCGCCTGACCCAGTACATAGACAAAACCATCTGGTTTAAAGACCGATTCTCTGATCCTGTATTTGCCCGTGTCCGAATCACGAACACTCTCTCCAAACCAAAGTTCTCTGTGCCGAACGACCTTGTTCAGTACAGTTTTCGTGTCGATGGAAGCCCGAGTAGGATCGACTAGAGTAAAACCCGTTTGGTCTTGGACTTTAAATGGGACAGAAATTCTCTCGTCCATCTCCTCAACCCAGACATAGTATGTCTGTCGGCGCATCCCTGATCCGGATTTCACGGTTCGGGTTCTGCCGTCCTGTCTTAAAACAGAGGTATGATAATAGCAGCAGGGAATACGGGCAGCCAAAGACACAGTAGGATTTTCGCAGGACACCGTCCCCTGCACCTCGACGCTAGCGTCAAAACCACCCTTGACTAAACGCCTGAGATCTGAAGCGAGGTAGGTGTCGACGGCCCACATCTCCAAAAGCAGTTTTTTAGTTTTGTTGTAGAAAAAAAAACAGATCAGACCGGCTAACAGTGAGCCACCTCCAATCATCAGGACATGTTCAGGTAACATCCATGACCTCAATTGACAAAAAGACACGGGTATTGTGGCAGTGCAATCCTATTTCGTCAAGAAGAAGGCGTGCTAATCCAGCTTGATCAACTGCCCGCTACCTGAAATATTGGAAGTGACCGATGGTAAGCCCCTGTAGTTGACATTCCCGGATCCTGAAATATCGACATTGAGGAACTGTAAGACAGAGACATAACATTCTCCAGATCCGCTTAAAAGAACATCACACCGTATCGATTCGAGATCAAGTGCGTGCGCTTTCCCTGAACCTGAAATAGTAATGGTGTGAATGGCTGCGGCTCCTGAGAGGCGAATATCTCCACTTCCGGATATGGTGCTGGTGATCTGGCCGGCCGTGACATCCATTTCCATGCTCCCTGATCCGGAAACCGAAAGGATTAAATCATTCGTTGAAAAGGGGCTCTGTCCGAGCACCGTTCCTTCACCGGAAAGAGAAAAAGCATTCGCTTCGGTCATGGAAACAAAAATTTTTACTCTGGATGTGGGCCGGTAGTTCTTCGGAGATACAATTTCTAATGTCCCTTCCGGCTTCACTGTGGTTTCGATGATTTCCAGTATATTTTCATCCCCGATAATGCGGAAATTTTGAGCTAATCCGACCGTAAAAAACAGGTCGGCACTGATCCCCATCGTGATGCTCTGGAATGTACTCAGCTGGCGGATTTCTTCGAGAATTATTCCGGAACCACGCACGGTTTCTTTAAAAAGCCAATGGCACGAACTCAAAACCACAACAGCCAACAGTAAAACAACCCAACGATTTCTTTTTAGCAGCACAACTGAACTCTTCATTGTCTTCTCCCTATATGAACTTTTCCATTAAATCCCGATCCGGATAGAAAAACTCCAAAATCGTTTCTTAAAACCCACTTCTTTATCCGTAAATACCCAGTTGAGCCCCCCTTTGAACTGGAGGAATCTTGTGACTCGGAATACGGCACTAACCCCTGGAGAAATGATGTAAAAATTGGTGTGCCATGAATCTCCAAAACCCAATAATGCCTCAGTTTGGATATGGAAGGAACTGTTAGGAGAGGTTGTGTATGCCACATAAAGCCCGCCGTAAGCCGGCCGGCCCGGAGAAAAATCGACATCGATGTCAAACGGCTCGAGATTTGCAAATGCCCTTCCATAGAGTCCGGCCCCAAGGGAATACTTTCTGTTGAACACAAATCCGGCCTTCCCGCCAAGTAGGACTCCCCTCTCTCCATAAATGCGGGTGCTTATTGTGCTGGCTTCCACAAATAGACCTATTCTATTTTGAACCCTATAACGATTCTCTCTGATTTTGAGGTCTCTGTCTCCTCGGGGGGTCGTGTAAACTTTATCCGTTTCGACAAATTCTTCGCTATCGAGAACACACTCTTTTTCCTTCTTCAATTGGATAGAGGACTCATAGACTTGGCCCTCTATAATATTGATGATGCGGTATTTTCCTTCTTCAAGGCCCAACTCGATCCGTCGTCCGGAGGGCTTGGTCAATTCCACAACCAGCAAATTATTCTTATCATGGATAAAAATATTCCCAACCAGATCAGGAAGAAGAACGAGCAAGACCTGACTTTGCCGGATATCGGTCATGACCACATCTCCTTTCCCAGACAGATGTGTCTGAGTATGGGGATGCTGCGGTCCGCTCAAAGTCTTGGTGGTTTGAGACAGTGTTTCATTGAAGGCAAATTGGTAGGCCTCATTCAACGTGACCCGGCCATCCTGTGAGACATCCGCTGCTCCTCGCAGGCCGGACACAAGATAGTGAGTGAAAAAGGACCCGTTGATATAATCTGATTCCTGTGAAACTTCGTTGGCCGAGCTCGAAGACATGAAGGCGTATCCCTTCATATCATTCGCTGTATCCAGCATAAACGGCTGCCGTTTTTTTCCACCCTTAATCCTCGTAAAGGCTCCAGATGCACAGGAATCAAGGATGGCGATACGGACATCGGCATCGACGCTGTTGATGACCTCTCTGAGATCCTCATAAGAGACCTTCTCTTCCCCGAGGAGGATATTTTTATCATCTGAATGCCCCGAATAGTAGAAAAAGAACTCTAAACGTTTGTAATCGGGCTTCGACTCTTCGATCTTTGCCTGGAATTTGCCCAACTCTTTGAACAAAGATTTCATGTCAGGTTCCGCTAGAAAAAGGCTGTTTTCTCGAGCGACTCCACCCAAATCATGAAAAACTTTAAGGAATGATTTAGCATCGGAGAGAGCATACTGAAGTTGATCTCTCTCTCCTCCTCCGTTATTTGCCCCCACGGCGACAACAAAGCGCTGAATTACAGTGAGATCGGGACTCTGATCCTCTTGCTCCAAAGAGAGCGCAAAACTATGAATGACAAAGAAAATAAGTAAAGTGAATAAGACTCTTTTACTCATCGATGTTCTCCTTATTAAGCAGTAGGGAATATTGACTATAAGAGTTGGAAAGTCTAAGTTTTTCCTGTCTTGCCCTCGCTGAATCTTGAGCAAGCACTTTTGCCGTATCCAAAATGCTTCGGATATCGATCTCAGATTTTGAAGTGACAAAGAAAAATCTTTCATAGTCCGGAGCTTCATCCAATTCGTAAGCTAGTGAGAGTAGAACAATTTTTTGGTCTCCGAGCAAAGCAGAATCCGCACTATTTTCCGGGTAATGAAGAGTCACCGTTCCATTGCCATCATATGAAAGGATGACACCATAGTTCTCATTTGCGGATCCATAGGCAATCTGCAACAGATCTCCGGCTTTGGCATTATCTCCATCTTTCAGAAGATCGACATCTTTGGCCTTTTTTCTGTAGATAAGCAGATAAGGCTTGGATCGATCGATGTCTTGGGTTCCTTTGATCCGGGTACCATCAGAAAGTGAAAAACTGAGATCTCGATCCGGACCATTGAGCATGAGGAAGAAAATAACGAGGGCTGCGGATATTGCCGGGATGGCATATAATACACGTCTAACCGCAAAAGGTTTGGTTTCCTTTTTTTGGTGGGCTTTCTCCCTCGCTATCCTCCGCTCGATTTTTGGAGTCAAAACCTCAGGTTTGTACTGCTGAAGGATCCCTTCGTTTGACTGCTCCAAAACAAAAACACGATCCCGCAGCTTAGAATCCGTTTTCATCTGGGCTTCAATTTCATTTGTCCTCTTTTCCGGCAATTCACCAAGAAGATACCTCTCCAGCTCCCAGTCTCGGACCGGACTAGTTTTCATAGTACTTCTCCTTCTTGATTTTCGCGCGTGACCGCAATTCCCTGATACGTTTACGAACTCCTGAATGGGAGAGGCCCACCTCTTGAGCAACCTCAGAAAGTGTCATCCCATCCACAAAATGCAGAACAGCAATCTCCCGCGTAGATTTTTTTTCTCCTTTGAAAATTCTCTCCAGGAGATCTCTAAATATTGCACGGTCCTCATTCTCATCATAAAGAGCGATCGACTCCAGGAGAACTTCATCGTTGATGGTCCGGTGGACGTTAAGACTTCTGATGATATTCAAACACACATTGGTCGATATCCTGAAGAGCAGGCTTGACGGATATTTCATTTCAAGACGCTCCCCATAGACAATGAGTTTCGTGAAAACTTCCTGCATGGCATCGAGAGCTTTGTCTTCATCCCTGAGTAGCTGACGGCAGCGTCTGAGCACCATAGGGCCATAACGTGTATAGAGCTCATTGATTTTGACATCCATTGATTCTGTTCCTGGAACTTCTCCTCAACACTTTTGATCTTCATATACAAATAAACACTTCATGATACCAAAAGTGTCACATTTATTCGGGATTCCTTTCTACTTCTCCAATTTCTTTAGTTTTTCAAGGGACGTATTTTTGAGGTTAGCTAAAAATACCTTGTTTCTGGAAGTATCATTAGGAATCTTCATTAAAGTCATCTTGACAGCATCGATGGCCAGGTCGATATCCTTGTTTCGTATATAGGCATCGGAAAGGCTGTCATAAGTATTGGCAGATTCCGGGAAGGTTTCAACATTCAGTTTAAAAACCTCAATAGCTTCCTCGATTTTTCCTGCATTTAACAGTGCATATCCAGTGCTGTTTATGCTCCCTTCGTTAAAATCGTCTGGATTTTCTTCTAAGAGTTTGTAAAAGAGTTTTTTCGCATCTTCCGGTCCATCCTCTACAATTGTCCAGCCAAACATCGTCGCCGGTGAATCATAGCGGGCATAGTTGAGAAACGTCAGCCCCAAGTCTTCGCCACCACCGATGGCGACATCGATAATATCCTGGGCAATGCTCAATCCGTTAAAACTGTTAGTCAAGTAAACGACACCTATCTGTTCTTCCTTGTAGGCGACAATGTAGTTGCGGAAGATACCGTAGTCTCCCCACTGCCAGAACCCAAATCCGTTATCTGTATTTTCGAGGCCAAAACCCAAACTCCAAAAGACATTTTTGTCACAATTGATCTGAGAAGTCAGCATCTCTTTGACCGTATGCTCTTTTAATCCTGAATGATTGAGAACGGCAGTGACAAACTTCGCAAAATCTTCTGCTGTTGTGTAGAGGCTGGCACCGGAGTGAGACCTCCTTCTTTTTCTGAACCGGCCGGTTGTCTCACTGAACACATCATGTCCCACGGCCGCTTGCGTCTCATAGTTTTCCAGCCAGACCATAGAGCTGTGTCTCATTCCTAAAGGTTCTATGACCATTTTGCGCATGATGTCCCGCAGAGGCTCGCCTTTGATGTGCTCGATCACTCTTTGGAGATACATGTAGCCGTCGGCAGAGTATTTCCATCGAGACCCGGGCTCAAAAAGGACAGGGAGTGGTTTGCGCGGTTCACCGTGAGGCAGTCCGGAGGAATGGCTGAGAACCAAGCGGGCCGTTATCCTTTTAAACCAGTCGCTGCGAAAACCTTCCAAGTCCATGGGATGCCGAATATATGTATCCACCAGGTAATCCATAGGAACATATTCAACAAGAGGTTTGTCCAGATCGAGTTCTCCACTTTCGACAAGTTTCATGACCATATATGCAAAAAAAGGCTTCGTCAGCGAAGCGGCTTCAAATACCGTATCCTTTTCCACTGGTTCCCCGGTTTTTGTATTTTTTATACCGAATCCTTCTGTCCATAAAATTTTACCGCCCCGTATCACTGCAATTGAAAGCCCTGGAACATGCCCTTTATTCATCAGAACAGGAATGGCCTTTTCCAGCCTGGATATCAACATCTTTCCGTCGATGTCAGTTTTTAATGCGGTCGTTTCTTGCGTTTGGCTTAAACAACTCAAAACCAGGAGACATATTATCGGAACGATAAGCAAAAGTTTAATAATTGTTTTCAATGTGCCCTCCTGTTTAGGTCACTACAAATTTTTAATTTTAGTTCTCTCATTTTAATTATACGGATTCTTCACAACAAACGTTTCCCCTCTTAAGAGAATCCAATGCTTTGCAGACATTATAAAAGGTAACACGATTAAAAGGGAAAGTCTGACGAAATGATTAAAACGTTATTATCTCATGTCAATTTAAGTCACCATTTTTTTTTGGCTGCGTGTTTTTATTTTATTCGTAGCGGAGAGCGTCAGCTGGATTGGCCCGGGCCGATCGGATGGATTGATAACTGACCGTAAGCAGTGCAATAAGAAACGTAAGAACGGCTGCCATCAAAAAAGGCAAAATCCTCACATTTATCCTGTAGGCATAGCTCTGCAGCCATTTTTGTGCTCCGAAATAGGCCACGGGCCAAGCGATGATATTGGCCACGAGAACCCACTTGGTCATCTCCCTGTAGAGAAGATAGACAATATGAGGAATGGACGCACCTAGGATTTTTCGCACACCAATCTCTTTGGTACGCTGTTCAGCCATGTAAGAAGCCAGACCAAATAATCCTAAGCAGGACACGATCACAGCCAAAACAGAAAAGACGCGGCTGATCTTCCCAATCCTCAATTCGGCTCTGTAGAGCCCATCCAGCGATTCATCGAGAAACCGGTATCGGAAGTTATACTGAGGGGCGAATGTTTTCCAAACCTCTTCAATGCCGGCCATTGTTTGTGTGATATTCTCAGATCTCAGCCGGGCAAAAACGGTCCAGCTAGATGTTGGATCATAGATGATGATCATGGGCTCGATTTTTTGGCTCAAAGGAGAAAAATGATAGTTTTCTACGACTCCCCGGATCCGTCCTTTGTTAACTCCGACATTGAGCCACTGCCCGACGGGATTGTCCATCCTCATCACTTTTGCCGCTTCCTCATTGATGACACATGTGAATTCCTCCTGTGATTGCCAATCCCTGGAAAATCCTTCACCGTCGATAATCTCCATTCCGAAGACTTTGAAATAATCTATATCAGCGAGCATGGCTCTCATCAGGATTTCTTCGTTAGGCCCCTGCCCTTCCCATGTCCATAAGCTGTTCGAGAAGGCATATCCGTAGATGGGAGGATTCGATGCTGCGGTTATGCCCAAGATATTGGGATCTTTTTGCAGCTCACTTTTTACCGCATCGAATTGTTTCCGCATATCCCCGCGCATTCCCATGAACACGAGGTGCTCTTCATCAAATCCCAGCTTTTGGTTTCGCATGAAACGGACCTGGTTGTAGATGAATATCGTTCCTATGATTAAAAGGATGGTCAGCATAAACTGTGTCACAACCAAAATTTTCCGAAACTGCGAGCCTCTCGATCCAGAGGACAGAGATCCTTTCAGAACTTTTGCAGGATGAAAAGCGGACAGGAAAAGCGCCGGGTAGCTCCCCGCGACCAATCCTGTCACCAGCGTAATTCCCAAAAGCCCTATCCAGATCCAGGGGCTGCCAAAAAAGTTAAAGGATAACTCCTTTGCTGCCAGTTGGTTAAACAAGGGGAGCAGCGCATTCGCCAAAGCCAGGGCAAAAAGCAGGGCTACCGAAGCAAAAAGAACGGATTCACCATAAAACTGTTTAACGATATCGCTTCTGTAAGCTCCAGACACCTTTCTCATCCCCACTTCCTTGGCTCTGTTGGCAGAGCGGGCTGTGGTCAGATTCATGAAGTTGATGCAGGCAATCAACAAGATAAAAAACGCGACAAGAGAGAATATCCGGACATATCCCATATTCCCGTGGGCCATGTCAAACGCAAAGTTGGAATGGAGATGAATCCTTTTAAGGGGCTGGAGGTTAAGGCGGGCATCTTTTTCAAGCGTAGGTTTCTCAAAAAGATAGCCTGAAATTTTCTGAACGACATATTCCCTTGAAACACTCTCGAGAACCAAAACATAGGTGTTGAAGGAGCTGTTTCTCCAGCTGTCCACAGTGTAGTTCCATTCCCTCCCAAATTCAAAAGGAATAAGAAAATCGAACTGCAGGTGGGAGTTAATGGGGATATTTTTCAGCACTCCTGTGACCTTGAAGTCATAAGTGTTGTCAATTTTAATGACTTTACCGAGTGAATCCTCATTAGGAAAATATTTTTCAGCCATTTCTTCGGACAAAACGATCGACTGCAGATCGGACAAAGCCGTTGCCGGATCCCCTTGCACAAGAGGAAAACTGAACATGGACAGCAATGAAGGATCCACCATAAAAATCACCTCATCAAATCTTTTGTCCTGGTATGTCAGAGTGACACCTCTTCCGGTACGCCTGCAAAAGTCGACGATTTCAGGAAAATCATCCTTGAGAGAAGGCCCCAGAGGGCCTTGGTTGATGGCCCAAGACGTGCTGTGATCGGAAAAATTGATGTCCTGTATGATCCTGTAGATCCGGTCTCCATTTTCATGAAAACCATCAAAACTCAGCTCATCCTGAACCCAGAGCAATATCAGCATACAGCATGTCATCCCTATAGCTAAACCCGTGATGTTGATAAAAGAAAAAGCCTTGTGCCTTTTCATATTGCGCCATGCGATTTTTAAATAATTTTTAAACATTTGACAACTCCAATAAATTAATTGTCTAAGCATAAAAGGGATAGACCTGAGGACCTGCATGCGGTACCAGTTTATGGATTTCCTTGTGCCAAATTCTTGACATTTCCAGCCAAACTCCTCCTCAAGATCTTCGATGAGCGAAATCTCCGTATAATGGAACAGGAATCTCCTCAAAATCCAACGAGATATTTTCGGAGAACCTTTCCCTTTCTTGTTTTGAAGCATAGATACCTATCTCAAATTCAAGCCTAACGGTTCCAATCCCTGCCACAGTTTTTCTCGAACGGTTTTGTGCTTGGTCAGGGCTTCCAGCCCCTGGTTCCGAACACGGAACATCCGCTTGCTTCGTCCTCCCCTCTCTTTAACGGGGCTGGATAAAAAAGATTCGATCATACCCCTTTTTTCTAACCTGTAAAGAGGATCATAGACAGCACCTATAGACCACTCCCGGCCTGTGACTTTAGAGATTTCTCTACGGACAGTCGTGCCGTAAGCATTATCCTTGAGTCGAAGTATTACGAGTAAAAAAATTTCATCTTGACCTGAAAGTAGATTCAATGGATTCACCTTTCATATGTTTTATTATCCAGAACATATAGTATAAACGCATCTCGAGACAAAAAGGTTTACTGGAAATTAAAAAAAAGGGTATTCCCCTTAAAAGAAAGCCCTTTGGGACTAAAAGAGGGACATCATACTTAATTGGGGACAGGCCCCATTTTTTCACTGGAAAAATTGGGCCTGTCCCCAATTAAGTATGATGTCCCTCT
>CAZLLG010000056.1:0-15170 GCA_964560275.1 uncultured Eubacteriales bacterium | reverse complement strand
CCTGTAATTTTTCCAATGGTGATCACAGCTGGATCGGTGGGATCATTGGTACGGCTAACGATGTTTTGAATCCCTTGGATGATTTGAGCGGCAATGACAATGGTATCAATCCCCTCTTGTGGCCGTGCACCATGTGCACTTTTTCCTCTGATGGTGATTCTGAAAGTATCAGAGCTGGCCATTACAAAACCTTCAGAAAAAGCGACTCTGCCTATGTTGATAGGCCAGACATGAAGACCAAAGATAGCACCGACTTCAGGATTTTCAAGCACACCTTCTTTGATCATAAGTTGAGCTCCCCCTTCTTCTCCACGGGGTGCACCTTCTTCAACAGGTTGGAATATGAATTTGACATTGCCTGTGACTTTGTCTCTGATATCAGAAAGTATCATCGCTGTTCCAAGCGCAATAGCCATGTGAACATCATGTCCACATGCATGCATAGTGCCCGGATTCAACGATTCATAAGACAAGCCGGTTTTTTCCTGGATTGGCAGCGCATCCATGTCGGCCCTAATGGCAACGGTTTGTCCTGGTTGAGCTCCTCTGAGAATGGCGACCACTCCGGTTTTAGCGACTCCGGTGCGGATCTCAAATCCCATGGACAGAAGTCTGGATGCTATGAGTTTTGCTGTTTCATGTTCGCGATTACTTAATTCGGGATTCATGTGGAAAAAACGACGCGAGTTGATGATCTCTTGATAGTGATCCTTGATGGATTTTTCGATGCGGAAAGCGGTTTTACTGTCGATAGCAAAGCTGGAATTACAAAATAAAAGGCTGGAAATTACCAGTAGCATGAAGGCCTTTACTCTGGATGTCAATCGCATAAACGTATCTTAAAACCGCACCTTCATAATGTCAACCAACTGAGTCGGATGTAGGGCGGTACCGCGCATAGTACACACGAGGTATCTTTCCCAACGCGAAGATCCCGCCTCCCTAGCCACCTCACTACCATCGCCAACTTACGCTCCGGGAAAAGACACCACCGTTTCATTCGCCCCTCTTGCCATAAATATTATATCGTAAAAAATAAAAGATTAGATGGTGGGGTTTTCTCGGTAGGTGCCGAAGATTTTTTCGAGGACTGCTGATATTTCGCCCAAAGTGGCTTTAGCCTTAACGGCTTCTATCAAGGAGGGAAGGATATTCTGCTCACTCTTTATGCTAGCTTCCAGAGAACGGAGTCTTTGATTTGTTTCTCTGTTCGATCTCTTGGCTTTAAGCTCTTGAGTTTTCTTTATCTGAGTTTTTTCGATTCTCTCAGGTACGGAATCGATTGTGAAGGTGATTTTTTCATCCTTCTGGACAAATTCGTTGAGACCAACGATGATTTGCTCTTTACAGTCTAATCGTTTTTGAAAGTCGTATGCGCTGTTTTGGATTTCCTTTTGGATATACCCTCTTTCGATGGCTTGGAGGACACCTCCCATATTTTCGATCGTCTGAAGGTAAGTATTCACGTTGTCCTCAATCTGGTTTGTAAGGGATTCTAAATAATACGAACCACCCAATGGATCTACAGTATCGGCCACACCACTTTCAAAAGCGAGTATCTGTTGCGTGCGGAGTGCGATTCGAACAGACTCTTGACTGGGTAGTGCCATAGCTTCATCGCGAGAATTTGTATGCAGAGATTGAGTCCCCCCCAATACGGCCGCCAGGGCTTGTAGAGTAACCCTAACCACATTGTTTTCAGGTTCTTGAGCGATGAGTGTGACTCCGCTTGTCTGGGTATGAAATCTGAATTTCCATGAGAGGGGATTTTTAGCTTTGAATGTTTCTTTCATAATACGCGCCCAAATTCGCCTAGCTGCTCGAAATTTTGCGACTTCCTCTAGGAAATTATTATGGGATGCAAGGAAAAAGGACAAACGCGGGGCAAAATCATCTAAATCCAATCCTGCCTCCTTTGCCGCTTTGATGTAGGCCACGGCATTTGCAATCGTGAAAGCCACCTCTTGTACGGCTGTCGCCCCCGCTTCGCGAATATGGTATCCGCTGATACTCATCGTATTCCACAGAGGCACATTGTCTTGGCAAAAGGCAAGCGTGTCAGTAATAATTTTCATCGATGCTTGAGGAGGGTAGATATATGTTCCTCTGGCTACGTATTCCTTGAGGATGTCGTTTTGGATTGTCCCTCTCAGTTTATTCCATGGAATTTTTCTTTGATCTGCTAAAGCCAGATACATAGCCAGAATGGTAGATGCTGTGGAATTAATGGTCATAGAGACGCTGACTTTGTCCAGAGGAATATCTAAGAATAGATTGGACATATCATCGATAGAATCGATGGCTACACCCACCTTGCCCACCTCTCCTTGAGCCAGATGGTGATCAGAATCAAGACCCAGCTGAGTGGGCAGGTCAAAGGCGATACTCAAGCCGGTTTGTCCCTGTGCCAGCAAGTAATGGTATCTTTTGTTCGACTCTTCTGCTGTTCCGAAGCCCGCATACTGACGTTTGGTCCAGAGCCGATGCCGGTACATATCAGGATAGATCCCCCTAGTAAAAGGGAATCTTCCCGGCTTGCCCAGATCTGTTGAGGGATCAAAATTTTTAAGATCGGTCTCCGCGTATATGCTTTTTACTTCGATATGTGATGATGAGAGAATCTTCTTTTTTTTCTTTTCGTCGGAGGCCATATCCGTTATTTTTTCCCCAAAAACCTATGAATTTAAAAACTTGGAAAATGCCTTATGACCGACATAAATTCCTCTGCTATCCAAATCTTCTTCGATTTCGAGGAGCCTGTTGTATTTAGCTACCCTCTCGCTTCGGCTGAGTGATCCTGTCTTGATCTGTCCAGCGTCGATGGCGACACTCAAATCTGCGATAAATGTGTCTTCTGTTTCTCCAGAACGGTGGGAGATAACCGTGGAGTACCCTTTGTCTTGGGCCAGTTTAACGGCGGTAATCGTTTCTGTGAGAGTTCCGATCTGATTGAGCTTGATAAGGATAGAATTGGCGATATTTCCTTTTATTCCTTTTTGAAAACGTTCGATATTTGTGACAAAAATATCATCGCCTACGAGCTGAATTTTTTGACCAAGGGTTTCGGTGAGGGCCCTCCACCCGTCCCAATCATCTTCAGCAAAGCCGTCTTCGATAGAAATAATGGGATAATTCTTCACCAAAGTCTGGTAAAATTCCAGCATCTGGCTTGTATCCTTTCTGGAACCATCGGATTTTTTAAAGACATAAGAGTTGTCTTCGAAAAATTCAGATGCCGCGACATCCAAGGCCAGCCAGATGTCTTTTCTCTGAGAATAACCTGCCTTTTGGATGCTTTCCAGAATGAGATCTAGAGCTTCCTCGTTGGATCTGAGATTAGGGGCAAATCCTCCTTCATCACCGACAGCGGTGCTGTATCCCTTCCGTTTGAGGATTGTCTTAAGGGTTTGAAAGACTTCCGCAACCGTTCTTATGGCTTCTGAGAAACTGGGACTTCCCGAAGGTGCAATCATAAATTCCTGGATATCGACATTGTTGTCGGCATGGGAACCTCCGTTGAGAATGTTCACGAGAGGGACGGGAAGACGGTATTTGGCCCTATTGCCAAGATAGTCGAATAGGGGCAGGCCGAGGGCTCTGGATGAGGCTTGAGCAGCGGCCATGGATACTGAAAGAATGGCATTGGCTCCCAGGTTACTTTTAGCCTCCGTTCCATCCAGCCGGAGGAGGAGGTTGTCGAGTTCTTCTTGTTGGAGGGCGTCCATTCCAATAACTTGGGGAGAAATGATGTTATTCACATTGGCGACGGCTTTTAGGACACCTTTTCCATGGTAGCGGGTTGGATCACCATCTCGCAGCTCGAGGGCCTCATGTGTCCCTGTTGAAGCGCCGGATGGAACTGAGGCGACACCCCGAGTTCCGGATTGGACTGTGACAGATGTTTTAATAGTCGGATTTCCTCTCGAATCGAGGATTTCTCTGGCATGGACGACTTGAATTTTTGCCTGTGACATTTTTACATCTCCATGTTCACGGAATTGGATTTATAAGAATATGGTTGTAATTTAAGTGGATTATCTGTCTCTAAGTTGGGGAAATTCTGTTTTTAAGTCTTCTCTCCCTCTTTTTTTGTTGAGGCGACCGGTCCTTCCTTTGAAAGCTCTTCTTTCTTTTTTTCTACAAAATCTTTGAGTGCATCAATTCCTTCGTAGGTTTTTTCTTTGGCAACTTTTAAACCTTTTTCTGTTTCTTGGGTAATTTTTTCGTACCCCTCCTTGGCTTTAAGTCCGGCTTTTTCAGCCTCTTCTTTGATCTTCTTTCGTGTCTCTTCGCCGCTGGATGGAGCAAAAAGGACACCAAGGATGAAGCCGGTTGCCGTTCCCAAGAGGAAAGAGAGGGTGACTTCAAGTGCGCTCGAGCCATTATGTGACATGTTAATTCTCCTTACGTTTTTTCCATTGCCGCCAGCCGAGACGAATAAGGGGCAATACAACTGGCCAGTACTTTGACGAGGGTTTAATAATTTTTGAAGTCAAGAACCAGGTGATTTCCGAAAGCTGACCAACAGTCTTTTTTGCGGTTTGAAGAGCTTCATCGACATCATCGATTTTATCCATGGCTTTTTGGCTGGTCTGATTTAGGGTCTTGACAAGTGCCCGTATTTCCACGAGAGTCTCTTCTCCTTCTTTGGCTGTTCTTCGGAGTTGAAGGAAAAGGGTGATGAGGAAAGTGACGGCGACAACAGCAGCAATGGTTATCACTAAAAGTAAAAATTGATCTAGAGTAAGTTCCATACTCAAATATAGATAAAACAAAAAGCGCGATTTGTCAATTCAACAGAGCAAAATGAACACATCCATTTGAATGAAGTGGCTTTATTTCCACAAAATTTTATTTAGATTTTTAACGTTGTACTTTTTTTCGATATTTTCTAAAAGGCGAGGAAAAATGGATTCTTTTTGATTTTCCAGTGCGGCTTCCCATTCTTTTAAAGAAAGATCCGGGATAAACAGATGGTCTTTTTTTAGAAGCCTATTGATTCCTCTCAAAGCATGCCATTGAATGATGACTAAAAGGGCTAAAACATAGAATAAGATGTTAGGTCCTGGAAGGAGGGCGGCTATTCCGGTTATAGGCAGAAGAATAGATTCTCCAACGAGCAATATGATGTGTTTTGTGCGTTGTCTCTGCAGAAAGAAGTTAAATTTGCTCTCCATCTTCTTCTTATCCATTCTCCCTGAATAAAGTATTCTGATCTGGTTGTTTTCTATCTTCAGGGTGCGTTCAAAGGCCTGTTCTTGCTTGAGAGTTTTTAAAGGCAGAAGCATAAGTAACTTTTTTTTTGCTTTTTCCCAGAATGTTCTCAAACGGGAAAACTTGACTTGGATTTCAGATAGAGATTCAGACGAGAAATACCTGTATTTCTGAGCGAAATCCTGTACAAAGAAAAAATCCATGAGAATATTTCATTCTAGCAAAAAGGAGACAAAACTTAAATAATTTGAAATTATCGGCGTTGGTTAAGGAGATAGATGAAAAATGGAGCGCCGATCACCGCCGTGATAATACCTATAGGGAGTTCTGTAGAAAAAAGAAGGCTTCGAGCTAACAGATCAGAGAAGACAAGAAATACTCCCCCTGTAAAGAACGAATAGAAGAAAAGGGCTCTATGATCCGGCCCGATAAGAAGACGAACCCAATGAGGAACGATCAACCCGACAAATCCGATAATCCCGGAAACTGAAACAGCAGACGCTGCTAGAATTGTGGACAGCGCCAGGAAAATTTTTCTCATCTTTTTAACAGAACATCCTAAGGATTGAGCCGTGTCGTCTCCGAGCACGAGGAGGTTCATGTCTTTTGCATACCATTGAGCGATAACAAAGCAGACGAGAAAATACGGGAGAATGGCAAGAATCTCCTTCCAAGTAGTACTGGCAAAACTTCCCAGCAGCCAGAAAACAGCCTGTTCATATGAATCAGATTTGAGGAATATGAGAAAGGAAGTTAGAGCTGACGCCAATGCGCCTGCTGCGATTCCTGTGAGAAGGAGGGTTTCAACTTTAAACACTCCCTTTTTTTGGGATAGGAGATAGACTAGGTAGACAATGGCAAATCCGGTAGCAAAGGCAAAAACGCTTTGGAAGGAAAGACCTAAAAAGCTAAATGTCAATCCCAATTGGAGAGATAAAACGGCCCCGAAAGAGGCTCCTGATGAGACACCGACCACAAAAGGACCTGCCATAGGATTTTGGAAATAACCTTGAAGAATAGCTCCGGATAGGGATAAACTGGCGCCAACTAAAAAAGCAAGAATGGCTCGCGAAAGACGGATCTGGAATATTGCTGAATTTGAGGGATCACCTCGAAAGATAAAATTCCAGAGATCGTTTAGTCCTGTTTTTGATGGCCCATGACATAATGAAATCATCATGCCCAGCACAAACAGGACAATCAGCAGTAAGAGGAGCTTTCGCTTTTTTTTCATGTGTTTGATTATTTATGGGAAAAGGCTTCCGGATGAAATATTCGGGCGAGGTTGTCTAAAGCATCGAAAATCCTTGGTCCTGGCCGGGTGGCCAGGTTTTCATCCAAAAAGAATACATTGCCTTTTACGACAGCTTGCAGGTTTTTGAGATAAGCTCCTTTTGAGATGGATTTTTTTGCCTCGATGAAGGCCTCCTGGGATTTGGAAAGGATGATGATAAAATGCGGGTTTTCAGCGATAAGCTGTTCTTGACTGAAGTGCAGCCATTTCCTTTTAATGTCTCCAGCGATGTTTTTTGCTTTGGCTTTAGTTAGGAGGTCATCCATGAAGCTGTTTTTTCCACAGGTCCACAATCCCACACCATGAAGAAAGACGAACACCTTTGGGATGCTTTTGACTTTGTCGAGGGCAGTGATGATGTTTTCATACCGTAGTTTGAGAGGTTGAAGAAGCCTAGACTCTTTTTCTTCTGTCCAAGTGATATTAGTGACTGTTTTGATGACTGCGAAGAGACCTTCGATGGTTGTCCCCATTTCGAGGACAAAAACAGGAAGGTTGAATTCCTGCATTCGTTTTATAAAACGAATGGGATTTCCTCTAAAACCAATAATGAGATCCGGGTTCAAAGAGATAATTTTTTCCAAATTCGGATCCACTAAACCTCCGATTCTTTCCTTTCTTAAGGCTTTGGGAGGATAATCACAAAAACGTGTCACTCCTACGACACGGTCCTCCAGATCGAGGGCAAAAAGGATTTCTGTGATATTTGGAGCTAAGGAAATGATTCTTTTTGGAGGGGATTCCATCTGGGTGATATAACCAAGGGCGTCGGTTAAGACCTTGTGTTGTGCCGAAACCGGAATTATGGCGAAAAGAAGGACACCCAAAAAAAACCCGAATTTACGACCGGTCACGGTTTTTCCTCTTTTGCCGGGATGAATGATATTTCCGGAAGCCCTGAGCGAGCGTTTTCTCTTATGTCCACGTCAGCCTGGAAGACATCATGGATATAGGATCTGGTGATGAGTTTTTCTGGAGGACCATGAGCAAATATCTTTCCCTCTCTGATAAACATGATGCGTTGAGAGTAAGGAATGACAAGATTGATATTGTGCTCGGTGGTCAGAATAGTTTTCCCCTTTTCTTCCTGAAGCCGTTTGAGAATTCTGTAAATTTCGACCTGATAGCTTATATCCAGATGAGAACTTGGCTCATCGAGGAAGAGGAGCGGAGTGTCCTGAGCCAAAGCACGGGCAATGAAGACTCTCTGCTGCTCCCCACCGCTCAGGTGGGCAATTTTCTTATGCTGCAGATGCAGGATTTCCGTAAGCTTCATGACGTCTAGAATGGCTGCCTCATCCAGAGACGTATTTCTCTCCATCCGTCCTTGATGCACGTATCTTCCCATATGGATGATTTCCAAGACGGAGAATTCAAAGGATAAACTCGATATCTGAGGAACGTATGCAATCTCTTTGGCCAAGGACCTGGCTGAGAGGGCAAAGACATCTTTTTTGTCCACTTCTACAGTTCCTCTTGTTTTCTTCAAGAGTCCCTGAAGAGCCTTGATCAAGGTGCTCTTTCCTGATCCATTTCGCCCCAAGATAGCAATTAATTCGCCCTGCTTGAGGGAAAAGGATATATCTGTGATGACATCCGTATCTTCATATCCCGCTGAGAGGTTCAACACATTAAGCATAGTCATGACAAATAGGGATTATGCCACAAAAAACGCTTTTTTGAAAAATTCAAGAGAAGAATGTAAGCATTTCCATTTCCGTGATATCAAGAACGAGTTCTGTAAACTAGCCAGTTGATAAGAAATCACGCTGCGTTTTTCGCCTGTACGTAGCGAGGGAAAACCTGCTCGATTTCCGACCTCGCTCTCCTCCAGAGGAGGAACCATGCCCGCTCGTCCTCCAAGCGGATTTCTCCATCATGCCGCCCTAGTTCCCAGAACTCCTAAAAACCACTGAAATAGGGAAGCGTTCGTCGAGATGGTATCTTGTTGACTTTTTGGGGGGATAACTCTAATATTTAGGCTGATTTATACCCCACACAGGTGAGAAATCAATAAGGCAGAATGATGACGGAAAATTATGATTTTCAGCAGATAGAGGTGAAATGGCAGAAAATTTGGGAAGATAAAGAAGCCTTCCGGGTTTTTGAAGATTCAAAAAAACCAAAGTTCTACTGCTTAGAGATGTATCCCTATCCCTCTGGAAGAATTCATATGGGACATGTTCGCAATTACACAATTGGAGATGTGATTTCTCGCCAAAAGGTCATGAAAGGTTTTAATGTGCTTCACCCTATAGGCTGGGATGCCTTTGGCTTGCCGGCAGAAAATGCGGCCATAAAGAGCGGAGTCCATCCACAAAAATGGACACTGGATAATATCGCTCATATGAAGCATCAGCTCAAGAGGATGGGGTACTATTATGATTGGGGAAGGGAGGTGAATACCTGCCTTCCAGAATATTACAGATGGAACCAGTGGATTTTCCTTCAAATGTTCTCAAGGGGATTGGCTTACAAGAAAAAAAGTTGGGTCAATTGGTGTCCTCAATGCCAGACAGTTCTAGCCAATGAACAGGCGGCAGGCAATACGTGCTGGCGGTGTGATTCGGAAGTTGAACAAAAAGATATGGAACAGTGGTTTCTCAAAATTACAGACTATGCTGAAGAGCTTCTCTCGGGCCATGATCTTCTGAAAAAATGGCCCGACCATGTTCTCCTCATGCAGAAGAATTGGATCGGAAAGAGTAGGGGAGCCCATGTGACATTTCCAGTTTTTGGAACGGATTTGTCTATCGAAGTTTTCACGACACGAGTCGATACAATCTATGGAGCCACTTTTGTAGCGATCTCCCCTGAGCATCCCTTGAGCCAAAAATTGATTTCTGATTCCGAACAAAAAGAACAATTCCAGGCTTGGATTGATTTGAGCATTAAAAAGCAGCGGATCGGAAACAATTTAATTGAAGAGGAAAAAATAGGCATCGATACCGGGAAAAAAGCCATCAATCCCTATACCGGGGAGAAAATCCCGATCTGGATTGCCAATTATGTTCTTTTGGAATATGGGACGGGAGCCGTCATGGCCGTTCCTGGTCATGATCAAAGAGATTTTGATTTTGCCAAAAAATATTCCATTCCAATATTGGAGGTCATAGTTCCTGAGGGTCAATCCTCTCGAGGTGATCTGGAAGAGGCTTTTGAACGGTACGGGAGGCTAGTAAATTCCGGAAATTTTTCGGGAAAAACCTCTGAAGAAGCCATGGATGCGATGGCCCAATATGCTGAAGATTCAGGATTTGGACGAGGAAGTACCCTGTTTCGCCTTAGGGACTGGGGCATTTCCAGGCAGCGATATTGGGGAACTCCCATACCTATCATTTACTGTGAGAAATGTGGAGACTCAGCTGTTCCGGAAAAAGACTTACCTGTGGTTCTTCCCCCTGATGTGGAATTTCAAGAAGTCGATGGTTCTCCACTGGAACACACTGACAGTTTTGTCAACACAACCTGTCCTCAGTGTGGAGGACAGGCACGCCGGGAAACCGATACAATGGATACGTTTTTTGATTCATCCTGGTATTACTTTCGCTACTGCTCTTCTCAAGAGGAAACTTTGCCTTTTTTGCCCTCAGCAGCCGAGCATTGGATGCCAGTCGATCTCTACATTGGGGGAGTCGAACATGCAATTCTACATTTGATCTATGCCCGATTTTTCTGCAAAATTCTAAGAGATATTGGTTTGACGTCCAGAGATGAACCCTTTCCCCATTATCTTCCTCAAGGGATGGTCACCAAAGATGGTTCGGCCATGTCAAAATCCAAAGGAAATGTTGTGGATCCGGATGAGATGCTTTCACGATTCGGCGCCGATACTCTGCGGATCTTTATCCTTTTTTCATCCCCCCCGGAAAAAGAAATTGCCTGGAATGAAAAGGGTATTGAAGGAAGCCACAGATTTTTGTGCCGTATCTGGACCTTTATTCATGAGAATCTAGACCTCTTCACTCGGGATGAAAACCAAAAACTGGATAAGGCTTCCGAGAGCGAAAGCCATCTTAATTTGAAAACAAAAATGCACCAGACGATAAAAAAGGTTGGTGATGATATCGAAAAGAGGTATCACTTGAATACAGCCATCAGCTCTATTATGGAATTCTTCAATTGTCTTAAAAAAGAGTGTGACCACTTGAAAAACAATCAAGAGGACAGGGTTCTATTGGAAAATGCCATAGAAATTCTCGTCCTGGTGCTCTCTCCTTTTGCCCCCCACTTTTGTGAGGATATTTGGGAAAAAATGGGGCACAAAAACCTTCTTCTTCATACATCCTGGCCGGTTTTTGATCCTGACCTGGCTAGAGAGGAAACTGTTACTATTGTTGTTCAGATCAACGGAAAACTCAGAGATAAATTTGATGTAGGAAGAGGGCTAGCAAAAGAGGATTTGGAACGAAAAGCCTTGGAATCAGAAAGAATACAGAATATAATCGGAGATAGAAAGATTAGAAAGGTCATTTTTGTTCAAGACAAACTGGTCAATATTGTTATTTAACAGGAATTATTCAATAGGTGGGGAATGAGAAAGACACTTTTGTTATTATTGGTATGCTTTATTTTTATCCAGTGTGGATACCATTTACAGGGAACGGGCACTTTTTTTCCAGTACACATCAAGAAAATCAATATCCCTATGTTCAAGAATCAGACGACCCGGTTTCAGTTGGATTTGAAGTTGACCCAAGCCGTCATTGATGAAATTGTGTCCAAAGGAAAAGTTGAGATTTCAGTAGATCCCTCGACTGCAGATGCCATTTTTATCGGAGAAATTATTTCTTTTGAGGCTGTCCCGATTGCATTTGGCGTGGAGGCCACAGCTGACCGCTACAATATCATTGTTGTCACCAAGATTGTTTTGCGAGATCTAGTAAACAACAAAATTATCTATTCCAATCCGTATCATTCTTACCAGTATGAATATCAAGTTCCAGAGGGAGCGGACTTCGAGAGTGTGGAATCAGAAGCCCTTGACAAATTGGCCGAAAGATTTGCACGAAGTCTGGTTATCACCATGCTGGAAGGATTTTAGGCGTGAGTCCTCCGCATGTCAGCGGGGACAGTTTCCATGCCTGTTACTTTTTTTATGGTGAAGAACCATTCCTTGCCCAAGAGTTCATAGAACAGAGCAAAGAAATTCTTGCCGGTCAAGACGGAGAAGATAATAGAGTTGAAAAATTCCGATTGGAAGAACATTCGTGGCCTGAAATCATCGATTTGGCTCGGACGGTTCCGTTTTTTACTTCACGAAGGCTTGTTACAGTCGAAATTTCCGATGTCCAAGGTGCAAAACTTTCTGCGACAGAAGAGAATCTGCTCAAAGAGTATTTTCAAACATGCTCAGCACAGACCGTTATGGTTGTTGTTTTTTCGGGAAAGGTGAAGAAAAGTTCACCTCTAGTAAAATTTTTTTCATCTCTGCCTTCCTCCAGTGTTTTGGTTGAAGAAATGAGACCCTTAAAAGGCAGAGCTTTACTTTCTTGGATTGAGAAGCAGTTTCATATATATGATAAAGAACCGATGTATGATGCAACAAAACGGTTGGCAGAGATTTCTGGAAACAATCTCGGCCGGATCCATAACGAGATTAAAAAAATAGTGATCTATGTCGGCGAAAAAAAACAAATTGAGTTGGATGATATCAATCAAATATCTGGTTGGGTTAAATCTTTTCTTGAGTGGGAGATTGCAGAAACTCTAGAACGGGGAGATTATGAACAAAGCCTCATCGTTCTTGATAAATTACTAAACAAGGAAGGAACAAGACCAGAATACATCTTGGGTACATTTTCCCGATTTTTTTCTAACCTTCTTTTGGCCAAACTTCAGCTGTCCGAGAAAAAAAAAGAGCGAAAAACGATTTTTAAAGAATTTAAACCACAGATCCTAGAGAAATTCGGCGACTTCTATACGAGAAAATTTAATGAATTCTTCTCTCTTGTTGACGGCCTGTCTCTTGCAGACCTCAATCGCTTTCTGGCCATGTTGGGGGAAATCGATCTACAGATAAAGACAACCTCTCTTTCTCTTCAAACTCTTTTGGAAGGATTTCTTTATGAATATTGTCGTTTTCTTGGAGAGGGTTCTGCTAGTCGCGTTATTTGGAGGGAGAGGCGTTAAGCAATTCGACCTGACGGCTTAAACGCGATTTATGCCTGTTGCCCTGGTTTTCGTGGATGGTCCCTTTCTTTATTGACTTGTCGATAATTGAGAATGTTTGGGGCAAAAGTTTTTGAGCCTCTTCTTTGTTTTTGTTTTGAATGGCCTTTCGTAGCGCCTTGATTTGAGTGCGCAGAATGGACTTGTTGCTCTGGTTGATTGCGTTTTTTTTGAGGCTCTGCCTCCACTGTTTGATTGCGGACTTATGAATAGCCATTTTTTTCTCCTGCGAAGAAATGGTATGATAAGACATCCTAGTCCTAAAGTCAACCTTCTAATAGGGTTAGAAGGAATGGGCTCGGCATGAAAGAAAAACAAAAAAAACCTCAAACTGAACTCCTTCGGGCTCATCAAGAGGAACAAAATCGCAGCTTGGTCCGTTCAACTCTTTCCATGACCCTCCCCACGGTTTTGAGTCGGATATTGGGTTATATCCGTGACATGCTCCAGGCCAAATTTCTCGGGACTGGTACTGGGATGGATGCCTTTATCATTGCCAATCTTATTCCCAATTTAATGCGTCGTTTGACGGCCGAAGGGGCTATGACTGCGGCGTTTATCCCGGTCTTCGCTCAGGAAAAAAAGGATAAAACTCGGAATGAGTTGTGGACATTTGCCAACTTGTTTTTTTTCGATTTGACTCTGATTCTGACTGGGCTGACTATTCTAGGGATTGTTCTTGCTCCCATCCTGGTCAAGATTTTTGCCTTTGGATATGGAAGAGTACCGGGAAAATGGGAACTGACGATTGTTTTGACTAAAATATTGTTCCCCTACATATTTCTGATCAGCCTGGCAGCGTTGGCCATGGCCATTCTCAATTCTTTTAAAAAGTTCTTTATCCCTGCTTTGACTCCCGTGCTCTTTAATTTGGCCATTATCACGGCCGCTCTATTTTTTGCAGAAAACGCCGCAGAACCAGCCTATGTCTTTGCTTTTGGTGTTATTTTGGGTGGTTTTCTTCAACTGGCCGTTCAAATACCTTTTCTCAGACGACAAGGTATGACCTTTAAATTTGGCCTCAGTTTTACCCATCCTGCCGTAAAAAAGGTGGCCAGATTGATGATCCCCGGGATTTTTGGGGCCGGAATTTACCAGATCAACATGTTGATAAGCCGAATGATCGCCACTTCACTGGAAGAGGAAAGTGTGTCATCTCTCTACTATGCCTCCCGAATTGAGGAGCTGACCCTGGGGCTTTTTGCAATTGCCCTGTCTATCGCCCTGTTCCCGACTCTCTCTGATCTGGCTGCCCGCAATGATATCGAAGGCATGAAAAAAACCCTAAAATATTCGTTTAAATTAATATTCCTCATCACCTTCCCTGCCATGACTGGCCTTTTAGTGC
This sequence comes from uncultured Eubacteriales bacterium, assembly GCA_964560275.1. GTDB lineage: Bacteria > Acidobacteriota > Aminicenantia > Aminicenantales > Aminicenantaceae > JAUWVG01. Next base: position 1,143 of record CAZLLG010000056.1, on the reverse strand, counting down.
TCAATCAACCGATCATTCAAGTTCTTTTCCAAAGGGGCGCCTTTGATGCCCAGTCGACAGCTATGAGTTCTTGGTGTCTATTTTTCTTTGCCTTTGGGCTTCCCTTTATTTCAGGAACCAAGATTCTTGCCCCGATGTTCTTTTCCCTCAAAGACACAAAAACTCCTGTGATTGTGGCCTTTTTTGTGATGATTTGTTATATCGGATCTTCTCTTCTCTTGATGGGCCCCCTCCGAGCTGGAGGCATTGCACTGGCCTTGTCTCTATCCTCTTTGATTAACTTTGCTGCACTTTTTATTCTTCTCGAGAAAAAACTCGGAAAGATTGAAAAAAAGGACCTCCTTGTCTCTGCTTTGAAATCGGCGTTGTCTGCTGTAGTTATGGCAGGAGCGATTTGGATTTTTATAGATCGAATTGACTTCGAGAAATTTATTTTTATCGAGAGGATTAGTGTTGTTATTGCTGTTATTTTAGGAGGCGTGATCGTCTATTTGATTATGAATTTGCTCTTTAAACATGAAGATATTAAGAGCCTTAGGCAGGCTTTTTCAAAGGATAAGATACTGCATGATAAGTGAATTTATATGAAAATTGTTCTGCAGAGGGTGAAAAAAGCATCGGTCGAAATCAGAGGAAAAGTCCACTGCCGCATAGATCAGGGCGTATGCCTTCTTGTTGGTGTGGAAAGAGGTGATTCCCGAGACGAAGCCTATCGAATGGCCAATAAAGTCGTCGATTTGAGAATATTCCCAGATACCCATGGGAAGATGAATCTTTCCCTTTTGGACAAAGGGGGGAAAATTCTGGCTGTATCACAGTTTACCCTGGCTGGATCCACGAGCAAAGGAAGACGCCCCAGTTTCGATAAGGCTGAGGAACCTCAGTATGCCGAAAGAATTTTTGACAGTTTTGTGCAGAAAATGAAAGAAAGAGGACTCGAGGTTGAAAAGGGAGTTTTTGGAGATTTGATGGATGTCTGCTTGATCAATGATGGGCCGGTGACTTTTATCCTGTCATCCCAATGCTAAAGAAATTTCAAGTCACTCGTCTCATTCAGAGATTTTTCTGCGGTTTTTCTCACAAAAGGATTCTGATCCCGGGTTAATTTCACAAGAAGGGTCCGTGCGAACTCGCCTCCAATGT
>CAZLLG010000055.1:0-15203 GCA_964560275.1 uncultured Eubacteriales bacterium | reverse complement strand
CGAGAGGGAGGCCGCACGGTCGGAGCCGGAACGGTCACCGAAATTATCGAATAGAGAGTAAAAACACAAAAACTGTTAAAGAAAGGACGAGGAACAGAAAATGGAGAAAATAAGAATCAGACTTCAGTCGTTTGATCATCGACTACTCGATCAATCAGTGAAGGATATTGTCATCAAAGCGAAGAGGACGGGCGCGAGTATTTCCGGCCCAATCCCTCTGCCTACAAGAATTCACAGGTTCTGTGTTCTTCGTTCGCCACATGTTGATAAAAAATCGAGAGAGCATTTTGAAATGCGGATACATAAGAGACTCATCGATATTGGTGAATACAATAATGAAACGATAGAGGAGCTTCAGAAGCTCGATCTTCCTGCCGGAATTGATGTTGAAATCCAGGCATTTGGTGCTGTGGGAGAATAATCATGCTAGAGGGAATTATAGGAAAAAAAATCGGCATGACCCAGACATTTGGTGACAAGGGGAATGTTTTCCCTGTTACGATCATTACAGCCGGCCCCTGTACAGTCATCCAAAGGAAGACAAAGGAGAAGGATGGTTATGTGGCTGTTCAAATTGGTCTCCAAGATGAAAAAGAGGTCAAACAAGTGAACAAGCCCCTGGAAGGGCATTTCAGTAAAGCCGGCGTTCCACCTGTTAAATTCATTCGCGAATTCCCTGTAGACGAGAAAAGTGAAGTGAAAGAAGGAGATCAGTTTTTTGTTGACATATTTTCCGTAGGAGACAAGGTGGATGTGATCGGAACAAGTAAGGGAAAAGGTTTTGCCGGCGTCATAAAAAGATGGGGGTTTAAGGGCGGGAAGGCTACCCATGGATCTATGTTTCACCGGAAGCCAGGTTCTATTGGAGCCTCAGCTTATCCTGCCCGGGTCATGAAGGGAAAAAAGCTTCCCGGCCAAATGGGGAATGAAAGAGTCAGCATTAAAAATCTGACAGTGCTCGAAGCAGACAAAGAAAAAAACCTGCTTGTTGTCAAGGGATCTGTTCCCGGAGCAGCTGGAGGATATCTTTTGATTAAAAAATCAAAACTTAAAATGGATACTCCCAAAAAGGGAAAAGAAGAGTAACCAATGGCAACAGTTCAAGTTATCGACACAAGTGGAAAAAAGATCAAGGAAGTAAAAGCTCCTGATGAGATTTTTTCTGTTCCTTTAAAAGAACATCTTCTTTACGAAGCCGTCATCAATTACCGGGCCAACCAAAGGCAGGGGACCGCATCGACAAAGACAAGAGGCAACGTGCGGGGTGGTGGTCGCAAACCTTGGAGGCAGAAAGGAACGGGACGGTCTAGAGCTGGAAGTAACAGATCCCCTATCTGGAAGGGAGGCGGCACGACCTTTGGACCACACCCTAGAGATTACAGCTACAGCCTTCCCAAGAAGGCTAAAAAGACAGCCCTGAAATCTGCCCTGTCCATGAAGTTGGCAGAAAAACAGTTACTGATTGTGGAAACCCTTGTGCTAAAGGAACCACGAACAAAAGATGCCGCTGCCCTTATTAAGGGCTTAAATGTGGATTCAGTCCTGATTGTCGATAGGCATGATAATAAAAATTTGTTTTTGTCTACACGGAATATCCCCAAAACAAAGGTGGTGGATGTCAGTCAAGTCAGTGTCTATGATGTGCTGAATTTCAATTGGCTCGTTTTGACGAAAAGAGCATTTGATTCTTTGACGGAGAAGTTAAAGTGATTAAAGATCCTTATAAAATTATTTTGAAGCCGGTTATTACCGAAAAGAGCACTTTGATGAAAGAACAGAACAGGGAAATATGCTTAGAAGTCGATCCACGTGCAAATAAGATCGAAATCAAACAAGCAGCTGAACAGCTCTTTAACGTCAAGATTGAGAGCGTTCGAGTGATGAAACAGCGTGGTAAAATGCGACGAGTCGGAAAGAATCAGGGCAGAAAAAAGGATTGGAAAAAGGCCTATCTCAAGATCAAAGAAGGCGAAAAAATGATTGAATATTTTGAGGCAGTATAAAATGGGAATAAAAGTCTACAAACCGACGACATCGAGTATGCGGCATAGGACGGGCCTGACATTCGATGAGTTGACGGTACGCGAACCGCACAAGCCCTTAACTCAGCCGTTGAAAAAATCAGGAGGCCGCAATTCTTCAGGACGAATTTCTATGCGTCACCGCGGGGGAGGACATAAGAGACTCTACCGTATTATAGATTTCAAACGAAACAAGTTCGAAATTCCTGGAGAAGTCGAAACAATCGAATACGATCCCAATCGGTCTGCATTTATCTCTTTGATTAAGTACAAGGACGGGGAAAGGCGCTACATTATTGCTCCTATGAATTTATCGATTTCCCAGACGATCATATCCTCCAATAAACAAGTAGATATTCTGCCTGGTAATTCAATGCCGCTCAAGTTCATCCCGCTTGGATCTATCATCCACAATATTGAACTGAAGAATGGAAAGGGAGGACAGATCGTGAGATCTGCCGGTTCGAGCGCACAGGTTTTGGCAAAAGAGGGAAATTATGCACAAATTCGTATGCCTTCTTCAGAAATCAGGAGAATTCATCTTGACTGCCGCGCAACAATTGGCCAGGTGAGTAATGGAGATCATAAGAATGTGTCGATCGGGAAAGCTGGACGGAATCGCTGGAAAGGAAAACGACCTCATGTCCGGGGAACAGCCATGAATCCTATCGATCATCCTCATGGTGGGGGAGAAGGAAAGGCCAAAGGGGGAAGACATCCCGTCTCTCCCAACGGTATTCCTACTAAGGGCTACAAAACACGTCGAAATAAGAGAACTCAGCAGTTTATCGTCAGAAGAAGGAGTAAGTAATCATGGCAAGATCCACAAAAAAAGGGCCCTTTATTGACGAAAAGCTTTTGAAAAAGGTGGAAGTCTTAGATTCCCAAAGAGAAAAAAGACAGGTGATCAAAACGTGGTCTCGCCGGTCTACAGTTATTCCTGATATGGTGGGGTTGACCATCGCCGTCCACAATGGAAGGAAATTCATACCTGTTTTCATATCAGAAAACATGGTCGGACATAAACTGGGAGAATTTTCTCCGACAAGAACTTTTAAGGGACACACATCAAAGTCAATGCGCACAATCAAGGTAAGAAAGTAAAATGGACAAGACAAATATTGTATCCCAGGCTGTTGCCAAACATGTGAGAATTTCGCCTCAAAAGTGCCGTCTGGTGACGGATTTAATCAGGGATAGGTATGTCGGGGAAGCTCTCACAATATTACATTTTTCTAAAAAAAAGAAAGCTAGCGAGATTGTAGGGAAGGTCCTGCATTCAGCCATTGCCAATGCGCAGCAGAAGACTCCTGACATCGATGTGGATAATCTTTATATATCTGAAATTTTTGTCAATCAGGGCGCTCAATGGAAGAGATTCAAGGCTGCTCCAATGGGGCGGGGTGCCCGGATTTTAAAACGGACGAGTCATGTCCATGTTTCATTAGAAGATAAAAAAGGGAGATAAACAGTGGGTCAGAAGACACATCCTCATGGTTTTAGGTTAGGCTTCAACAAGCAGTGGAGTTCTCGGTGGTTTGCTAAGGGGACTAATTATAGTCGCCTGATTCATGAAGACCTAAAGATGAAAAAAATAGTGAAAAAGCGATATGCTCACGCTGGAATCTCCGAAGTTGATGTCGAGCGTGTCGGACCTAAAATCCGGGTCATCATACAAACCGCGCGTCCAGGAATTGTTATTGGCAGAGGTGGAAAAGAAATAGAAAGCCTTAAAGTGTTTTTACAAGATATCGCCAAAAAAGACGTTTATATTGATATTCAAGAAGTCGATAAACCTGAATTGACAGCAATTCTCGTCGCTCAGGGAATCGCCATTCAGTTGGAGAAAAGAATCGCCTACAGAAGGGCCATGCGCAGAGCTGTGGAAATGTCTATGAAAATGGGGGCCAAAGGGATTAAAGTGATGTGTTCCGGCAGATTGGGTGGAGTGGAGATAGCACGATCGGAATGGTATTTGAGAGGACAACTTCCCCTGCAAACGCTCAGAGCTGATATCGATTACGGTTTCACTGAAGCGTTCACGACATATGGTCAAATCGGCATAAAAGTCTGGATATACACAGGTGATGTTAACAAGCCCAAGATGACATCCCAGATGGTTGAGGAGTTAGAGGAGATTTAGTCATGCTTATGCCAAAGAAAGTCAAACATCGCAAACAGCACAGGGGCAGGATGAGAGGTCAGGCCCAACGGGGTTCCAGTTTGACCTTCGGGGAATTTGGACTTCAGGCTCTTGAGCCGTGTTGGATAACCGCCCGGCAAATTGAGGCCGGCCGGATTGCCATAACACGCCATGCCAAGAGAAAAGGAAAGCTTTGGATTCGAACCTTTCCCTGGAAACCTGTCACCAAAAAACCGACCGAAGTCCGGATGGGGAAGGGCAAAGGAGATCCTGAATTTTGGGTCGATGTTTTACGTCCCGGGAAAATTATCTACGAATTGGAAGGTATCCCGGAGGACATGGCCAAAGAGGCTATGAGATTAGCGGCCCAAAAGCTTCCCATCAGGACACGCTTCATTTCGAGAGAGAATAAGGAATTACGATGAAACCGGCAGAGATAAGAGAATTATCGGATGAGGAACTAAAAAATAAAGAGTTGGAACTCAAGGACCAGCTTTTTAAGCTGAAGTTCCAGCATACTTTGGGTCAGCTTGAAAACGCAGTTAAGATGAAGAATGTAAAAAAAGATATTGCGAGAATAAAGACAATATTGACTGAAAAGACTAAAGGAAAAGGGACGGAATAAAGAATGGAAAAGACAGCAGGACAAAAATCAACCAAAATAGGTGTGGTCAACGGAAAAAACATGAAAAAAACCGTCTCCGTTATCGTAGAAAGACAGATTCGCCACCCTTTGTACAAAAAAATCGTAAGAGAAAAGAAGAAGTTCCTTGCCCATGATGAATATGAGAAGTGTAAAATCGGAGATATGGTTAAGATTGTACAGTCTCGGCCTTTAAGCAAATTAAAAAGATGGCGTGTACAGGAAATTGTGAGTTTATCACCCAGTGAAACAGTCAAGGAAGCTAAGGACAAGAAGGGATGATTCAGCAAGAGACAAGGCTTAAAGTGGCCGACAATTCCGGGGCGAGAAAAATTCTCTGCATCACGCCTTTAGGCGGAGGTGTCGGCAAAACGGCGTCCATAGGAGATATCATCTCCGCAACTGTCAAGGAAGCGGATCCTGAAAGTAAAATACCCAAGGGCAGAGTTGTCAGGGCTGTTGTCATCCGTACCAAGAAAGAAGTGCGTCGAAGAGATGGATCCTATATTCGTTTTGACGACAATGCCGCAGTGATCATTAATTTGCAGGGAGAGCCTATCGGCACTCGTGTGTTTGGTCCTGTTGGGCGAGAACTCCGAGAGAGAAAGTTCATGAAAATTGTATCCCTGGCTCCGGAGGTCCTATGAAAAACAACTTAGCGCTGAAAAAAAACGACGAAGTCATCGTGATTTGCGGAAAAGACAAAGGCAAAACAGGGAAAATTTTAAAAGTGATTCCGGAAAAGAAGAAAGTGATCGTAGAAAAAGTTAACTTCGTGAAAGAATTTATTCGGCAAGATCAGAGCAAAAATATCTCGGGCGGGATCATGGAAAAAGAAGCTCCCATCCATGTTTCCAATGTGAGAATCTTTTGTTCGGAATGTGGACAGGGTGTTCGCATCAAAATGCAGAAACTCCAGGACGGGGAAAAAAACCGGGTCTGCAACAAATGCGAATCGAGTATGGAGAAGCATTAAAGAGGATAAAGAGATGAGCCGACTACTTGAAAGATACAAAAATGAGATCGTAGGTGAACTCCAGAAGGAACTCTCTCTAGAAAATAAAATGGCTGTTCCCAAGGTGGAAAAAGTTGTTATAAACATCGGTTCTGGAGAAGCCATCCAAAACATCAAAGTGTTGGATTCCGCTAAAAAAGAGTTGAGCCTCATAACAGGCCAATGGCCTGCTGTGGGAAGAGCGAAGAAATCAATCTCGACATTTAAGCTGAGACAGGGGAATCCCATTGCCTGTTATGTCAATCTGCGTGGAAAAAGAATGTACGAATTCTTAGACAGGTTGTTCAACATCGTGCTCCCCCGAGTGAGAGACTTCAGAGGAGTCCCCGCACGATCGTTTGACGGGAGAGGGAATTATACAATCGGACTTAAAGATCAGCTTGTTTTCCCTGAAATTGACTATACGAAGGTGGAAAAGTCCCGTGGAATGAACATCACTATCGTCACCTCTGCGAGGACCGATGAGATATCCCGGGCTCTTCTGCAAAAACTTGGAATGCCTTTTAGCGAGGCTTTATAAGGAAGGACGAAGTGGCAAAAAAATCAAGTGTAGCAAAATATTTGAAGGAAAAAAAGTTTTCTGTACGAAGAAAGAGACGCTGCCGCATCTGCGGCCGTTCAAAAGGATATTTCAGGAAGTTTGATATGTGCAGGCTCTGTTTTCGCGAGCTGGCTCTTAAAGGCGAGATTCCCGGAATCACAAAGGCCTCATGGTAACTTTAAAGAGAGGAAAACATCATGACACAAACTGATCCAATTGCAGATTTTCTGACGAGAATTAGAAATGCCACACTTGTTAAACATAGAGATGTCAGCATCCCCTTGTCACGCATGAAAGTTGAGATTGCCAAAGTCTTAAAAGAAGAGGGTTATATCTCGAATTTTAAAGTTTTAGATGACAACAAACAAGGGATCTTAAAGATCAACCTAAAATATACTCCTGATAATCAAAGCGTTATTTCCGGCCTTAAAAGAGTTAGCAAGCCAGGCTGCCGAATTTATTGCAAAAAAGACTCTGTTCCAAAGGTTCTGGATGGACTCGGCATATTGATTGTTTCAACGTCCTCCGGGATTGCTACGGGGAGAAAATGTGAAGACCTGAGTATCGGAGGGGAGGTTTTGTGCCAGATTTGGTAATTTAGCCAAGAAAGGAAGAAGGACATGTCGCGAATAGGAAAACAACCAATAACGATACCTGATGGTGTAAAAGTCACAATTTTGGATGATAAAATTGAATTTTTAGGTCCAAAAGGAAAATTGATGTCTCCATTGTTCCCAGAGATTAAAGTGGAGCATCAGGATAATCTTTTGGTCTTTACCCGAACTTCTGAAGCCGGTCCAGATAGGGCTTTCCACGGACTGTGTCGCGCCCTGGCTTTTAATGCTGCGGTGGGTGTTTCATCGGGATTTTCCAAGAAGATGGAGATTGTAGGTGTGGGTTACAGAGCCAAACTCGACAAGGATAATCTGGAGCTGAATCTGGGGTATTCTAAACCGATCGTTTACAAGATTCCTGACGACATTGAAATAGAACTGGAAAAGCCCACGTTGTTTTCTGTTAATGGAATCGATAAACAGCGGGTCGGACAGGAAGCACACAAAATACGGAGTTTTAGGAAACCCGATCCATATAAACTCAAGGGAATTCGTTATGTGGGTGAGCATTTAATTAAGAAAGAGCGCAAGGCTGGAGTGACCGATGTATAAAGACAAAGCCACGATCAACAAGAAAAAACACAGAAGAATACGGATGAGGATCCGGAAAAAACTTCATGGAACTCAAGAGAAACCTCGATTATGTGTCCGAAAGAGCAATCGTTATATCTATGCACAGGTTATCGATGACAACAGCCATACAATTTTGACAGCGGCCTCTACATTAGAAAAGGAATTCAAAACCAAAAACAAAAATACAAACAATGTGGAATCTTCTAAAGCACTGGGAAAAATACTGGCGAAAAGACTTAAAACAAAAAAAATAAAAACGATCGTATTTGACAGAGGTTTGTATCCCTATCATGGCCGTATTAAATCATTGGCTGAATCCCTAAGGGAAGAAGGGGTAATTTTTTGATATGGAGGATAAAGAGTGGCAAGAGAAAAATTAATGCCGGACGTTGACGAGCTAGAGCCCGAATTAAAAGACCAGGTGATATCCATCCGGAGAACGACAAAGGTCGTCAAGGGAGGAAAGAACTTGAGTTTTTCTGCACTGGTTGCTGTTGGGAACGAGAATGGAAAAATTGGAATCGGTAAAGGCAAAGCTCGAGAAGTCCCTCCTGCCATTGCTAAAGCTGTCGAAGATGCGAAAAAGAATATGATTGATATTCCTCTGAAAAGAACAACCATTCCTCATTTTATAAAAGGTGTACACGGAGGAGGAGCGGTTGTCTTGAGGCCTGCATCCAAAGGAACAGGCGTGATTGCCGGGGGCGCTGTTCGGGTCATCATGGAGCTTGCCGGAATTAAAGATATCCTCACGAAATCTATCCGCAGCAACAATCCGTTCAGTGTGGCCCGTGCGACCATGGATGCTCTTCAAAAATTGAAAAATCCAGAGAAAGTATCCCGTGACCGATATAAAGATGAGGAATCGATATGGCAGTAGAAAAAGACAAGTTTTTAAAAGTTACGCTGGTACGCAGCGTCATAGGACGCCCCCCGAAACAGAGGGAAGTCGTCAAAGGACTTGGCCTCAGGAAGATCAGCTCATCTGTGGTACGAAAAGACTGCCCTGAGGTTAGGGGTATGATACATAAAATTGTTCACCTGGTAAAAGTGGAGGCGATAGATTAAAAATGAAATTGAGCAATCTTCATCCTGCTAAAAATTCCCGCAAAAACAGAAAGAGAGTGGGGCGTGGGCCTGGCTCCGGCATGGGGAAAACGGCCGGACGTGGGTCTAAAGGCCAAAAGTCCAACTCCGGATATTCACGGAAACGCGGATTCGAGGGAGGGCAAATGCCGATTCACCGGCGGCTTCCCAAAAGAGGTTTTACCAATATTTTCAAGAAAGAGTACAGTGAAGTGAATCTCGATCGTCTGAGAAATATTAAGAAAGCGGAAATCAAACCTGCGGATCTGGTTAAGGCAGGGATCCTGAAAAAAGAAACAGAGTCGATAAAAATATTAGGCCGAGGTGAGATATCCTCTGCGAAGACTATACACGCTCACAAATTTTCTCAGTCCGCCTTGAAAAAAATCGAGGACGCTGGGGGAAAAGCGATTCTTCTAGGAAGGCCGTGATGCTCGACAGTATAAAAAACATCTTTAGTATTCCGGATTTAAGAAGAAGGGTTATTTTTACTCTGCTCCTTCTGGCTGTTTACCGCATTGGTGCTCAGATCCCGAATCCGGGTATCAGTGAAGCTGCACTTGCAGAATTTTGGGAACAACAGAAAGGAACGATCTTCGGTATGCTGGACCTCTTTACGGGAAGAGGGATGTCTCGCATGACGATTTTTGCCCTGGGCATCATGCCCTATATCAGCTCTTCAATTATCCTCCAGTTGCTCCAGGTCGTTTGGCCCTATTTAGAGAGATTATCCAAAGAAGGAGAACTGGGACGGAAGAAAATCACTCAGTATACTCGATATGGAACTCTCTTCATCTGTGCAATCCAATCTTTTGGAATCAGCCTGTTTTTAGAGAAAACATCCAGCCCGGGAGGATTGCCGATTGTTCCCAATCCTGGTTTGGGATTCAAGCTCCTTACAATCTTGACTCTGACCACAGGAACAACCTTTATCATGTGGTTAGGTGAGCAGATTTCTGAACGAGGCATTGGAAACGGAATTTCTCTCATTATCTTTGCCGGCATTGTTGTGGATTTTCCCCGGATGGCCGGGACTGTTGTCGGTCAAGTGAGAACCGGAGATGTGACTATCTTGAGTGTCATTCTTTTTGCAGCTGTCATGCTTGCACTTGTGGCGGCCATAGTCTTTGTGGAAAGGGGGCAGCGGCGGCTCCCTGTATCTTATGCCAAACGAGTCGTAGGGAGAAAAATATATGGCGGTCAGAGTACCCATCTGCCTTTAAGGGTGAACACAGGAGGAGTTATTCCCATTATATTTGCCGCAGCTGTTATCACCATCCCCGCCACTATCGCCCAGATGATCAAGGTCCCATTAATCCAGAACATAGCCGTTCAATTTGGTCAGGGAATGCCGTTGTATGTTCTTCTCTATGTTGCGGCCATTATTTTCTTTACATATTTTTACGTGTCAATCATATTTAATCCCACAGATGTTGCAGAGAATTTGAGAAAGTACGGAGGATTCATTCCTGGAATTCGACCTGGAAAAAATACATCTGACTATATCGACAGTGTATTGTCCCGGTTGACTCTGGTGGGCGCTTCCTATTTGGCAGCTATCGCAATCCTGCCGGAGTTTTTGATTTCAGGGTTTAGGGTACAAAACCTTCCTTGGATAGGTGCATTCTTGGAGGCCAATCTACCTCAGTGGCTGACACAGGGAATGAATATAGAATTTTATTTTGGAGGGACATCCATTCTGATTGTCGTCGGCGTGGCAATGGATACCATGCAGCAGATTGAGGCCCAGCTTGTCATGCGTCACTATGACGGATTCATGAGACGCGGTCGGTTAAAGGGGCGGAGAGGATGAGAATAATATTGCTCGGTGCTCCTGGGAGTGGGAAGGGCACTCAGGGAGACCTCATCACCGAAAAATATGGATTCCCAAAAATATCATCAGGTGATCTGCTTCGTCAGGCTGTTGCGGACAATACTCCTTTGGGAAGAGAAGCTGAATCTGTAATGAAGCGAGGGGATTTAGTGAGTGATGAAGTTGTGATTGCAATGATCAACGAGAGGATTGAACAAGGAGACTGTCAACAGGGATATATCCTCGATGGATTTCCTCGGACAATTTCACAAGCTCTTGCACTGGATAAGATGAGCCCGGATGAAACCGAGGTTGTTTTCGATATTCATTTGGATGACCGGGTTGTCATCGATAGGATTTCAGCACGGCGGATTTGTTCAGGCTGCAACGGCATTTTTAATCTCCCGTTAAAAGCCGTTGATTTGAGTGAAGCTTGTGAGGATTGTGGAGGAACTCTTTTCCAGAGAGCTGATGATAAACCGGAGGTCATTAGAGACCGATTAAAAGTTTATCATGAGCAAAGGGATGCCCTTGTAGTTTATTACAAGGAAAAAAACGTGTATGTGTGTGTAGAAGGAGATGCGGAGAGAGAGGAAATTTTTAAGAACATCTGTAATCTCATAGATAGAAAAATTACGCAGGAACAAACGAACCACGGGATCCAATGATTGTCTACAAGAGCGATACAGAAATTCTGGCCATCAAAAAGAGTAACCAGATTGTGGCGGAAATTCTATCTGATTTGAGTGAAATGGTGAGACCTGGAATTCAGACTCGAGAGTTGGATGAGTATGCACACAACAAAGCAAGAAAAATGGGCTCCATCCCCGCTTTCAAAGGCTATCGGAGTTTTCCTGCATCTCTGTGCACCTCAATAAACGAAGAAATTGTACACGGCATCCCCTCAACGCGCGTACTTCAGGAAGGAGATATCATCAGCCTTGACTTTGGTGTCATTTATGAAGGCTATTATGGAGATGCAGCCGTGACACTTCCTGTAGGAGAGGTCAGTTCGACTGCCAGTAGGCTTATCGCTTCTGCAAAACAATCATTTTATGAAGGCCTTGAACAGCTGAAAGTCGGAAATAGAATTTCCGATGTGTCCTATGCCATTCAACAGCATGTTGAGGCTCAAGGCTTTTCTGTTATTAAAACTTTTGTCGGACATGGGATCGGAATGTCTTTACACGAAGAGCCTCAAATCCCGAATTTTGGCTCTCCAGGGCATGGCCCCAAAATCAAACCTGGGATGGTGCTGGCCATCGAACCAATGATTGCGGTTGGAGATTGGAATGTTGAGATTCTAGCAGATAAATGGACGGCCATTACCAGAGACAAGAGTCTTTCCGCACACTATGAACACACTGTTGCCGTCAGGGAAGACAGTGTAGAAATTTTAAGTCTTTTGGACACAAATTTCGAATTTTCCTCTATCAAGGAGTCAAAATATGCCTAAACAAGACGTGTTTGAGGCTGAAGGAACAGTCATTGAGACTCTTCCCAATGCAATGTTTAAGGTTGAATTGGCCAACAAACATGTCATTCTGGCCCATATATCAGGAAGGATGCGCAAGCATTTTATCCGTATCCTCCCTGGAGATAAAGTGTTACTTGAGCTAACACCCTACGATTTGACTAAAGGACGAATTACGTATCGATATAAATAGAAGGACAAGGCAATGAAAGTCAGAGCATCTGTGAAAAGAATGTGTCGGAACTGTCGGATCATCAGAAGAAAAAGAACTCTCCGAGTTATCTGCACAAATCCAAAACATAAGCAAAAACAAGGATAAATGAGGTAAAAATGGCAAGAATAGCTGGAATTACGCTGCCCCCTGAAAAGAGGATTGAAATTGGATTGACCTATATCTTTGGGATTGGGAATTCAAGATCGATGAAAATTCTCGAAGAAGCCAAAATAGATAAGGATAAAAGAGTTAAATCCTTAACAGAAGATGAAATCAATAGAATTCGTCAAATTATTGAACAGCGGGAAAAAATTGAGGGTGACTTACGAAAAGAAATCACGATGGATATAAAACGGCTGATGGATATCGGTTCTTATAGAGGGATGAGACACAAGAGAAGATTGCCTGTCCGTGGACAAAGAACGAAAACGAATGCAAGGACACGAAAGGGGCCTGGAGGACAGGGAGTCAAGAAACGATAAGGGAGTGATTGATGGCCAAACCAAAAAAGAAAACTAAAAAAAAGAAAGTAAGAAAAGACGTTGGATTCGGCATTGCCTATATTCAGTCCACGTTTAATAATACAATCATAACTCTAGCCGATCAGCAGGGAAGCACGCTGTGTTGGGCTAGTTCGGGCTCGGCCGGATTTAAAGGGGCTCGAAAAGGCACTCCATTTGCTGCACAATTGGCCGCAAAAGAAGTCTCCGCCAAGGCTAGAGATTTTGGTGTCAGATACATCGATGTCAGAATCAAGGGTCCTGGGGCCGGGAGAGAATCGGCGATTAGAGCGCTGCAGTCAGAGGGTATGGAAATCAAATCGATTCGAGATATCACACCTATACCTCACAATGGTTGTCGACAGAGAAAAAGAAGAAGAGTCTGAAGGATGTTTAAAAAAGGAGTAGACAATGTCAGGTTATAGAGAATCAGTGTGCCGCCTTTGTCGTGTTGAGAAGGTGAAGCTGTTCAAAAAAGGAAATAAATGTTTAACGAATAAATGCCCCGTTGAACGCAGACCCTATCCTCCAGGCGAACATGGTCGTAGCCGGAGGAGAATACTGGGATATGGAATCCAGTTGAGAGAAAAACAGAAACTGAAAAGGTTTTATGGAATGTCTGAGAATCAGTTCCGGCTGTTTTTCCAGCGGGCAGAGAGAAAAAAGGGCGTGACCGGAGAAAACCTCTTATCCATGCTGGAAAGACGGTTGGACAATGTCGTTTATATCTCTGGGTTCTCTCATTCCCGATTTCATGCTCGACAGCTGATCACACACGGTCATTTTAGGCTTAATGGGAATAGTGCCACAATCCCGTCCATGTTGATGAGCAAGGATGATGTTGTATCCTTTAAGGAAAAGTCGAAGAATCATCCGGAGTACGGTCCCCTTGTAGAGTCAAACAAGACTAAATCTGTTCCCGGATGGCTGAGTGTAGACTGGGATAATAAAGAGATCAATGTTATGTCTTTTCCGAAGCGAGACGATATCACTTTTGATGTGGAAGAACATTTAGTCGTTGAACTCTATTCGAAATAAAGAAGGGAAACTTTACAGATGGATGGATACAATGTCCTTTGATACAGCAAAAAGGATCTATTTCATAAACTAGAGAGCAATAAGGAGGAGACATGACACCTATGGGATTTCAAAGACCGCGGTATTTAGAATGCGATTATGAAACATTAACTTTAAAATATGGTAGTTTTTCAGCCCAGCCTTTTGAGAGAGGTTTTGGAATAACAATAGGAAATTCGCTTCGACGGATTCTGTTATCCTCGATAACAGGAGCAGCCATCACGAATATCCGAATCCAAGGAGTTCTTCATGAATTTTCTTCAATTCCTGGGATTGTCGAAGATGTGACAGATATTATCCTCAGTTTGAAAAGTATCCCCTTGAAACTCCTAGTGAATGAACCCAAGACAATGACTTTGAAGAAAAAGGGTTCGGCTACCGCCACTTCCGCCGATATTGAGCATGATTCTGACATTGAGATTCTTGACCAAAATGTTCACATTGCTTCTCTGGATAATGATGGTGAGTTAGATATGGAGATGATTGTAGAGAACAAACGAGGATACTTGCCGGCCGATCAGAATTTTAAAGAGGATCTGAGTGTCGATTTTATTCCCATAGATTCTTCTCATTCTCCTGTTGTCAGAGTGAACTACAACGTCAATCCGGCCCGTGTAGGGAAACGGATCGATTATGAAAGTTTAACACTTGAAATATGGACAAACGGAGCTGTCACTCCTCAAGATTCGCTGGCTAAGGCTTCAAAAATTCTGAGAGATCACTTGGTGATTTTCCTCAATATCGTCGATGAGCCAACCGAAAGAGAGCTTGCGGATTCGAAAGCTGAAATTCCCTATTTTCCTCAGATCGATATCCTGTCTAAATCTATAGACCATTTGGAACTGTCTGTCCGTTCCAACAATTGCCTTAAATCAGCCGGGATCGAAAAGATTAGTGAACTTGTCCAAAAATCAGAAGATGAGCTGTTAAAGACGAAAAATTTTGGGCGTAAATCTCTGACAGAAATCAAAGAAACTCTGCAAGAAATGGGATTGGGATTGAATCTGGAACTCCATCCCTCTCTCCTTGAGAAGATTGTAGGTGAAGAGAACGTCGATCCGGAAGAGGGAGAAGAAGAATGAGGCATCTAGTTGCAAGCAAAAAACTCGGACGAAATTCTTCTCAGAGAAAGGCACTGCTGCGGAATCTCGTCACATCCTTTTTGGAGAAAGAGCGTATAAGAACCACAGTGGCCAAAGCCAAGGCCACACGACCGCTGGCCGAAAAGATGATCACATTATCGAGAACCAATTCTCTTCATGCTCGACGCCGCGCATTGAAATTTATCTACAAACAAGACGTCGTGAAAAAACTGTTTGAGGAAATTGGACCACGTTTTTCGGAACGACCGGGTGGATACACACGGATTGTAAGAGTGGGCCCAAGGTCTGGAGACGGAACTGAAATGGCTGTCCTTGAGATGATCGGCTCGGAAATGAAGAAGAAAACCAAGAAAAAATCACTCAAAGAAAAAGCCAAGGAACAAAGC
>CAZLLG010000054.1:0-15257 GCA_964560275.1 uncultured Eubacteriales bacterium | reverse complement strand
CAATTGAAATTCTTCGCATTTATCCAAAATTCATCGATAGGACCTTTTATCCCTCGGCAAATAAAAATGGGATTGTTGTTCTCATGGGGCATGCAGTACCCACAGTCCGTCCGGCCAGCTTCAACGACCTCATTAAAATACATAAGCAGGTCCTCATATTGCCCGCCTATAAAAATAACGATGTCACCCGAGTACTCATACGTTCCCCAGAGATAGTAGCTGTTGTGGCCTGAAACCGCATCAGGAAGACCAATATTCTTTCCCAGAAGGTCTACAGCCCCCGCAACTCTATAGTTTCCAGCAAAAATGGCGCATCTATTTTTTTCTTCAGGTGACAGAGTGCAAAAAACACGTCCCACCTCACTCACAATCTCTTCCCAACCAAACATATCGGCATAATGCTGGGGAAGAGCACCAAATTCATGGTTCTCTCCTTGAACGCCTGAAACTCCAATTTTATTTGCGTAATCGATATACATTTCTATGGGGAGGATAGGCAGAGCCATGGGAGCAAAAAAAATGGCGATAACCAATACAGGAGCAACAAGGACAGTTTTCATCCCTCCCCAACGTATTCTACTCAACCACCGTTCAAACTGCACAGCTCCTGCAGCAAACACAATAGGATAGATCCCAGAGAGGTAATAATCCTTCGCATGCTGAAGCATGAAGAAGATAAAAAGTGATAGGAACATCCATCCAAACAACCGGTACTTATGTGCGTCTCTATTGAAGAACAGGAACAACAATCCCACAATCCAGATAGGCAGAGTCACCGGATTGTTATAGAGTATCTGTCCAAAGAGAAATTCTCCGGGAGGGACTGCATAATTTTTATACATCTTAGCATTATTCATGAATTCAAGATGAGCCCAGTCGTTGTTCAAGTTCCATATAATAAAAGGTGAAAAGAGCAGCAAGGCAAGAAGCAGCCCTATCCATAAGTACTTACTCTTCAAGTGGTTTCGTGACGGAGTCAGAAGAAGACCAACAGCCAGACCAAATCCCAGAAATAAAATTGAAATCTTATTTTGGAGGCCCAAGCCAACAAGAAGCCCGAATAGAATCCACATCCGTTTGTTCCCGGTTTTGACGATCTTGATCAGAACGTAAACACACCCCAACCAGAACAGATGATCTAAGGCATTCATGGAATAATAAAAGTGCATAAAAAAATTACCCACAGGGGCTAGGGCTGCAGCAGAGGCCAACAAGATGGCAAACTTTTTCCCTCCAAGCTCACGCGCGATCAATCCAGTCAAAAAAACGAATAGAAATCCACATAAAGCCGGTACTAAACGCAGGGCAAAAATTGAATCCCCAAGTACTGTACGAATTCCCCTGAGCAGCATCATAGCCAAAGGGGGATGATCCACATAACCAAAGGCAAGATTCTGGCTGCAAGCGATATAATAGAACTCATCTCGGAAATATCCGTATCCACTAATAGCAGCCAATTGAAGGACAAGTTTTATTCCAGCGATATAGCTGATGACAGCAATGTCACTCGAAAATTTTCCTCCAGACACAGGATTTTTAAATGACATGTCCAAATTCCTGAATATGAAAACTCTAAGAAAAGTATATATAATAGAACAAAAAAGGAAAAGACATGTTTAAAGAACTTAATGAACAGCTCATAGAGACAAAAGAAAAAGTAAGAACAAAAAACAGATTAGATAAAACACTTTCAGATGCAAAAAAAAATCTTATCCAGGAAAAAGAACAGCTAAAAAAACTGGATGCCGAACTAAAAAAAGAAGAGGGAGACGTCCGGAAGCTTGAAGGATTGAGCCTAACCGGAATGTTCCATCAAGTGCTCGGGAGTAAAGACCAGAAACTGAATAAAGAAAAACAGGAGTTACTCGCCGCAAAACTCAAATATGACCAGAGCAAACATTCTGTTTCAGCCCTCGAACGTGAAATTATCTACAGAGAAAATCAGATAAAAGATCTGGGTGACCCGGATGCTCAATACAGGGCTATTCTTAAGCAAAAGGAATCGCAAATTTTAAATGCTGAAGACAAAAAGCTGGTCCAGTTTTCAGAAAAACTGGCAGATCTCAATTCCGATGTTAAAGAAACAAAAGAAGCCATAGATGCCGGAAACGAGGTTCTCAAAGAACTGGAAAACGTAATTTCCTATTTTAAAAGTGCAGGAAACTGGGGAGTTGCCGATCTTTTTGGAGGAGGCCTGATCATTACAGCTGTGAAACACTCTAAAATAGACAAAGGAAAGGCCGCCGTACATAAAGTTCAGCATTTACTTGGTCGCTTTCAGAGAGAACTCTCTGATCTGAAAATCAATCCCGAATCACGACTGGGGATCGATGTCAGTTCATTCCAGACATTCGCCGATTATATTTTTGATGGGCTGATTTTTGATTGGATTGTCCAGTCGAAAATCAACAAATCTCTGAGCAACGCCCGCAGCATGAAAGACAACATGGAGAAAATCATGAACAATCTCCAGAATCAGCTTAAGATCAAAAGCCGACAAAGACAGACAAGTAAAGAAGATAAGACACTTTGGTTAGAAAAATATAAAGAGTAGTCGATCCTCTAGATTCTTTTACAGACTCCAACCATCTCGATAGGTCCGGTGGAGGAACTGATCGGCCTCGGAAAAGTTCGGGAAGCTCATATTTTCAGAATCCCAATACAGCTTTGCGCCCGCCCGGACAGCCGCATTCCCGAGGAGAACAATCTCTGTCATGGGGCCTGCATAGCCAAAATGGGACTCAGCCGGTTCCCCTCCCTTACATGCTCTGATCCATTCCTTATAGTGACCGATAGAGCGAGGCAGAGTCTTTGGAGGTCGCTGGTACTCCTCCATCCGTTTCTCAGGCCAGATACGCAGCCCATTGGCGCCATGAGATCCACACAATATCTTTCCCTTGCTCCCAACGTATAAGGCGCCGCCGTACGTGTCTCCCATCTTCAAATCCTTGGGGAGCTCTTCGGGTCGGGGCGGCATCAAGCCGCCGTCATACCAAGTCAAGGTCAAAGGAGGAAATCCCTCCCTGGCAGGAAATTTGTACGTGACAATTGATGCACGAGGATAGGTTTCAAGATTTTTGGGTTTGTCCCAAGTCATTTTATCAGGCACAAATTCCGAATAACTGGCTTCGACACTTATGGGGGCTCCAAGCTTCATCGACCACACGATATGGTCAAAAATATGACAGCCCATATCGCCAAGGCCTCCGGTCCCAAAATCAAGCCAGCCGCGCCACTTTTGAGGAACATAACAGGGATGATAAGGCCGTGTTGGCGCAGGGCCCAGCCACAGGTCCCAACTCAGGCTTTCAGGGATAGGGGGAGTTTCCTGAGGCCGACCGACTCCCTGGGGCCAAACTGGATGAGGTGTCCATGCATGGACTTCGGTGATATCCCCTATGGCTCCGTCCCAAATCCATTCGCAGAGAATGCGGATACTTTCCATTGCATGGCCCTGGTTGCCCATCTGTGTGGCAATCCCGGCATTTCTGGCTGCTTCGGTGACTGTTCGGGCTTCGAATATTGTGTGTGTCAAAGGCTTTTCACAAAAAACGTGTTTTCCAAGCCCTATGGCTGCCATTGTGGCCGCAGCATGCACATGATCGGGTGTTCCAATAACAACAGCATCGATGTTTTTCTCTCTGTCCAGCATTATTCGAAAATCGTGGTATTGAGCTGCATCGGGAAATTTTGTAAATGTTCGAGCGGCTCTTTCCCAATCCACATCGCATAGGGCCACAATGTTTTCTTCTGCCATCCGCGAAATATCGCCACCCCCCTGGCCACCAACGCCGATCCCGGCAACATTGAGCTTGTCGCTGGGAGCCACATATTGTTTCCCTCCAAGAACATGTCGAGGCAGGATCATCCAGGAGGAAGCCGCAACCGCAGACAGATTTAGAAATTGACGTCGTGATATTTTATTCATGCCAACAGCTTAAAGTAATATACACAAAAAACTCAAGCTCATTTTTTTTTCAAAGATGTTTACCTGATTGTATTTTTAGTGATATTTTTACTTTATGGATTTTATCTTCAGAAGGAGAGTAAAGATGAGGAAAAGATTATCCCAAGTGTTGATAGGGGCTTTTTTTACAATTTTGTTCGCTGGCTGTGGCACAGTACAGCATTTTGATATTCTTATCCAGGGAGGAACTGTAGTCGACGGCCAGGGCAAACCTGGTTTTTTGGCTGATGTCGGAATCAGCGGGGACCGGATTGAGTATATCGGTAAAAAGAAAAAAAATACAGGAACAACCATAATTGACGCGACAGGGCTTGTAGTCGCCCCTGGTTTTATCGACATTCACACGCATTGTGATAGAGGAATTCTCAGTCAACCGGATAACAAGAATTATATTCTTCAAGGAGTGACGACTGTCATCGGGGGAAACTGCGGCGGCTCCCCTTTGAGTATCAAAGACTACTTCGAGCAGGTTAAGACAAAAGCAATTTCCACCAATATTGCTGTTTATATCGGACACAACACTATCCGCCAAAAAGTGATGGGTTTGGAGGACCGGGCTCCCACGGCAGAAGAACTCTTACAAATGAAAGACTATGTTCATCAAGCGATGAAGGATGGAGCCCTCGGTCTTTCCACAGGTCTTGGCTACACGCCAGGTTTGTTTTCCAAAACAGAAGAAATCATCATGCTCAATTCGGTCGTCGGTGAATACAGTGGAATGTATGCCTCCCATATCCGGGATCAGGGATTGGGCATGTATGAATCAGTCGAGGAAGCCATTCGCATTGGCCGCGAAGGGGGAACGCGGGTTCAAATCTCACATTTGAAGCTCTCCACAGACAAGCTCTGGGGCGAGACAAAACAACTCCATTCGATTTTCGACAAGGCCATACAAGAAGGTGTAGAGGTGTATTCGGACGAATATCCCTACATAGCGGCCAGTACAGGCCTATCCGTCATCTTCCCCCCATGGAGTCTTTCTGGCGGTAAACTGAAGGAATATATCCAAAATCCTGATACAAAAGAACGATTAAAAAAAGAAATGTTTCATACCGGCCGCATGAAGACGTACAAAGACAGAGACATGCTCTCTGCACTGCAAATCGCCTCTTACCGGAGCAATCCGGAATATGAAGGGAAAACACTACGTGAAATACTAATTTTGCGCGGTGAAAATCCCACACTTGAGAATGGGGCCGAACTCGTGATGGAGATGCAGAGTAAAGGGGGCGCTTCATGTGTCTTCTTCTTGATGGATGAAGATGATGTAGCGACAATTATGAAATACTCTTTTAATATGATTGGATCGGATGGAGGTGTCATCCGTTTCGAAAGAGGTGTCCCCCATCCGCGTTCCTATGGCACATTTCCAAGAGTACTGGGAAAATATGTACGTGAAGACAAACATCTTTCACTGGAAGAAGCCATCCATAAAATGACCGCCTTGCCCGCCAAATCACTCCGTTTTGAAGACAGAGGAGTTCTTGCCCCTCAAAAACTTGCCGATGTTGTTGTATTTGATCCAAAAACCGTTAAAGATTTAGCCACATTTGACAATCCCCATCAGTATCCCACAGGTATCGAGGTCGTCATTGTTAACGGAGTCATCACTGTTCAAGATGGAACATTTACTGAAACCCGCGGAGGCCGGGCTATCTTCGGCCCCGGAAAAATCAGCTCCAATTAGTTTTTTTCGAGAAAAGAAATTGCCAGATGAGCTAATGCTCGGATCCCGACAATAAGCGCGCTGTCATCCACAAAAAAATACGGAGAGTGATTGGGCGCGGCTTTGCTGGGATCGGAATCTTTTGGATTGATACCAAGGAAAAAATAGAGCCCCGGCACCTTTTGCAGATAAAATGCAAAATCTTCTCCGCCTGTTATAAGTGGGATAGTGGCCACATAGTCCTTCCCAGCAGTTCTTTCGAGGATAGGAATCATCTGCTGAGTGAGGAGAGGATCATTCACAACCACAGGCAGTCCTTCACTGATCCAAACTTCAGCTTTTGCGCCAGCGCTTTGTGCAATATTTGTGACCGTTTTTCTCACGCGCTTGAGGATATCCTCCCTCACTTCAGGGCCGAAGGAACGGATCGTCCCGGTCATAATCACCTCATCGGGAATGATGTTTCCCTGCATTCCTCCATTGATCGTCCCCACAGTGACGATAGCTGGAGCTGCTGTTATATCCACCTGGCGGCTGACAATTGTCTGCAGCCCCTGAATGATCAAAGAAGAGACAACTATGGGATCCACACCTGCCCAGGGAGAGGCGCCATGTGTCTGGCTGCCTTGGACAACAATCCTAAATCCATTGACACCTGCCATCATGGCTCCTGATTTGTAGCCGATTGCACCATTTTCAAAAGGTCCTACATGAAGACCAAAAATAGCATCGGGTTTTGGATTTTCAAGAACTCCTTCCTTCACCATTAAAGCTGCTCCTCCCTCTTCACCGTCCGGACGGCTGTCCTCTGAGGGCTGAAAGATAAATTTAACAGTGCCGGGAATTTCATCTCGCATTTCTGATAGGACTTCGGCCACTCCCATTAAGATGGCTGTATGGGCATCATGGCCGCAGGCATGCATGACAGGAACCTCTTTTCCATTGTATTCTGTAGTGACCTTTGATGCATAGGGAAGACCCGTCATCTCTTTGACCGGCAGGGCATCCATATCGGCACGTAAAGCCACAACTGGCTTATCCTGCATGCCGCGCAGGAGGCCAACGACACCGGTGTGAGCAACTTCAGTGTTAACTTCAAATCCCAGTTTTTTTAGATGGTCGGCCACCAATTTAGCTGTACGGAATTCCCGGTTGCCTAGCTCGGGAAACTCATGTATATCTCTCCTCCAGGCTATCGTTTTTTCCTCGACAGCTGAACATATCTTATCTATCTTTGTCCAAAGAATAGAGGCATTCTCATCTTCTTGATCTGCATTACCATTGAAAACAGGAGTAAAGAAAGTTAAAACGATAAAAACAATCAATATTCTTTGAAACCATAAAAAATTATTATAAATTCTCATTTTTCACCCCTTTTTTTCTCTATCATTTTTCTTGGAGGTTAGATTCCCAACAGTTGTGCGGCGTTTTTATAGTAAATATTGTCCTTGTCTTCATAAGAAATATTCAGCCTGTCAATACTCGTGACCATCTGAGTTAAGCTTCCGATCTGATGGGGATAATCACTGCCTGCAACAAGATGGTCGGCTCCGGCAAAATCAACGGCCAGTTGAAGTGCTTTTATATCAAAATTTACCGTATCAAAATAAAATTTTTTCAGATACTCACTAGGTTTTTGCCTGATATTTTCCCGACATTCTTTAAAAGCCGCATATCCTCTATCCAATCTTTCAGCTAAGTACGGAATCGTACCGCCAAGGTGCCCCAGAATCCATCTGATCTTTGGATATTTCTCCACAATTCCACTAAAAACGAGTTTGGCGGCCGCGAGTGTTGTATCAAAAGTGAATCCGAGCAAAGGCATAAGACAGTAATCTGTCATAGCCTCTACCCCAACCGGGAAAGAGGGATGAATGTCAAAGACGGCCTCCAATTCATTGGCTTTTTCGTACAGCGGCCAAAAACGCATATCGCTCAGTGCGACACCGTTAACATTGCTGTGAAGGGCAACACCACGAAATCCCAATTCGGAGAAAGCCCGCTCCAATTCTATAACCGAAGCCTCGGGATCGTTAAGAGGGAGAGTGGCCAGGGCGGAAAACCTCTGGCTTTTTTCCCTTTTGATTTTGGCAAAATTATCGTTGACCATCCGGGCCAATTCGACCGACCTCTCCGAAGATTCTATGTGGACTCCGGGTGTCGTGAAGGTGAGGACCTGCATATCGATACCCATCTCCTCCATAACTTGGGCTCGGTAGTCGATGTCTCTGTGTCCTGGGACAATTATATTGTAATCCCCGGGATAATGGAGAAGAGGATTGTTGTCTGCATCGAACGTAACTTTTATGTTACTTGGGCCTGCTTGAATAGCCTCTAGATATTCAGGAGGATAAAAATGGTTGTGAACATCGATAATTTTCATATGCTCAACTCCTCGGACTCTTTTTTTTTGTCCATAAATAGTATATTGGAAGTCCGATTAAGACAAGTGAAATTCCAGTCAAGCTCTCTTTTGGACTAGAGACAATTTGATTGATCACGATAACAAAAGAAAACAAGGAAAAAACAATCGGGATAACTGGATAACCCCAGATGCTGTAACCTCTTTGAAGGTCTTTCTTCCGGCGGAGCAAGATTAATCCGATGGCCATCAAGCCAAAGAAAATCCACTCGGTATAGACCACACGCGTAAACAATGCGCGGTAGGTCCCTGTTGCAACAAGAATTGAGGACCATACAGCTTGAATGGCTATCGCTCTGTGGGGGGTTTTGTATTTGGAATGGATTTTTCCCACCCACCCGAACATCAGACCATCTTGGGACATCGAGTAATAGACTCTGGGACCGCAGAGGATAATCCCTGTCAACCCTCCAATCGTGGAAAAGACAACAAGGCCGGCCATAAACGCACCACCACCAGATCCAACAAGTGCATCCGCCGCATCGGCAACAATCCGCGTCGAGGAAGCCACTTTATCAAGAGGCAGGATATACATATAGACAGCATTCAGGGCAATATAGCTTAACGTCACAATCAATGTTCCCAGCAAAAGAGCCCTGGGTATCGTTTTTTTCGGGTTGATTGTTTCCTCGGAATTATATGTCACCATGTGCCAACCGCCAAATGCAAAAAGACCGGCTACCATAGCAAGAAAAAAACCATTCAAAGGATTATCTGTCTGGACAATTTCTCCGGCGATAAAATGCTCGGGAGCTTTTGAGCCCAGAATGAAGCCAATAAGGATAATAAACACTATGACAATGACCTTGCCTAGAGTCAAAAGTAATTGGAGAGAACTCCCCTGCTTGACCCCGATGTAATTGACTGCTGAAAGAATAAGAATAGCGGTTATAGCGACAGCTTTTTCCCCGGCATTGGTTAAAGGAACAAAAGAACCGACATACCGGGCACATATGAAGGCCACTGCAGCGATAATTCCGGAGTGCATTACCCAAAACATGGCCCAACCCCACAAAAAACCCAAACCCGGAGAATAGGCCTCTTTGAGATACACATAAACTCCTCCGGATTGGGTGAAGATGGAGGCCAATTCCGCACAGACAAGTGCTCCAAAAGATGTGAGAATTCCTGCTAAAATCCAGACAAGAAAAACTCCACCCACAGAAGGCACTTGTCCCGTAATCTCTGAAGGCTGCACAAATATGGATGCCCCGATGATCGTGCCAACTACAAGTGCCGTGGCATGTGGGAGTCTGATGGCCCGCTTAAGCTCCGGAGTTTTTTCAAACACTTTTCACACAGAGGATTCTTTCCCTAAAAGGACAAGTCGAAAATGTTTATATATCAGCTATGGTGAGATGTCAAAAAAGGATAAAAACTTCCTCTAGAGGTTTCTTTTTAAAATGATATAATAAAAAAAACTTATGGTGGAGGAAAAGATGGCTCGATTTCATAAAAAAATATTGTTGTTTCTGTTTATTTTTGCTTGCTTATTCCCTTTTCTTCAGGCAGAGGAAACTTTCGATTGGGAAAATCCTAAAATCTTCGGCATCAATAAAGAAATAGCCCATAATATGCCTATGGTTTATCCGGATATAGCATCCGCTTTGAAAAATTCGAGATCTTTATCCCCATTTTTTCAATCTCTTAACGGATCCTGGAAATTCCACTGGGTCAATAAACCGGCAGACAGACCAGAAGAGTTTTATAAACCGGAATTTAGTGTGGAACATTGGGACAACATCCCGGTCCCAAGCAACTGGCAGATGGAAGGTTACGGGATTCCTATCTATCTCAATCATCCCTATCCATTTAAGAAAAATCCACCCTTCATTCAATATGAATACAACCCTGTGGGCTCCTACAGAAAGGAATTCGAGATACCTGAAAATTGGGTCAACCGACAGGTCTTTCTTCATTTCGACGGCGTGGAATCCGCATTCTACCTGTGGATCAACGGAAAAAAAGTCGGCTACAGTCAAGGAAGCCGCACACCTGCGGAATTTAATATCACACAATATCTTAAAGCGGGAAAAAACATCCTGGCGGCTGAGGTCTACCGCTGGTCTGACGGATCCTACTTGGAATGCCAGGATTTCTGGCGTCTCAGCGGGATTTTCCGGGATGTTTACCTGTTTTCAACGCCATCCGTTCATATTGTAGATTTTGAGATTATAACGGATCTGGATGAAAGCTACATTGACGCCAATTTGAAAGTGATCGCAAAAATGACGAATTATTCTCATTTAAATAAAGATGTTCAGCTTGAAGTCAGTGTGCTGGATGAAACAGGCCAGCCTATAGGGCGGGATCCATTCATCAAGAAGCCCATTAAAAATTTCCTAGCGGGTGACGGAAAAAAAATAACTATAGAAACTAACGTACAAAATCCCGCTAAATGGTCGGCGGAAATCCCCACTCTTTACACACTGCTCCTTGTTCTAAAGGACATGGATGGACGAATTCTAGAAGTCGAACCCTGCCGTTTCGGATTCCGGGAAGTGGAGATGAAAAACGGCCAGCTTCTGGTTAACGGTCAACCCGTTCTTCTTAAAGGTGTAAACCGGCACGAACATGATCCAATAACCGGGCATTATGTGACAAAAGAATCCATGGTCCAGGATATTAAACTCATGAAACAGTTTAATCTCAATGCCGTACGTACGAGTCACTATCCGGATACACCTCTGTGGTATGACTTGTGTGATGAATACGGAATCTATCTGATCGACGAAGCCAATATCGAATCCCACGGAATGGGATATCGGCCGGATACTACTCTCGGGAATAATCCGGACTGGGAGGACGCTCATCTGGACAGGATAATCCGGATGGTGGAAAGGGACAAGAACCATCCTTCGGTTATCATCTGGTCCATGGGCAATGAAGCCGGCGACGGAGTGAATTTTGAAGCCTGCTCTGCTTGGATTCATGAACGGGATTCCCAGAGGCCCGTTCACTACGAGAGGGCAGGGCGTCGAGATCACGTAGACATGGTCAGTCCAATGTATATGCGCATAGAAGGATTGGTTAAATATGCTAGCCAACCCCAAGACCGCCCTCTGATACTCTGTGAATATGCCCATGCCATGGGCAACAGTCTAGGGAACTTTCAAGACTATTGGGATGTGATCGAAAGAGAACCACAGCTCCAGGGCGGCTTTATCTGGGACTGGGTGGATCAGGCATTGTCCAGGACAACTTCTGACGGGCGGCCCTTTTTTGCATACGGAGGCGATTTCGGAGACAACTTCAACGACGGCAATTTCCTCTGCAACGGGCTGATCCAGCCCGACAGAAAACCCAATCCGCATTTTTATGAAGTAAAAAAAGTCTATTCCTATATTTCTGTGGAATCCGTCGATCTTTTGGCCGGAATCGTCAGCATCCGGAACAAGTATGATTTTGTTTCGCTCGACTTTTTAGATATATCCTGGGAGATGACGGAAAACGGAGAAGTGATTCAAAACGGTTCTCTCCCAAAAATGAATCTGCTACCAAAACAGACTCAAGAAACCCGGATACCTTTTAAAAAGCCGCAATTAAAACCGGGTGCGGAATATTTGATAAAGGTTATGTTCAAACTCTCTGAAGAGACGCTCTGGGCGAATAAAGGATATCTTCTAGCTTGGGACCAGTTCAAGCTGCCCTTCAATACACCGCCAATTCCCAACCCGAATGTCCAGGATATGCTGGAATTAACGGTTGACGAATCCACGGCCGCCTATATCATAACAGGAGACTCTTTTCAGCTCACAATAGACAAGGAGAGCGGTTCTATCGAATCTTTCAAATTTGAAGGAAAAGAATTTGTCACCCGGCCGCTCTCTCCCAATTTCTGGCGTGCACCAACCGACAACGACAACGGCAACAGAATGCCTGAACGGCAGTCTGTCTGGAGAACGGCTGGCGCGGGGAGAGTGGTGAGTTCCATAGATTTACAACAACCGAATTCTAGTGAAGTTCGCATCCAGGTGGATTGTCTTCTTCCGGCGGGAAAATCGGATTTGACCATCGTCTATTCCATCTATGGCAACGGAGATATTGATGTGGAGAGTTCGTTTAAACCGGGGATGGACCTTCCCAATCTACCGCGGTTCGGGATGCAGATAGGAATCCCTGGAGAGTTCAGCACAATAACTTGGTATGGACGCGGACCTCATGAGTCCTACTGGGACAGGAAAACAGGTGCTGCAGTCGGACTCTATTCCGGATCAGTAGAGGAGCAAATTCATCCTTACATCAGGCCACAAGAAGTTGGGAATAAAACCGATGTGAGGTGGGTGACATTGACAAATAAGGATGGGGCTGGATTGCGCGTAATTGGCCAACCGCTTCTCAGCATGAGTGCATGGCCCTTTTCCCTATCCGACCTGGAACGTGCAGAACACACATTTGAACTCAGCAACCGTAACTTCGTAACTCTCAATATCGATTATAAACAGATGGGTTTGGGAGGAGACAACAGTTGGGGGGCCCGACCACATCCTGAATACACGCTTCCCGCGGAACACTACACATATTCCTTCCGCATCACTCCTCTATCAGGAGTTCAGGACAATTCAAAAAATAGATTTGACTTTAAAGTAATGAAATAATACTATACGCACAGTTTTACTAGGAATATTTATTAGGAGGACAGATGAAGATTAGAGGATGGATAGCAATTTTAGGGCTCTGTGTGTTCATTATGGGGATAACCGCATGTGGTGGCAGTGGTGGAGGTAAATACTCCGACGTAAAATCCACGCTAAAAGAACTCAACACGGTTACTGAGACGTGGATGGAAAACATGGAAAAAGCCGATACGGCAAAAAAAGTAGCCTCCGCACTTTCAGACTACGCCCAAAAAATGAAAGATCTTAGAGCTAAGATGGATGAATTTGAGGAAAAATATCCCGAACTCAACGACATGTCCGATCCCCCCGAAGAGCTAAAAGAAGAAGTAGCCCAGATGGAAGAGCTGTGGTCCAAAATTATGTCGATCATGATGAAGGCAGCACAATTCGCCGACGATCCCGATGTGCAAAAAGCACAGGAAGAATTTCAAGAAGTTATGAAATAAAAAGGGCTGTCCGGCTGATTACAAAATCGACCATCCCTTTCGCTCGAAGATGTGGAACTTTTGGGAATAGGATTTTTCGCCCACATCGAGGGATACCCTATAATCTCCGGGATTGACGAGCTGACCTGACCTTCTTCGCTGTTGAGCCTGTTCTCCTTCTCCCTGTCCGCGCATATTCCAGAATACCTTGTTAATTCCCGCTTCAGTTTGACCATCGAGCTGAGCCAGGATCTCCCCGTTTGAGTCCGTGATTGTTATTGTTGCAGGGCTCTGTGTTTTTTCCTTGAGATAGTAATTGAATACAACTGCGTTCGGCTCGTTGGGAGTGGACAGATGTCTGTTCCCATAGAGGTTGTAGTTCCCCCATCCCCGCGTCACTCTCTGGACTGTAGGTTCTACCTGAAAAAGGTGGACGTCTTCTTCTAGGATCTTGCCGTTGATCTCCTGAAGAGGAGAGATATCCGTGATGTAGAGGCCTCGTCCGTATGTCCCGACTACAAGATCGTTTTCTCTAGGATGAACGAGAAGATCGTGAACAGCGATCGTGGGCATGTTGTTCCGGATTGGCGCCCATCGGTCCCCACCAGAGATGGAAACATAAACACCTTTGTCATTCCCTAAAAAGAGGAGCTCGGGATTTTTCTTGTCCTCATAAATGACGTTTATCGGTTTGTTTGGAAGACCTGAGGAGATGTTGATCCATGAGGCACCGAAATCGGACGTTTTAAAGACAAAAGGCCTAAAATCATCCCTGCGGTATCCAGTTTTTGTGATATAGGCCTTGCCTTCCTCAAAATTTGACGCAAAAACACGGCTGACCCAAAGGTGTTCTGGTCCACCGGTTGAGGCAATATTCTTTGTGACATCATTCCATTTTGCTCCAGAATCTTTTGTCACCCAGACTTTACCATCATCAGTTCCCACCCAGATCACTCCTGAAGTCACTGGAGATTCTGAAATGGTGGTGATGGTGCAGTACTGGATGTGGCCCTGGCCTGCGATTTTAATGGGATCGTTCAAGGTCAAGTCAGGACTGATCTCCTGCCAATCATCTCCTCTTTTCTTGGACATGAGTAGGACCTGTGTGCCGGCATAGATATTTTTGCTGTTATGCGGCGAAATATGCAGAGGCGGGCACCAGTTGAATCTATAAGGATCTTGTCCCTCGGCTCTGCGGGGAACAATGTTTGTCCGCATTCCCATTTTCTGGTCCACCCTGGCATGCCCTCCAAATTGGATGGTGTTGTACACCCAGCGGCTGTCTTGGGGATCGATCACGTTGTACATCCCGTCTCCACCACCCATGGGGATGCAGTCTTCAAGTGTCACGCGTCCCGACCAGGAGCTGCTCGGAACTTTCCAATTGTCGTGGCACTGAAGCCCTCCATATATATTGTAGGGATCCTCCATATCCACTCCAATGGCATAATACTGCGCCATTGGAAGATTGTCATAATAATCGCTCGTTTTTCCTCCATCATAGGAAATGTTGACGCCCCCGTCGCTGCCCATAAAAATCCTGTTGGAATTTTGCGGATCGATCCACACGGTGCGAACATCGCCAAAGGCGCTGGGGAACATTTTTTCGGGCGGCCAATCGATATCGTACCATGTACGCCCTCCATCGTCGGAGCTGGCCAAACAAATGGTGGTCACAAAGATTTTCTGGTAGTTATTGGGATCGACTCTGATCTGGTTGAAGGAATACGCCGCTTTGCCTCCTACGTTATCTCTTATAGAATTCATTTTAATCCAGGTTTTCCCCGCATCATCCGTCCTGTACACTTCTCCGCCAATCTCACGCTCCAAAGGCTCTCTTCCCAACCTGCGGTCTTGTTCAATTTCAGATTCAGTTGGAGGCCGCAGATTGCAGTTTTCAACAACTGTATAGAGGATATCCGGGCTTTTTTGGTAGATATCCAGACCGATGCGTCCGATTTTCCCAGTTGGGAGACCTTTTTCAAGTTTTTCCCAAGATCTGCCGGCATTCGACGTTTTATAGATACCGCTTCCGGGCCCTCCGGCCTCAAAATGCCAGGGATAGCGGTATTTCTCATAAGCAGCCGCGTAGAGGATTTCTGGAGTATCCCGGTTAATCACTATATCGATCACTCCAACATTCTCATTGATAAAGAGA
>CAZLLG010000053.1:0-15372 GCA_964560275.1 uncultured Eubacteriales bacterium | reverse complement strand
CTTGGCTGCTTGGGTGAGTTTGGCTTCATCCATATCGATCCCGGCCCCAGCTGCAATAAATTTTGGGTAATTGTGTATATGATAAGGGGGTTTTAAGGGGAATGATGATAAGCCCGAACACATACCAAGGGCGTCATCGATGTAGTGCATCCTCTCTTGCCAATCGACAATATCACAGCACATAGTTACAGTTGGATAATAAGGGAATGAGTTTTCTCCCCGAAGTTCCCAGTCCAGAAAATACTGCTTAAACTTTTCATCTGGAACCTGGAACCAATCCTTGACAAAATCTTCTCTTTCCTCTCTCGTCGGAAAAGGCATTTGCGGGAATTGCCCTTCAATTTGGGTAATGTTGATCTTCTCGCCGGTGGCATACATAAGGAAATAAATGGGATTCAGCATGGACAGTTTGAGAGGCAGCTGCTCATGTTTCTTAATATTGTTATGAGCATATTCCTCCGCACCCTTCCCGATCTCTTTGGCCGCCCAATACGTACCATTGGCTAAAACATCTCCGATCCCTTCCCGCCGGACAATTTTGTCAAGCAGCCAGTAAAATCTCTCCTCGTTATCGGACGGCATTCCCAGCATATCTTTTTCGGTTAAAATATTATTCTCATAGAGTTCAAGAGCAAAGGCCATAACCTGTGGAGCTGAAAATGCATCCACCCCATAGTCTGTTGCACGTTGAGCGATTTTTAAGCCAAAATCCAGATTTGACATGGCCGCCATCGTATAGGTCAGTTTCGAGAAACATTTCATCATGTAAGTTCGAATTCCAGGTATAGAAATGGTTGCGGCACATTTCATCGGGCAGTTATAACAGCTTATGAGCCGGGTTTGTGCATCCGTCATAGTCTGTGTCCATTCCTTTTCGACTTCCTCTGTCCAAAAGTCTTTTCTGCGAAGGCGGGAATTCCCCCACATAAAACTCTCTGTGTGCCATTTTTCATCATGGATTTTCATCTCCTGCGGTGACCCAAGTCCGGCTAAAATGGGCATGACACCAGGAATCGGCTTTTCTTCCCTGACTTTTATATATTCCAGCACTTCATTGCAAAGCTCCAGGTATACATCGGGTCGGGCAATATTAATATCCCTTGTTCCTCGAACAGCTATCGCCTTTAATCCTTTGTCTCCCATAACAGCACCTATTCCGCCCCGGCTTGCACTGGACATACCTTGTTCAATAGAGGCAAAATAAACCCTGTTTTCACCGGCCAGGCCAATGGCCGCAACCTGGGCTTTCGGCTCATTCAACTCCTGCCGAATAAGTTCTTCAGTTTCATTAGCACCTTTCCCCTTTAGATGAGAGGCATCTCGTATTTCTACATTGCCGTTGTTTATCCACAAGTACACCAAATTGGGGGACCTGCCACGAAAAATCACCTTATCATAACCGGCATACTTTAATTCCGGTGCCCAAAATCCCCCCATCATTGAGAATGCCATCAACCTGGTTTGAGGAGAAATAGTAGAAACAATGGTGCGATTACATCCGGTAGCAGGTGTTCCACATAAAAGGCCAGCGGCAAAAATGAGTAGATTTTCAGGAGAAAAAGGTTCAACATCAGGGGGAACTCTGTCCCACAAAATCTTGGCATTTGTACCAAGCCCCCCTAGATACAGCTGGGTTTCTTTTGGGTCTGTTGCGGCCCTCTCAATGCTTCCCCGGGTGAGATCAACTTCTAAATTAAATCCTGTCTCAGCGTACCTCATTTTATTTCCATCCTTTAAACTTTTCCATTTTCTTCAAGTTCCTTTTCTAAAGGAATCATGTTGAGAATATCAAAACCCAGGGATTTGAAATAGGATATCAGTTCACCATCGTACCAGTTGACTAACGTCCTGACTTTCCTGATTTTGTTCCTTCTAAAATGGACAAGAAGGATTTCTCCCAATCTCCGGCCAATCCCTCTCCCCTGATAGTCGGGATCTATACCAAGCACTTTAATCCAGCCTGCCTTTTCGGCTAATCCAAATTCCCACTGTCGGGCTTCTGCAAACACAAAACCGACGAGTTTGCCGTCAATCTCGGCTCCAAGGTTGATGAGGGGATCTCCCTGCTGGATATGATAGATGGCTGTCTCTTTAAGGTAATCCATTCTCTTCGGGTCTGTCTGCCTGTGTGATTTTTCAATTCTTCCGACAATTTCAACGATATTCTCCAGATCATCCATGCTCAATATTCTTGTCGCTACGGAAGTGGATAACTCTTTCCACAACCGAGAACGTCCGACCTTTGTAAAATGGATAGATCCTCCTGCAAGCAGGACTTCCAGGTACTTTGCAACGGTGTGCCGGGTCAAACCAAGTTTGTTAGCGATCTCTTCCGTTTGGAGACCTAGGGGTGTGGATTTCAGGATTTCGAGAATTTGAAGGGAAATATTCTCTTCCATGTTTATGGTAACCAATATTGGTTACCATAAACATATTTTTTTTCACTCCCTTTGTCAAGACAAAATATGTATTCGACTTTTCTTTTTAGGGAATGACAATTTCCACAGGTCCAACTCGTCTATGATAATAAGGAGTTTTTTGCCTATTCTTTGCACTAGGAGGCTCTATTGCCAAAGAGACTTTTCGGGCCCTATCTTGGCAAGCGGTATTTGGGAAACACAAACGAAAAAGAAGTACACGACCTCTTAAATGAAAAAGGAGCATGCCACATTGATCTTATCAAACCAGAACATATTAAAATGTTCGATTCACTAGGCGCGGAAAATAAACAAACTTTTGACATTTGCACCCATTGCATTGGAAGTTTACAGCACGAGTAATAATTTTCCACATATCCTTCTTTATATCGCATTTCGATGATTTTTCAGCCAAGGGTGATTTGCCGGTTTAGGGCCTATTGAAGGACACTTTCTCAAGGTTGCCCAACAGTTCTGCCTTTCCATTTTGTTGCCGGAGAAAAGATAAGAGACATTCCTGCCAATATAGTAGTCAAGATCGAATGGATATGGAAGAAAACAAAATAAAGAATCAGCTGATACTGTCGATAAATTCTTATCGAGTTAAAAACTATCAGAAAATCAGCCACAAGCCTTATAAGAAAAAATATGTAAAAAATTTTCGAAAAGAAAGGATAGACGGTCAGGATTGTATAGAGGATGAGGAAACCAAAGAAAATAGATTTCCCGACGATTTTGACGTCCAATACTCCCGATGCCCATCTCCTCCTTTGCTGATAGTAGTTTTTGTATCCGTCCATGGGTTCTGTAAGAACCCATGAATTTTTGTTGTAGATAAGCAGGCCTTTGTTGGTCCGATCCTTCTGAAAAATTCTCACCAGTTGATAGTCCTCCAATATTTCGTTATGAATGCTTTCATACCCCGCTGTTCTCAAATAGTTATCTTTTTTGAACGCCGTATTGTTTCCGAACAAGCTGAATACCTTTGTCCGGCTGGATAGGATTTTACAGATCGAAAACAAGTATAAATATTCAAGCGCCTGAAATTTTTCCAAAAGTTTCTTTTTAAAGCGGATCAATGTATAGCCCCCAACTATGGCATAGTTTTTTTCCAAATGGGAGCACAACTCTAACAGCCAAAACTTATTAGCCACACAATCTCCATCCAATTGAAAAATATATTCACCTTTGGATATCTTGATCCCATGGATAAGAGCATTTCTTTTCCTGAAGGCATGATTTGATAAACTCGTGTAATAAAAATTCTCCTTGGAGCTTATCTCATCTTTGATGATCTGTGGAGTATTATCTGTAGAATGATCATCAACAACAATGACTTCAAATTTGTCTTTGGGAAAGAGTTGATTTTTTAAAGATGTGAGACAGGCCCGAATATGCTTTTCCTCATTCCTGGCGGCTATGATAACTGAAACAAAAGGGAACTCCGCAGGCGGGGAAAATTCGTCTTCTTTGAGTGTGGTGAAAAAAACAATAACGGAAAAGACAAAGTAAAGCGAAAAAAGAATTAAAAATATCGCAACCATTTGTTTCTTGCTCAATAAGGGACTTCCATTCTAAAGATTCTGTACAGAAAAAGGAAGGAAGGAGTGTGATATGAAGTTACTGAAATTTCAGGCAATATATACCGAAGAACGATAGAGTGTTTCCTTTATAGCTAACCCAAGAGTGAGTTGAGCTAGTCCAGAGGGCTCTCTGAAACAATTTATTAGGCACTGATTACATCTAACATCTTCCATCAGTTTTTTATCATTTTCGTGAATGTTGAAAAGTTTTGGCCTAATGAAACAAGGAAACACATCACCATTCCAATCTATATAAACAACACCCTCACCTGCGTTGCAAAAAACTTCAGGAGTTTTGCCCTCTAAAAAATTAGAAATATCCCTCAGATAAAAGTATGGGTTTGCTATATCATGTTTTCTAAATGTTTTAAACGTCTTCCTTTTCTTCATCTCTAAAAGCTGTTTTGTGATTTGGCTCAGCTGTGAAGATTCAGTACCACTCAAACGGTATGAGTTAGTGTTAGTGAAAGTGGGATAACAAAATCCAAACGGTACTCCAAGCTTGTTGTTTACAAAATCAACCATTCTTCCAATATTATCCAAATAGGGATTAAGGAATGTTAGAGCATAAACAGGAATACCACATTCTTTTGCATTTTTAATAGTTTCAATCTCTCTCATCTGGATATTTTTAAATCCTCTTATTTTTTCACATATTTCTGGATTCCAATGATCTAGAGAAACTGAAAGTACATAGAGAAATTTGTTTAATTCTTTAATTTTATTCGGATTTGTTCCATTTGTTGTTACAGATGTAATAAGACCAAGTTCGTTTGCATACCTAACTATTTCAAAGAGATTTGGATGAAGAGTTGGCTCCCCACCAGTGAAGTATGCTACTAAAAATTTATTTTCAGATAAAAAATCCAAAATTTTTTTTGCATCTTCAAGAGAAATAGATTTTGGCTCATTTTTATGCATACTACACATTTCACATCTGCAATTGCACTGAGTTGTTATGGCAAAAATTGCAGTCTTTCTATCTCCACGTAAAAACTTGGAGATTGTTTTAAATTTCATTTTCAATCAAACCAACGTATTTTAAATAGAGGCATTTCCTTTTTGGTCTTGCCCAAAATTCTTCACCATTCTCAACTATTTCTGACTGCTGACAACCTTCAATAAGAGTATCACATTCAAAACGACATTATCAAAAACTCAAGAGTTTTAAAGACGGGTCCCCTCCCTACTCTCTGGTTCTCTGCTTGCTGAAGGATACTTTCTCAAAGAGGCTGTAGATGATGGGAATAACAAAAAGTGTCAAAAACGTGGTGGCCAACAGTCCTCCCAGCACTGTAATGGCCAGGGGAGCCCTTATCTCTGCTCCGGATGATGTGCTGATCGCCATAGGAAGCATCCCCACAACTGTTGTAAGAGCTGTGATCAGAACCGGACGAAGGCGGACCGTACATCCCTGAAGAATGGCCTCTTTTTTTTCCACACCTTTCCGCTTCAACTGATTGATATAGTCCACCAAAACAATGCCGTTGTTAACAGCAATCCCTCCTAGCAATACAATCCCTATCAACACGGGGAGGTTGACGGGCCTTCCTGTAATGAGCAGGGCCATCACGACACCTGTTAAGCTAAGAGGAATTGTAAACATGATCACCAATGGGTGGCGGAACGATTCAAACTGAGAAGCCATAACCATATACACGAGAAGTGCCGCCAGAAGAAACGCGCCGGCCATGGACTTAAACGCATTCTGCATCTCCTGGTACTGTCCACCGAATTCAACAAAATATCCACTCGGTAAAGTTTGCTCTATTGGAATCATTTTATGTTTGATGTCCTTGGACACCTGCCCCAGACTGCGGCCTGAAATATTGGCCAGAACAGACACCTGCCGCACCTGGTTTTCACGGACAATCTGGATGGGCCCCTCACCTTCTGTAATGTTGGCTACCTGATCCAAAAAGATCATCTTATCATTAAGCGGAGTTTTGATTGGAATGTTCCTGAGAGCCTCTAAGGAATCCCTGAATTTTTTTTTCAAATCGAACCCGCACATCAATTTCCTCATTGCCCTCACGGAAACGAGTAGCGACAGTACCGAGGGAAGCCGTCTGGATCGCATGGGCCACCTGGTTGACCCTCAATCCCAAACGGGATGCTTTCTCCCTGTCGATCCGAATATGAAATTCCGGTTTTGCATCTGCTAGAGAATGAGTCACATCCCTCAGTCCCAGAGTATCTTGGATGTGTTCCACAATACGGCCTGCGATGTCTTTTAATATATCTAGATCACTGCCAAAAACTTTAATGTCGATAGGAGCGGCAGAACCTCCCAGCATCATCTGGCTGATATCCAAGGCATCATATTTTAACGAAGAAATTTTTGGAAGTTTTTCCCGGATGTTCTCCAACACCTCCACATCACGAAGTTGTCTTTTTCTCTGCTCGATTAATCCGGCCCATATGATCGCTTCATGCGTTCCGGTGGTCGTAAATCCTCCCACCAAATCCATGGGATTTCCCTCTGAATGCAAGCCGATCTGAATCGATGTGGTTTTCACTTCAGGTTCTCTGCGAATGATATTTTCGGCCAGGGATACAACACGGTTGGTCTCCTCCAGAGAGGTTCCTACTGGCATCTCAAGCCTTAAAATGATCATATCTCTATCCATGGAGGGGATAAATTCCGTCCCTAAAAAAGGAATCACAACCAACGCAAATAGCAGAACGGCTAACACGCCTCCCAGGATGGGCCAGCGGCGCTGGAGGGAAAGCAAAAGAATTTTGCGATAAAAATTTCTGACTTTAACAAATTGTGGCGTTCTCTGTATCTTTCGTTTTGATACGTTGTATCCAGGCTTAAACAGGAGTGAAGCCAGCATAGGAACAATCGTTAGGGCCACAAAGAGTGATGCCAGCAATGAGAAGGAAATGGAAAGCGCCAAAGCCCTGGTCATTTTCCCCGTGATCCCAGCGGAAAACATCATCGGGAAAAAAACGGCGATCGTTGTCAGAGTTGATGCGGCAACAGCCATCCCCACTTCAGACGTGCCTTTTTTTGCCGACTCCTCAGGCCCTGTTCCTTCCTCCAAGTGGCGAAAGATATTTTCAATCACAACAATGGCATCATCGACCAGCATTCCAATGCCCAGTGCCAGCCCTCCCAAAGTGAGAAGGTTGATCGTGTATCCGGCTGCATAAATAGCGATAAAAGTTGTGATCACAGAGAGAGGGATGGCCAGCGCTATTGTGGCTGTCGGGCGCCAGTTTCGGAGAAA
The DNA here is from genome assembly GCA_964560275.1 of uncultured Eubacteriales bacterium. Classification (GTDB taxonomy): domain Bacteria; phylum Acidobacteriota; class Aminicenantia; order Aminicenantales; family Aminicenantaceae; genus JAUWVG01. The sequence goes on along the minus strand of CAZLLG010000053.1, from coordinate 8,136 downwards.
AACCAGAATGAAAAGAACAGCAAGAATCCCTCCGATAAGGGCATTGTCTCTTGTCCTCCGGATGACCATCTGAATCATGTCCGATTGGTCCAACCAAGGAAAATATTTGATGTTCTGGGGAAGAATATCGAGAACCCTTGTCATTTCTTTTTTAACAGCTTCGGCCGTGACCACAGTGTTGGCTCCCGAACGTTTATTAACCATATAGATAACACCCTGGGTTCCTTGAATTCGCGAGAGAAATCGAGTTTCCTTGAGCGTATCTTTTACTTCAGCCACATCCTTCAAATAAATCGGCTGACCGGCCTGAGTCGAACCGACAACAGTATCCTGGATATCTTCGATTGTGGTGAATTCCCCTAGCATCCGGACTAAAAAATCTGAATGAATTTCGACGATATGCCCTGCCGGAAGATTCATGTTTTCCATCCGGAGAGCAAGGACAATCTGTTCAAGAGAGATGTTACGGGATTCAAGTGCGGATTTATCGATGCCCACAAGGATTTCTCTGATATCCGTCGAATAGATCTGGACTGAGGCTACCCCGTCGATCCTTTCCAATCTATGCACGAGGTCTTCTTCGATTTTGGCCTTTAGTTCGACTGTGGGGAGGTCCCCCGTTATGCCTCCGAGCAAGATGGGAAACGCCCCCAAATTGAATTTGACAACAAGGGGATCGCTGGCATCTTGGGGAAGAAAGATTCTGTTGAGGCCAATTTGATCCCTGATATCTTGGGCGGCAAAATCCAGATTGGTCCCCCACTCAAACTCAACCAAAATCAGCGAAACCCCTTCGGATGCGATGGATGTGACCTTTTTGACACGGCTGACTGAATTGATGATTTGTTCAAGAGGTTTGGTGACAGTGTTCTCAATATCCTTGGATGCAGCCCCTGTGTAATTTGTAATCACGGAAACTGTCGGAAATTCGATATCCGGGAAATAATCAAGTCCCAGTTTTGAAAAAGCGAGGAAGCCAAGAACGACAAGGATCATGGCCAACATGGATGTCGGCACTCTATGATTAACGGAAAATTCCGGTATCTTCATTTGATAACTTCTACAACATCTATCTGAGTCCCCTCCTCAAGGCCAAAATTTCCTTCTATAATGACCCAGTCTCCTACTTTAAGGCCTGATGTCACCTCTATAAAATCCTGATTTTGTAAGCCCAAAGTCACATCGACCTTTTTCCCTGTCTCTTCTTGGACAACAAAAACATAATTTTTTTCCAGAACTGCCTTTATTGGGATGACAAGGACATTTTCATGTACGGCAACAATAATAGTGATGTCTCCAAAAGTGTTGGGTTTTAACAGCCGATCTTGATTTTCAAGCTGAACCTCTACTGCAAATTTTTTTGATTGGGCATCGGCCGTTTGGTTGACAAGAGAGACACTCCCTGGAAAAGACCTCCCCGGAAAAGCCGCCACTTCGACATGAGCAAATTGGCCTTTTTCGATCCGGGCGGCATCTCGCTGAGACACTTCGACCGTGATCTTGATACGGGAATAATCCATCAGTGTCAGGATCCCTTCGTTGGGGAAGAAACCACCCATCATTGGATTGATCACATCCCCTACATCGGCGTTTATAGAGGCCACGACTCCATTAAAAGGGGCCCTCATTCGAGACACCTCGACATTATGTTTGGCCAGATTAAGGACAGCTTGGGCCTGCCGGAGTTGAGCTTCGGACGCCTCATAGAGGAATTTGATCTTTTCATACTGCTGCTCAGAGACTGCTTTTTCTGTATTCAGGCGCTCCATTCTGGCCATGTTGCGCTTGGCATCTTCACGGTTAGCGTCTGCCACCAAAACACCAGCTTCCGCCTGCTCAAGTTGAAGCCGAAAAGCCCTTGTATCTAGCTCAGCAAGCAGCTGTCCATGTTTGACCATGTCTCCCTCTTTGACATGGATCTTGTCGATCTTTCCACCGATATCAGGAGTGATCGTTATCTCCTTCCATGCCTGGATCAACCCTGTGGAAAAAAACTTCTCCGAAATGCTCTCACGTTTGACTACAAATGTTTTAACCGGAGTGGCCATTGAACGGTTTTCCATAACATCTTTGTTCTGGCCGGTTTTTTGACAAGACAGAAAGGATAAAAAAAGACACAAAACCAAAAGTCCAGTTCCTGACAGTTTGCTCAATTTGCTCATCCGTGTCTCCTCAACGTTGTCTGTCTTTAAAATAGAATAAAATCTATGGAATCGTTTGTATTATAAACTTATGAGTTCGTTTTTAAAAATTTTACGGCAAAATGCGCAAGGGAGGGCATTTTTTTCATCACGAGCTTTACAAATCCAGAAAACTTGCCTTCGGCCAGGTCTTGAAGGATCTCTGGGATTAGAATTTCAGCAAGCCTGTTGAGATCGTCGTCTGAAAGATTTTGCATAAATTTTTGCAGCCGATACATTCTTTTGAGCTGTTTGCCAAACATCGACTCCCATCTGTTCTGATATGCACACAAACTCTTTTTACTGACATCGTTTTTCTGGAGCGAGTCCGCAGCCACTTCAGCCGCCAATTTTCCTGAAAACATGGCCAAATCGATACCTCCCCCGGTGACTGGATTAACGAGCTGCGCTGCATCGCCAATGATCATCAACCCATCACAAACAAATGTTTCGAGCGTCTGATGAACGGGCACACCTCCGGTGTTGATTTCAACGGCCGAGGCCCCATTAAAAATTTGCGGATGGTCCTCTATAAAACTGTCCAGTAGGTGTTTGGCCGATTTTTCTGGGCTCGTCAACACATTAATCCCGATTCCAACATTTGCAAGGCTGTTCCCCTTGGGAAAAATCCAAAGATAACCTCCCGGAGCGACCGTGTTCCCATAATACAGATGTATGGCCTCTTCATCGATATTTCTCAGTCCGGCCATTTCATATTGGAAACAGCTCGTGTAGCTTTCCAGCGGATTGGTGGAGTCCATGCCGGCAGACTTGGCGATTTTTGAATCCACGCCGTCTGCAGCGATCGTGATCTTAGCCATAATTCTCTTCTCGATTCCCATGTGCTCGACCACAACACCCCTGACCTGATCACTCTCCATCAAAACATTTAGAGCTGTGGTCTTCAGCCAATATTTGGCCCCGGCACAAATCGCCTCTTTAGCCAGATGCTTTTCAAATACCTTCCGTTCAATGATACATCCGCTCTCCAATTGTGTCCGTGCTCCAAACCTGACTTTGTTTTCATTAGGTGCATAGAGAACCGCATTATAAAGTCGGCGAATTAACCAGAGAGGATGAGGTTCAATCCCTACCTTTTCAAACACACTGAAATCGACCGCTTCCGCACATCTTTTAGGCACACCGATCTCCTGTTTTTTTTCAACAACCAGCACCCGTGATCCGGATTTAACTAGATACTTCGCACACAAACTCCCCGCTGGACCGGCTCCAACAATGACAACATCTGTATGAATTATGACTGCTTCAGATTGATGTTGAGGTTTATCGCCAGGGAATATCTCAATCGCCTCAACCGGACAAAAAAGGAGGCAGTTCCGGCACAGTGTACATTTCTCTGTGTCGACTTTCAGTTCCGTGTCCATCAAAACAAGCGCATCAAAAGGACACACGCCAACACATCCCCCACAATAACAACACTTTTCACGATCTATCTTTATGTCTTCTGTCAAATGGATCTCCTGTTTCCATGGATCACAGATTAAGCTTAATCTTGAATTAGTATTATCCATATTCCCTGGTCAAATCTCAAGAAATCCCCTGAGCTGTTGAGAAAAAAGGCGAGAATCTGTAAACTTACATTTTTCATCAACAAAATACGAACAGGAATCTTAATGCCCTTTAGTAAAATTCTCCTTGTGATGCCGGCAGGGAGACATGGTCTTGGATATTCCTTAGATTTTATCCCCATAGGACTGGAATACCTTGCCGCTTATATCGAGGAACATGTTTCTGAAGTCAACATCATCGATCTCAAAATGGAACGCCGGTCCATCGATTTTTTTCTCCGCAAATTCAAGCCCGATTTAGTGGGCATCTCGATGTGCGCAACCGAACACCAAGAAGGCCTGGCCATCGCAAAAAAAGCCAAACATCTAGGAATGGCGACTGCCGTAGGAAATTATCACCCCACTGGACTGTCTCAATACTTTGCCTCTTATCCCGACATCGACTTTGTCATTCGGGGAGAGGGGGAAGCGACATTTCTGGAACTTATCAGTAAAGGTTCTGCTTATGGAGTCCTGGGAGTATCCTACATGAATCATAATAAGATCGTCCATAATGCAGACCGTCCATTTTTAGATAATTTGGACTCGATTCCTTTCCCTGCCAGACATCTGCGAAGACAGAGGTATTCGACCAAAATCAACAGGCAATTAAAACGAGACACAATGACCTTTTCCCGGGGTTGTATTGGTCAATGCACATTCTGCTGTGAACCATTCATGAATAAAAGCATTCAAAGATACAGATCGCCAGACAATATATTGAAAGAGATCGTTGAGGTTTACGAGCTGCACGGACGATGTCCTCTATCTCTCCAACTCACTGATCCGGATATCCTTGGAAACGCAGAAATTGTCGAAGAACTTTGTGACCGGTTGATACCGCTCAAATTCAACCTTGAAATCAACTGCCATATCAGACCTGACAATATCGTCACTCACCGTGATGTTGTGGGCAAAATGGTCAGGGCTGGATTTACCTCCTTTGAAATGGGCATCGAGAGCTCGAATCAAAAAGATCTTTTGTCTACAAAAAAGGGGATGGCCGTAAACATTCATAAAAAGGCCTGCCAGATTCTCAGAGGACATCGAGCACATCCGCTTGGAACATTTGTTATCGGTCTGCCAGAACAGAAAGAAGAGGACATTTTGAGTTTTCCTGAATATGGAAGGGAGATCGGCCTCTCCAAGGCGGCCTTTGGGATTGCAACTCCATTTCCAGGAACAGAGTTTTACAATGAGTTGGATGAAAAGGGACTTATTTTTGAAAAGGATTGGAACAAATTCGATGAAATGCATTCTGTCTTTAACAACAAATACCTTCCTGATAAACGTGTCGAATATTTAGCCTCAAGATGCGTGTCGAAATTCTGGACTATTGATAAACTTCTGGATATAGAAAATCTGGAGAGGAAAAGAACAGGAAAAAAAATATCCTTGTCCGAGTTCGGAAAACATATACAACTCCTGATGAATATTGGATATGAGGCTCTGTTTCAGTTACAAAATAGTTTTTTTCTATCGCATATACTGGAATTTGTCAGAGAGGCTCCGGATAAGTCCATAGAAGCCAAAACACGAGCACTCAAGATTCATGAACAAATCGAGATGGACAGATTTTTAAAGATTCTCGGAGATCAGATTTTAGAAATCACTGTTGATTACAAAACCCAGCCTATGACAAGCTGGATTTTAAAGCTGAAAAATCACAAGGTCGACTGTATACAAGTGATTCAGGGCGTGGCCACAGGAGCAACCCTGCATTTTCGTTTTAATCTGGAATCTTACGAGAAAAACCCAAATCCATCCTGGGCTCGAAAGGTTTTTCTCCTCTTAAAATTCCTTCTATCCCCAAAGGGATTTTCGGGAAAAATAAACACAGCCAGACTTCTTTTTGCGCTGGCTCTTGGATAAAGGCGATCGTCCTCTCTTGATAAGAGGAATTTTTGGGTGTAGACTTGTTCGGTGAAGAAATACACTGAATCCATATGTCCCGAATGCCATAAAAAAATCGATGCCTGGATCACAAGCAACACGGATGGCAGGGATAGAATTTATATCGAAAAGGAATGCGACATTCACGGACGGTTTCAAGATGTGTATTGGTCAAACAAAAAGGATTTTGACCGGGCAGAAACCTTCAAATATGATGGTGAAGGACCCGACAATCCACAAACCAAGAAAAATCAGGGTTGCCCCTTCGACTGCGGCATCTGCCCCCAACATAAGTCTTCAACGCTCCTGGCAATTATTGACGTGACAAACAGATGCAACCTGAGATGCCCCATCTGTTTTGCTCACGCCGCTGATTCCGGCAATATATATGAGCCTTCCAGAGAACAAGTTTTCTCTATGCTGCACACCCTTAGAAACAACAGGCCTTGGCCTGCTCCTGCGCTGCAGTTTTCCGGAGGAGAACCGACCCTCAGAGAGGACCTTCCTGAATTCATTAAAAAGGCCAAGGAACTTGGTTTCGTCCATATAGAAGTCAATACAAATGGTATTAAACTCTCTCAGAGCATGGAATACTGCAAAACTCTCAATGAGGCCGGGGTCGATACAATTTATCTCCAATTCGACGGACTTACACCGGACGTTTACAAAGTGACACGAGGCCGCAATTTGTTGGATATAAAAATGAAAGCCATAGACAACTGCCGCAGCGCAGGAATGAGAAGCATCGTTCTCGTGGTGACGTTAATCAAGGGAGTTAATGAACACCAGCTGGGAGACATCATCAGATTTGCGGCGGACAACTTCGACGTCGTTCGCTGCATCAATGTACAGCCGTTCTCCTTTGCCGGCCGCACTCCTGAAGAGGATCTGAACAAATATCGAATCACAATTCCAGACTTTATGAAGAAAGTCGAAGAACAGACAGATGGCAAAATTATGGCTGCAGATTTTTATCCAGTCCCCTGTGTTGTTCCTATTTCCAAGGCCGCCGGGTTTCTTATCAAAGAAAAATTCCCGGAATTCACCGCTCACCCTCACTGCGGAATGGCCACTTACTTTTTCTTGGATCGTGGAAATATCGTTCCGATAAATCGTTATGCGGATGTCGATAAATTCTTGAATTCCATCAGAGATGTTTATGACAAAGCTTCGGCAGGGCATAAGTTTTTAGCAAAACTCAAACTGTTGGTTTCTCTCCGTCATCTCAAATTAGGCATACTGAGGAAATACCTGCGGCCTGTTTTGAAAAAAGGCTCATTCGAAGCGCTGGAAGAAATTCATTATAAAATGATTTTGCTGTCCTCTATGCATTTTATGGACGCCCATAACTTCGACTGCGATCGAGTCAGCCGCTGTGTGATTCATTATGCAGTGCCGGATGGGAGATTGATTCCCTTTTGCTCCTATAACAACTTGGGATATCGAGAGGAAATTGAGGAGGCCAGACAATGTCCATAAGCGAATTGATCTGTACAAAACAAGGCCTTTTGCATTTCACACTGATTGATCCGGACAGGCAAACACAAAAAGAATTGACAACCAGAGTTAAGACATGCCAACAGGTTGGAACAGATGCCTTTTTAGTGGGAGGATCGAGTTCTTTCAGCCAACATTTGCTGGATATGACAGTCCAAACAATCAAGGCGGCAGTTGATCTGCCCGTTATCCTCTTTCCCAATTCCGCAGCCGCGGTTTCGAAATATGCTGACTATATTTTTTTCATGTCACTTCTTAACTCTGACGATCCTCGCTTTCTGATAAAGGAACAAGTATTGGCCGCCCCTTTCATTGAAAAGACTTATTTGCGTCCCATATCCATGGGCTACATTGTCATCAACACAAGCCAACATCCCACAACCATAGAGAGAAGAGTGAAACTGGATATTATCAGACAAGATGACTCACAGAAGGTTCTGGACTATGCTCTCACAGCTCAATATTTAGGCATGAGCTGTATCTACCTAGAAGCGGGTTCCGGCGCTGATCGGCCTGTCCCGGTTCATATGATAGAAGCGGTCAAAAATAAAATCGATATTCCGTTAATCGTTGGGGGAGGGATAAGGCATGCAGAGCAGGCAAAAGAGATCGCCGAGGCAGGTGCAGATGTTTTGGTTACAGGCACAATTGTCGAACAGAATTTGTCAATACTGAACAGTATTATCAGTGCAATCAAAACGCTACCAGCGAAAAAATAACATAAAAACATGATCCAACACTTTTTTGGCTATTTAAGGCTGATGAGGATCGGAAATTGCCTGATCGCCTTTTTTGCCATTATAGCCACATCGTTTTTGGTCTCGGATTCTATTATTGTCAGGATTCCGGTTGTTCTTGGTGCACTAGCAGCCCTATTCATCATGGGTGGGGGAAATTCTCTCAATGATTACTTCGACTACAGAATAGATAAATTGAATAAACCCAACAGACCTATCCCCTCGGGTAGGATCAGTGCAAATGGGGCATTGCTTGTAGCG
>CAZLLG010000052.1:0-15465 GCA_964560275.1 uncultured Eubacteriales bacterium | reverse complement strand
TCGAAAGAGGAAATAGCATATATGGAAAGTGTTGTACGCCTCCCCTCTAATATAAAAAATATCGTGCCCAGATACCACAGTGCCTTCCAGCGCATCAGCGTTGACGAAGAGGACAGGATATTCATCCAAACTTGGGAAAAAACAAAGGATGGGAAGGGATTTATCTATGATGTCTTTGGACCAGACGGTGTTTGTTTTACGCGAGTTCCCCTCCGTTTCAGTATCGGCAGATTCCCCCTTTATCTTGACCCTATAGTCTGGAAAGACGGCAAGGTTTATGCCCGAGAGGAAGATGAGGACGGCTATCAGTTTGTTGTCAGATATTCAGTACACTGGGAATAATCCAATGCCCTTGATCAAGAATCTTCTTTTCGCTTTCTTTTTTTGAGGCCGTGAATAAATCCCCAGAGGATAAATATGGGGCCGTACCAGGCAGCAGCACCTGCTGCAAATCCGATATTCCCTCCCTTGAGCAGTTCCATCCATGCCCCGAACTGGCTGTCACTGATAAGGTATGTCCATGTTGAGCTAGGACCTTTGAGCTCGTCACTGTCTAGATCGACTCCATCTTCGGTAATCTTTAAGGATTTAAATGATTTGACGATTTCCTGGTTAATATTCAACTGTCGCTCTTTGAAGGCATCAGTCAATATTCTTTGGAATTCATTGATCGGAGACTCGCCGCCGACATTGACCAGATGAATGGATTCCCGCACATCCGTAATCATCGCCAGGTGGTCGGCCCAGAAGCGGTCGATCTGCAGGAGAGTTATCTGTTTCTCCAGCCTATCCAGCTCATCTTGCCCGATGAGAGCGCATATCTTTGAATAATGTTTTCCGGCTTTTTCTTTGAGAAGTGTAAACTGAATCTCATTGTTTAGTACAGACTGCCTATGGTGATGAATAAGTTTTCTCTCTTCCTCGACCAAAGTAGAATAGTTCCACAGTGTTTTTCTGACATCAAAATTTTGGCCTTCAATGACCCTCTGGCTGCGGGCCACTTCACGATTGACCATAGGATTAGAAAGGGGATCATCTTGTTTGAGGTCCTGGATTTTTTGAGGGAAGAGATTCTTTAATCCAAATTTTTCCATCAAATTATCTTCAAGGCAGACAAAAAACCGGGACGAACCGGGATCTCCCTGGCGTCCGGCACGACCCCGCAGTTGAACATCTATTCTTAAGCTTTCGTGTCGATTTGTGCCGATAACATAGAGCCCGCCACATGCGACAACCTTCTCTCGCTCCTGTTCTGTGTCGCCACCCAGTTTGATATCCGTTCCCCGTCCGGCCATATTGGTCGAAATCGTAACAGCTCCCGGCGCCCCAGCTTGGGCAATAATCCCAGCTTCCAATTCATCGTTTTTAGCATTGAGCACCTGGCAGTCGATACCCTCCTGCTTGAGTTCTGCTGCAAGATCCTCAGATTCTTCAACACTCGCTGTGCCCACTAGAATAGGCCGTTCTTTTTTATGACATTTTTTGATCTCATAAATCAGAGCTTTTAACTTGGCATCCTTATGAGTAAAAACCTCGTCGGGAAAATCTTTCCTGATGTTTGGCTTGTGTGGCGGAATAACAACGGTTTTTAGTTGATAAAAAGTATGAAGCTCTTCAGCAGCAGACTGGGCTGTGGCTGTCATTCCGGAAAGTTTGGGATAGAGGCCTAAAAAATGCTGAAGAGTGATTTGCCCCAGGAGAGTTCCGCCGGATCCTTGTTGGATTTTTTCTTTGGTTTCCAAGGCAGCCTGAAGACCATCCGGCCAGTGTCTATCTTCAACAACTCGGCCGGTAAACTCATCGACAACTTCAATCTTCCCGTTCCGTACGATGTAATCCACATCACGGTGGATAAGAAATTCGGCATGGAGAGCCAGATTGATCCGGGTCAAAAGATCCAGGTTTTCAGATGAGTGCAGGTTGGCGCATTTCAAAACATTTTCGAAATGTTTGAGCCCCTGGTCAGTGAGAAAGATATTACGCTTCCCGTCGTCTGTCTCAAAATCGACACCGGGTCTGATGTTTTTAACCATCTCAGCCAGATGACCGGGATCTTCCAAGGATTTTCCGACACTTCCGGCAATAACCAGTGGAACGCGGGCTTCATCGATAAGTATGGAATCCGCTTCATCGACCAAAGCACAATGGAAGTTCCGTTGGACAAGTTTTTCTTTTTCGTAACACAGATGGTCACGCAAAAAATCAAAACCCGCCTCTTTAGCCGTTGCATACGTGATGTCACTGGAATATGCCTTCTTGCGGTCGGCAGTTTCCATTCCATCCTGGACATATCCTACACTCAGCCCCAAATATTTGTATATGGGTCCCATCCATTCGGCATCGCGCCGGGCCAGATAATCATTAAACGTCAACACATGAATACCTTGGCCTGCTAGCGCATTAAGATAGACCGGAAATACGGCGGCAAGTGTCTTTCCTTCCCCGGTGGGCATCTCGATAAGCTTGCCCTGAAACAGGGCGATGCCAGCAAGAATCTGGACATCGAATGGTCTTAGACCAATGGTCCGTCTGGCTGTTTCCCGGACAAGAGAATAGGCTTCAACCAGCAGTTCTCCCAGAGGATCTCCATTTTTTGCTTTTCGGGAGAGATCGGATGACTGTTTTTTTATCTTTTCATCAGTGGCTTTTGTCAGATCGAGTCTTTTGATCTCAGATAAAATACTTTCATAAACACGGAGATCATATTCGACCGTAGTACCGACCATTTTATGGAATGAATTTGAAAATTTGCTGTTCTTTCTTTTTATCATGATTTCCTTCTTTTTAGACAGACTTTTTTAAGTTTCTTAATTTCCTAGAGGGATTAAATCATAAAGTCTAAAAAGGAGGGCCACGTGCGCTCAATAATGAAGAGATGAATTTTTTCCTATACAGCAGGGAAGTGTTTAAAGCAGGTGCAAAAACAAGTAAGCGGACAGACAAGACAATGTGGAGAAGCAGCAGTAAAGGCGGAAAGAGAAGAGCCAAAAGGAAGAGGAGTGGGCATAAAAACCGAAAGGTTCTCTCTATCTGTTGACTTGAGGAGAGCTGAAGCCCGGAATTCATTTTGAGCATTTTTTCTCTACTTGATTTATAATGTATTTTAAACAAAGTCTCTCTGACTGTCAATGTAGAGAAATGAAACAAAGGAGTCAGCAATGCCTATTTACTCTTATTTATGCAGCGGCTGTAAGGAAAAATTTGACAAACTCGTTGGAGTGACTTCTGAGGCCACAGAACTGAAATGCCCAAAATGCGGCAGCGAGAAAATAAAAAAAGCTCTAACGACTTTTAGTGTTCAAACAAAATCAGAAGAACCCGCATGTGCGACAGGCACCTGTCAGCCGGTTGGCTGCCCGACCTGCCATTAAAAAATCATTTTACTCTAAAATATCGTCCCACAGCTGCTCTCTATACTTCTCTCTGTCCATTAAAATGCAGTCATCTAGAGTGTCGACCTTTGTTGTCGAGTAGCTCAACCGCGACATAAAACCGGGAGCTCTGCGTATTCCTTCCCCGATATTGATCAGAACACTATCTCCATCGTTTAAAAGACCATCAGTCAAGGATCTGATGAATCCTCCCACAGCAATGGCCGCGGCAGGCCCTATCCTTACGGCCGATTCATAGGCCACAAGCCGCGTGACTGCAATGGTTTCCACTTCGGGAAAAGAATTGATTTCTCCACCACTTTCATGGACTAGTTGACTGATCACGGGATATGTGATGGGGTAACCCGTTGCAAGTGTCGGTATGATGGTTTCAGGATTGTGATAGATCGGATAGGATTTCTCCCAACCATCAGGAAATCCGTTTTTCTTGGCGTCCCCCCAAGCATCAGCCATAGGCGAACATTTATCCGTTTGGGTGAGGATGAACCGCGGCATATTTTCAAAATATCCCAATCCACTCAACTCTTGACAGGCTTTGGCAATGCCGAGGGGTCCTGTACCTCCGCTGAGAGCCTGAATATATACGGTAGGAAAATCGAGCATCAATCTCAACCACTCATAAACCATCGTTTTTTTAGCTTCTATCCGCATGGGATCATAGTTGTCGGCTGCGAGCAATATTCCATGTTTATTAGAAAATTCCATGGCCAGCTCTTTGGCTGTGTGGTAGTCCCCGCTGACTCTAAAAACTTTTTGTCCAAAACACCCGATTTCGGCCTCCTGGGCAAGAGAAGAGTTATGGGGAAGGAACGTATAAAGGGAGATCCCAGCTGCCGAGAGATACCGTGAATAAGCCACACCTATATTTCCTGTGGATGCGGCCGTATATGTGGGGATCTCACTTTCCTTGAGTACACTGGCAATCATAGACCCAGCCAGATCTTTAAATGTTCCGGTCGCAAAATTATCGTCATGCCTGTGAGCATAAACTTTTATATTGAGATCAAACTTGTTGTGTGCAAATTTTTCTAAAAAGCGCCATCTGTCGATGGGGACAAGGCCTTCGCCGCAGCTGACGATGTTGTCTCGGCTGTTGAGAGGCAGATAGTCAAAATATCTCCAGAGGCCTGAATCTGCGACAGATTTATCCTGTAGAAAATCCTCAATATTGGCCATTTTGTCGGCATATTTGACATCGGCTCGATTGTTTCCACACCCGGGACACCTCTGCCCATGCTCAAACCATATTTTGAATGACTCAATCTCTTGCCTGCATCGGAGACATTGAAGATGGTATTTCCAATCCTTTTTGCTCATTTTTTCTTCTCCTTGGATTCAAGCTGACGAATCCAGGCATCCTCTTCCTCCTCGACCAGATCCAGGTGAAGGCCGCATTCCGTCTTCCCGGAATTGGCCCAACGTCCGCTCCTCTCGCTTCCACCGGAGACGGTTCTTGTCGTGCAGGAGGGTGGAAAACACCCGATTGAGGCATAGCCCTGGTCGTAGAGGGGATGAAACGGTAAATTTTCTGAATAGATATACTGCCATAACTTTTTATTATCCCAGTGTATGAGCGGATTGATACGGATGTATCCCGCTTTATCCATCATGAACATGTTGAGATCGGCTCTACTTGGATTTTGATCTCTGCGTAGTGCTGAAAGCCATGCAGAAACTTTCAGCCTTTTTTTCAGTTTGTTAAGAGGTTCAACTTTGTTCAACAGACAGCATGTATCCAGATGTTCCTTGACAAAATTACCATCATCTTTCTTCAATATGTATTTTTCCTCTTCGGCTGAGATGGTGAAAACATTCAAGTTCCATTCCAGGATCAATCTGTCCTTAAATTCGAGGGTTTCAGGAAAATGATATCCAGTATCAATGAAATAGATAGGGAAATCCGGCTGAATTCTTCTCAAGAAACTAATCAATACCATCCCCGACGATTGGAAGGAGGTCGTCATGGCCACATCTGGGTATATATTAGAGATCACCCACTGAAGAACTTCATCACAGGAAGCATATCTGAACTGCATGTTCAGTTTTTTTAAGTCGAACTGCTTCATTTTCTTGAACTTATAAGGATACACATTTAGACTGTGATTCTCAAGGTTTTTAGAATCTTCAGGTTAGTTGGCGTAGTACCCTACACGGTGAGTGACACGGTAGTTTTTATCCTTCACTCTAACAGTGATATTCTTGAATGTTCCGTCACTTTTGTAGGCCTTGGGAGAGTAGTAAAGAAGGTAATAGTTTTCAGATGCTCTAACGGCTTCCTGAAAAAGAAAATCAGCATTAGCTGAGCTGTCTGCATATCCTCCTGTGGCACGAGCCATCTCCCTGAAGGGACCGAAGATATCCTCGGATTGCTCACTCATAAAGACACCGAATACAACCGGGGAGGGTTTCGTGATGTGCAAAAAATGTATGGAAACAGACGAATCCGCATAAGCCTGTTTGACTTTGTCCACATCAAAATTGATATCCCTCTTGAACATATCAGTGATAGTAGAAATGCTCATGGACAGATTTGGACGATCTTGGTACAAAGACAGATACTGGTTAAGAATCTTGGGGTCGATCTGCGGGATGTACTCTTTCTGATAAAACATGTAAACATACTTTTGGCCTTCTTTATCCTTTAAATATTCCGCGTAGTTGGTCATCTGCTTTTCATCTACACTCCGGATGGTTTCCAACTTCATCAACAGATCTAAGTAAATCTGGAGCTGTTCATCGATGCTCCGGCCTTTGAAATCTCCCGGGGTGAGATTTTCCATGCGTAGAAAGTAATTATCTTCTTCCACCTCGAAATCTAGCTCCTCTTCTGTTGTTTCGATCGCCTCGAGAATCGAAGCGGTTATCGTACGAGCCAGTTCTTCCATGGATTTCATAAGATTGTTGTATTCTGAGGCACCTAAAAGAGTATCCCGCCTTATGATCCCCTTGAGCTGATCAAGGATTTCATCATGGGATTTAACTTCAAGGGCCTTGCCTCTTAAACGATAGGTCTTCATAGGGGTGGCGATGGTCAGTTCGTCCTCAGGAGAAATGGCATTCTGAATAAAATAGCTAAGAGCGTCACCGAGTTTGGGATCGTACTCGGACATTTCAAAAAAGAGAAAAAAGCTTCTTGCTGTTTCAGGAGAAAACCTTCTTTTCTCTTCGCTTCTCTCAATGCTTCTCTTCTTAACCAGGTAGACGGCTTCAACTCTCTGTGGAGTCCCATTTTCAAGAATCTCAAAATCATCGATCGTCAGGTTGTCCACAAAAGCATTGCCTTCAAAAACCCTCACAGGCACCTCTACATTTATAACAACACTCTCTTCAGTTACCTGCTGGGAAAAGAGGGCCAAACCTAAAACACAAAACAGAAGAATAAATATTGATTTTTTCATATTGCTAATCCTTCTAAAGATAATACGATGCTAAAAGAAATATAGTTTAGAACGGGTTCTAAGTCAACTTGATCGAGATAAAATATCAATCAGATTGAGGATCACGGAGGTTGCTCAGCGTGGCATGGATGACCTCAGGAAGTGCGGGATGAATATGAATTCCGCGTACAATTGGCATCACGGTCTTCTCTGAGGCCATGGCATTGATAACTTCCTGAATAAGTATGGGAGCATACGGCCCGATAATGTGAAATCCGAGAATTTTCCAGGTATCCTTTTCCAGGATAATCTTGGCGAAGCTCTTCTCTGCCATCATGGCCTCCCCTTTGGCCACCTGGTTATACAGTGCCTTGCCGACAAGAATATCATAGAGCTCTTTAGCTTGGGCTTCCCGCATCCCAACAGAGGCGATTGGCGGATAAGAGAATACGGCATGAGGAATTGTATTAAAATCCATCTTTCCTTTTTCCCCATGCATGCTGTTATGCCATACGATTTCTGCTTCTCGGTTGGCAGAGTGTCTGAACATTTTCTTTCCTATCGCATCTCCTATTGCCCAGATGTTTTCAGTGCTCGTCTCAAAATAGTCATTGACTTGGATAAATCCCCCCGTGTCTGTTTTTATCCCGGCTTTTTTGACCTGCAGCAAATCCGCATTAGACAATCTCCCGGCGGCCACCATAACGTTTACCGCGGAAAATTCTAAGGTTTTGCCCGAAGATAAATTTTTGGAGAGAATTTTGATGAGTCCGTTTTTAGAATGAGCTTCCAAGGCTTCCGTGTGTGTGACTATGGACATCCGCCTCCCCATTTCTTTTTCCAGGAGAGCGGAAATTTCGGGTTCTTCCTCTTTGACAAGCCTTTTGCCTCTCTGAAGCACGGTCACACGTGTCCCCATGGCTGAAAAAAAATGAGCATATTCAACAGCAATGTAGCCTCCCCCGACAATAATCAAACTTTCCGGTTTTTCTTTTAAGGAGAGCACGCTTTCATTGGTAAGGCAATTTGTGTCTTCAAGACCCTTAATTGGAGGAATAGAAGGCCTTGCCCCTGAAGCGATATAGATTTTTTCTCCCTTTATCTTTTCATTTCCAACTTTGAGGACATGACTGTTTTCGAAGGCACAGATGTCCTCATAAAAATCCAGTTTTTGAGCATACTCGAGGCCCATTCGGATGTGATCCCGGTTTGTTTGGACTATTTCGGACATGCGTTTCATGATGGCTTTAAAATCGATGGATTGGATTTCTGCATGAACTCCAAGTTTTTTCGCCTCTTGAATTTCGACCACTCGGTCGGCCGGAATAATGAGAATCTTTGAAGGAATGCAGCCCACGTTGAGGCAGGTCCCGCCCAAAGGCCCCTTATCGATCAAGGCCACCTTTAAATTGTTCGCTAACGCTTCGTCGGCAATGATGGCCCCCGCACCCGAACCAATGACAATAACGTCATATTTCTTCATTTGTATCTATTACTTTTTCCTTGAAAAAAAAGTAGCAAAGCTTCTCTCTCTTGTCAAATTAGCCATTGAGGTTGACAAGGACAACATCCAGTGCTATATTCCTCATTTCTCAAGAGTTATGGTGGTTCTAAGAACACAGAAAAAAGCCAGTGAAAAAACATTCAATAAAAAAAGCTGTTTGTGCTCTCCTAGTCTGTTTTGCTCTGTCATCATGCATGGACTGGCAGACCTTTGCCAAGGAAGACAACCTGAACGACTTCTTCCATAAAAGGGATGTGACCATCGCGATAACCGACTCAGGGCTTGGAGGATTGTCTATTTTGGCTGAAGCCGCAGAGAAGATGAAAGACAGTAAAATGTTCAGCCATGTCCATTTCATCTTCTTTAATTCCCTTTTCTCTGAGGAGGGAGGATACAACAGTTTATCCACACAAAGGGAAAAAGTTCTCATCCTCGACAGTGCATTAAAAAGTCTTGTGAAGAGTTTCAGCCCAGATCTAATCCTTATAGGATGCAACACTCTTTCTGTGCTGTATGAAAAAACACCCTTCTCCCAGCAATCCCAAATTCCGTGTGTTCCGGTTGTGGGGATCATCGAGTCAGGAATAGAACTCGTTGCAGAAAGCCTAAAATCTCGACCAGAATCCCAAGTCATTCTGTTCGCCACACAAACGACTATCGAAGATGGGGCACATAAAAAAGGACTTACAGAGAGTGGATTTCTCGGAGAGAGAATCGTGACTCAAGCCTGTCCCGAACTTGTACAATATATTGAAAAAGGCCCGACCAGCGAAGAAACCGAAATGCTTATTTTTGCCTACGCGGATGAAGCCCTGCAGAAGCTGAATAATCCCGGCACGCCCCTGTTTGTCAGCTTTAACTGCACTCATTACGGATACTCCTTGGAACTTTGGAAGAGGGCATTCCAGAGCTTGGGAAGAATCCCCGAGGCTTTCCTCAATCCGAACTCGAGTATGACTCAATTTCTTTTTAAACCGGACCTGAAGGATCGGATGAAAAAAACCGGGGTTTCTGCCCGCGTGGTTTCCATGGTGAAGATCGGAGAAAAGGAAATGAAGTCCATTGGACAGTGGCTTGTCGATTTATCCCCCCAGACCGCAGAAGCCCTGCAAAATTATGAACACAAAGAAAATCTGTTTGTGTGGAAAGAATTTGTCACAACAGAAAGATAAACAAGGGCTCTAATCCAGAATTCTTACGCCAAAATTTCCCCTTATGACTTCTCCGATAATCCAGGCTTTTTGACCGAGTTTATCCAGAATCCGTATAGATTTCGCCGCCTCCTTGGGACTCACAACAAGTGTCATACCTATGCCCATATTGAACGTACGAAACATTTCCAAGTCTTCTAAGTTTCCTTGAGATTGAATTTTTTGGAACAGGGAAAGGATGGGCCATGTACCCCTATCAATTTCTGCCGAGAGTCCTTGGGGAAGGGAACGAGGGATATTATCGTAGAATCCGCCACCTGTAATATGAGCCATGGCTTTAACTGGCACTTTTTGAATGAGATGAAGGATGTATCGAGCATAAATACGAGTTGGTTTCAACAACTCCAGCCCCAATTTCCCTTTAAGTTCTTTTCGGTTGAAAATCTTTCGGACAAGGGAATAACCATTGCTGTGACAGCCGCTGGAAGCAAGGCCAATCACTAAATCCCCTTGACAGCAGTTTGATCCATCGATCATTTTTTCCTGACTGACTAACCCCACACAGAAGCCAGCTAAATCAAGCTTGTCTCTTTCATACATCCCTGGCAGTTCGGCTGTCTCTCCTCCAATCAATGCACAGCCGGCTTCCTGACACCCTTTAGCAATGCCCTTCATTAAAGTGTAAAGCTTTTTGCTGTCGAGTTTCCCGCACGCGATATAGTCGAGAAAAAAAAGCGGCTCGGCACCGACCACAACAACATCATCCACACACATGGCCACAAGATCCCGTCCAATGGTGTCATATTTGTCAAGGAGGTCTGCGAGCAGGAGCTTGGTTCCCACGCCATCTGTGGCCGAAACCAGTACAGGTTTTTGAAGTTTGCTGAGACGGGGCTTAAAAAGACCGCTAAATCCACCTAAACGGCCAAGCACTTCTGGCCGTTCCGTTTTTTTTAGGAGGGGTTTGATCTTTTTGATAAAAGACTCGGCCTCATCGATATCGACTCCGGCTTTTTTGTAGGTCAACGGGGCCATAAAATCTCCATCCTCAAGTAACACCTTTTATCCTGAATCATCATGTTACCTGCCGACACCTTCATTTCTCTTTCATGATATCAACTTGATAGCATGATATCTAGCAATATCTCGAACTTCATTTAGTTTGTTGGCCAGGATATAACAAAAATTGGAAAAAATGTGAACTTGATGTAACCTTTTAACAAGAAATAAGTCTATATTTTTGAAATGACACAAATTTTCGGAGATGAATGGTATCAGCAATGACCGATATTCGTATGATGGAAGACGTAAGAGACGGGAAAGTCGAAAGGCTTGCCGTGCTTTTCGAGCGGCATCATGTGCCGCTTTTTAACTTCTTCCTGCGTCTGACAGGCAGCCGCAATATCAGTGAAGATCTTGTCCAGGATGTTTTTTACCGCATCCTCAATTACCGTCACACATACAAAGGACAAAGCAAATTCACGACTTGGATGTATCAGATTGCCCGAAACACTCATATCGATTATCTGAGAAAAAAGAAGGAAGAACTGCCGCTTGATGAACAGTGGAATGAATCTCTCAGCACTGAGCTATCCCCTGATGAAAAGCTGGAACAGGGACAGGAGGCTATTTTGATGAGGGAAGCCCTCGCAAAACTCCCTCTGAAAAAGCGGGAAGTATTAATTCTCAGCAGATATCAAAATCTTAATTATAAAGAAATCGCCGAACTCCTTGGATGCCAAATTGGCACGGTTAAAGCCCACGTTCATCGGGCCATCAAGGATTTAGGCAAAATATATCTCGAACTTTCTGGAGGAATAATCTCATGACATGCCAAGACATAAGAGAAAAATTCCCCGACTATCTCACTGGTGACCTGAGCCAAAAGGAGAAGGAAGAGCTACAGCGCCATATCTCAGCCTGTCCTCCTTGTAGAGAGGAGCTGGAGAGTCTAAGTGCGATTTGGACCAAACTCGGTGTTTTACCAGAGATATTACCTGATACAACAATGCGCACACGGTTCTACACGATGCTCGAAGACTATAAAAATGATTTAAGCGAAGAAAAGCCAAAATCACGTCTTCTTGAGCAGCTCAAAAACTGGTTTAAACCTGTTTGGACAGGACGGCCCGCCTTTCAGCTCTCTTTTTCCCTTTTCTTGCTGTTTGTGGGATTGGTAACGGGATATTTTATCACAGGAAGCCGAGCACAGCCCGCTGAGATCAGCGATCTCCGCCAGGAAGTGCAGAACATGAGGCAAACACTTGCTGTCTCTCTGCTGGATCAGTCCTCTGCCAGTGAACGCCTTCGAGGAGTTAGTCTCAGTGTGAATACGGAAAAACCCGATTCCGGTCTCATCGAAGCCCTGTTCAACACATTAAACACAGATCCCAATGTCAACGTCAGGTTGGCTGCAGTGGATGCGCTCTATCTCTTCTATGATTTTACCCAAGTCAAAGAAGGAATTGCCCAAACACTGTCATTCCAGGACTCACCCCTCGTCCAAGTGGCTCTTATCGACCTTATCGTCAATGTGCGTGAGCGGCGTGCTGTAGAGTCTCTAAAAAACCTCATACAAACAAAAACTCTCCACCCTGACGTTAAAGAACATGCAGAATTGGGCCTTCAGACAATAGGTATGTAGGAGATACTTATGAAAAAATCCATTGTTTTTTTGTTGGGTTTAATTTTTGCCATTGGCCTTTTCGCCGCAACAGAATATAAAGTTCAAGAAAGCGAGGACATCAAAAAAATCCTTAATTTTAAGGATCCCACCAGGGCAAAAGAGATTATTGTAGACAACATTTTTGGGTATATCCATGTTGAGGGGACGTCATCCAAAAATGTTGAGCTTCGTGTTCATAAAATCTTAAAAGCCCGCACGGCCGACAGATTGAAAAAGGCCAAAGAAGAAGTGACTCTTGACATTACAGAAAACGGCAACACCATTGATCTTTATGTCAACGGCCCTTTCCGGCTCACAGAAGAGGAGAGGAAAAAACGAGAATGGCGCGATTCTGGATATGCCGTTCATTACGAGTTTTCTCTCCGTGTCCCTCATCAAACCAGCTTGACCCTCAAGACAGTCACAGAAGGAGACATTTCGGTCAAGAATGTCGAAGGCGATTTCGAAATTAGAAATGTAAATGGACGAATCGAAATGACAGACGTCTCCGGATCCGGAGAGGCCCACACTGTCAATGGAAAAGTTGAGGTCTCCTTTACGAAAAATCCTAATTCTAACTGTTCCTTTAAAACTATAAACGGTGATGTGAAAATCCATTTTCAGCCCAATCTTTCGGCCGATTTCTGGCTCAAAACCTTTACCGGCGAGGCCTTTTCAGATTTTCCTGTTACCTACTTGCCATCCAAACCCGCAAAGGAATACCGTAAAAAAGGGAAATTCGTTTACAAAAGCAACAACACGTCAGGTCTTCGCATCGGGAAAGGCGGCCCTGAGATCAAAATGGATACGATGAACGGAGATATTCTCATCGAAAAATTTAAATGATCCTATAGGAGGATACAATGAAAAGACATGTAAATATTTTAACAGTGGCAGCAGTTCTGCTTTGTGTAGGAACTCTAAGCTTCACTCAGGAATTGGGCTCGGATAAGGTCACAGTTCCTTTCAGCAATCCGGGCAAACCGGGTTTTATTGAAGTCCATGTCCAGAGAGGCAGTATTACTGTCAAAGGATTTAATGGAACCGAAGTCGTTATCGAGGCGATCCTGCGCGAATCTAAGATCGGCCCATTTGGAGGGGATATCACGGAAAGAGTCGAAGAGATGATTGGAACAGTGCAAAAAAAAGAAGACCAGAGCGATAAAACCGCAGGATTAAAAAAGCTCTCTCTTCCCGGAAGCACAGGTTTATCGGTAGAAGAAAAAGACAACAGGATGGAAATCCGCACTAGAACTTTAAAGTACTCCGTTGATCTAGTGATTCAAGTTCCCTTCTCCACATCCATGGATCTGTCTTCCTTGATGGGAGGAGGAATCGAGGTCGACAATGTGAAAGGTGAAATCGAGGTCAGCAACATGAACGGCGCCATAAAACTTATGTCCGTGTCCGGCACCGTCTTGGCCAATTCTATGAATGGCGGAATCGAAGTGACCTTCGCGGAGGTGAATCCGGATAAACACATGTCCTTCAGCACAATGAACGGTGACATCGATGTAACACTTCCCGCCAGCACTAAAGCCAATCTCAAGTTGAAAAGTGACTTTGGAGAGGTCTACAGTGACTTTGAGATCGATATGAGCCGCGCACCTCAGACTGTGGAGACAGAACCCGAAGCAGAGGAAGGCCGGTACAGGATTGCCTTCGACAAATACTACCTCGGTGCTATCAACGGTGGTGGTCCCGAGTTCGTACTCAAGACCATGCACGGTGACATCCTTATTCGAAAGGCAAAGTAGCCTTCTCGATTTTTTCGAATCAGAAACAAGAAAAAAAATGGAAAAATGGGGACAGTGGGGAAAAATGGGGACAGTCCCCAATTAAACAATTATTTAATTGGGGACTGTCCCCATTTTTCCCCTATAATTATTTTTTGAAGGTTTCGTGTTGGAGGGTGGCACGTCTGATCCTGTCATCCTGAGGGAAAACCCCGATTCCTGCACCTTCGGGCACATGGATTGTCCCATCTTTTGTGATATCAATCTGAGGTTCAATCAAGTCCTGAGTATAATACCTCTTACTCGCTGACAGGTCGTTGGGAAGGCTGAAGTTGGAGAGTGAGGCCAAATGGAGGTTGTGTGCCCGGCCTATCCCTGTTTCCAGCATTCCTCCACACCAGACGGGGATAGACATCTCTTCACAAAAGTCATGAATCTTCCTCGCCTCAATGATTCCACTCACCCGACCAACTTTAATGTTTATAATCCTGCAGCTTCCCATCTCAAGAGCTTTACGTACGGTTTCTGCCGAGACCGCGCTTTCGTCCAGACAAATGGCCGTCTTCATTTCCGCCTGCAGCCGGCTGTGATCCCAAAGATCATAGGCTGGAAAAGGCTGTTCAAGCATGAGAAGATCAAATTCATCGAGCTCTTTCAACAAATCCTTATCCTTAAGCGCATACGCCCCATTGGCATCTGCCTGGAGAAGGATATCCGGAAAACTCTTCCTAATAGCCCGACATACCTCCACATCCCAGCCAGGTTTGATCTTGATTTTAATTCTCAAATACCCTTCCTGCAAAAAAGCCTCAATCCTGTTCAGCAGCTCCTTGACAGTATCCTGAATTCCAACACTGACTCCTGATGGAATCTCTTTCTTTTCCCCATTATAAAGCTGCCAAAGAGGCTGATTATTCTGTTTTGCTATAAGATCCCACAGTGCGAGTTCCATCCCGGCTTTGGCCATGGGATGTCCACTGTATTTCTGCACACGATTGTAAAAATCCTGAGGATCGGTCTTTGACAAATCCAGAACAAGGGGAACTAAGTACTCTTTCAGAATCATCCAGGCCGTGGATGTTGTCTCATAGCTGTAAAAAGGACTCCTGTCGGCCACAACCTCTCCATACCCGCATAGTCCTTCAGCAAACACCCTGACAAGGATGAACGTCCGGCTTTCCTCCCGTCCAAAACTTGTTTCAAAATAGTGGACGTAAGGGAGCTCAAGGAGGGAGAGTTCAATCCTGTCGATCTTCATTCTTGTGTGTTCAGCTCTGGAAAATTAATACATTTTTGTTTTGCCAATCTTTTGTAAATTTCCAGGATCTTATTGGCCATGGATTCGGCGGAAAACTTTTGGTGTACGAGTTCACACCCCATCTGACCAAAGCTTGAGGATAGGGAAGGATCGCGATAAAGCTTAAAGATGGCTTCTGCCAACGCGTCCGGACGTCGAGGAGGAACAAGCAGGCCCGTCTTCCCCTCAACCACAACTTCGGGAATACCCCCAACATTCGTTGCAACAATCGGAAGTTTATGCGCCATTGCATCCATGATACTGCTCCCCATACCTTCTAGGTAGGAAGAAAGCACGAAGAGGTCCAAAGAAGATAATATTTTTGGCACATCTGATCGAAATC
>CAZLLG010000051.1:0-15594 GCA_964560275.1 uncultured Eubacteriales bacterium | reverse complement strand
CCAAAAGTGAGGACCTCGACCCGAATTCCCGCCTTGGTCATGATGTTTTTTAAATACCTCGGATAGGGAGATTCAGTCAGGCTGTCTCCAGCACAAAGCACAATCACTCCCCTTTGGAATGGAGAACAAGACATTAAAAAAACAAAAAGAACAAATAAAGCTAAGCATTTTCTTGCAACTTTTTTCATACTTCGATTTTTTCTTTTTTTAAACTCTGGAAAATGAGAGGAAGGACAATAAGCGTAACGAGTGTGGACGTGGTGAGTCCTCCTACAACAACAGTAGCCAGAGGCCTCTGTATCTCTGCTCCAGGTCCCTGAGCGAGGAGGAGAGGCAAAACACCAAAAATAGTGGTGAAGCTTGTCATTAGAACCGGCCTGAGTTTTGTCTGCACTCCATCCAGAATGGCCTCTTTCATGGGCAGTCCATCCTTTAATTTGCGGTGGAAGGCAGAGAGAAGAACAAGGCCGTCCTCCAGTGCGATGCCGAATATCGCAATGAAGCCAATCGAAGCCGGGATACTCAAATAAAGACCCGATATTTTTAAGGCAATAATTCCCCCGGTCAATGCCAGCGGAATATTGATAAGGATGATCAGAACTTCCTGAAAAGAGTAGAAAATCGTAAACAGAAGGAGTGCAACCAGAACGAATGTGATGGGCATGATTAGTCCCAGCCTTTTGTTCGCTCTCTGTTGAAGCTCAAACTGCCCTCCCCAGGTAGTGGAGTATTCGGGAGGAAGTGTTACGGTGTCTTCGATTTTTTTCTGGGCTTCCACCACAAACCGTCCGATGTCCCTTCCCCTGATGTTGGCCTGGATAGTGATAAACCTTTTGTTGCGTTCCCTATTTATGGCCCTGGCGCCGAGGACCTCTTCCGCCCTGGCAAGCTGCTTGAGTGGGATCTGGCCTCCATTGGGCAGGTGGATCAAGAGGTTTTCGATGTGCTCGATGCTCTGCCGGAATTCTGAACCAAACCGGAGAAAGATGTCGAACCTTTTTTGTTCTTCATAGACTTGGCCTAAGGTGATGCCTCCAACTGCCGCTTCGATGGTCTCTTGAATGTCCTGGATGTTGATGCCGTAGCGTGAAATTTGTGGTCTATCCAAGACAATCTGGACATGGTTCTGTCCGGTGAACTGTTCCACCTGGACATCTGAAGCTCCTTCGATATTCGCCAACTGGTCCTTGATCTGTGTGGCTTTGTCCTTGAGGATTTCAAAATCTTCGCCATAAAGTTTTACAGCCAGCTGAGCCTTTACACCTGTGATCAATTCGTCGAGATTGTGCGCGATAGGCTGTGTCATGTTCAGGGTGATTCCCGGGAAATCTTCCAGATGGTGTTCGATTTCATCGATGAGTTCATCTTTGTGCTTGAACCGCTTCCACTTCTGAATGGGTTGGATCTGGATCAGAATCTCGGCATCGTTTATAAGATGGGCGTGACTCCCTACTTCGCCCCGTCCAATCCGGCTGAGAATCCCAGTGATTTCTGGAATGTCCATAAGGGTATTCTCAATGGATGAAGTCAGTGCAATAGTTTCTGAAAGGCTGATGTTGGGATCGAATGTGGTTCTGAGATGGAGAGTTCCCTCTTCCAAATACGGGATGTACTCTCTTCCCATGAATGGAACAAGAGCTATGCCTATAGCAAACACGACAAAGGTGACGATAAAAACTCTTTTCCTATGTCTCTGGCAAGCTTTGAAAAAAGGGATATAGAACTTTTTTATATTCCTAATAAGAAATGGTTCCTGTTTCGTGAGGCCTTTTTTTCGCAGAAGATAAAAGCAGAGAGGAGGAATGGAGATGAGTGCAAAGATCAACGATCCGACTAGAGCAAAAGCAATGGTGAATCCCATAGGACGGAACATGATTCCTTCTGTTCCTGTAAGGGTGAAGATTGGAAGAAAGACAAGTATAATGATGACAATGGCAAAAAACAGCGGCCGGCCGACTTCTTCTCCGGCGGTAATGATCGCCTTAACCTTGGATTCATGGGGAATCTGGAGATGGCGATGGGTGTTTTCGACAAAGATGATTGCAGCATCGGCTATCAGACCAATGGCGATGGCAAATCCACCGAAAGATATCAAATCCGCGGCGAGGTTGATTCTCTGCATTAAAATAAAGGAAAAAAGGATAGAAAAGGGCAGGGAGAGGACGGCGATGAGTGCCGAAGGGATATTTCCCATAAAGAGGAACAGAACAAGGATGACGAGGATAATTCCCAGAAAAAGATTTGTGGAGACCGTCGAAAAGGTGTTTTTTACCAGTGAGGCCTGGTTATAAAAGGGGACGATCCGGACACCTTCCGGGAGTGACTTGTTGATGTCCTCGATGCGTAGTTCGATGTCCGTGATGACTTTTGCCGTGTTGGAACCGAAGAGTTTAAGCACCATGCCGACGACTTTTTCTCCCTCTCCATTGACCAGTGCCGAACCTCTTTTTATGGCTGGCAGCAGCTGAACTTCGGCAACATTTTTGAGGAAAACAGGAGTCCCCTCATAGTTGGCGATTACGATATTTTCCAGATCTTGGACTGTTTGAATGAGACCAACACTTCGGACAATGTACTCCTCTTTCCCCCGGGTGATGAAACCGGCACCGACATTCTGATTATTCTTGCGCACTCTTTCGATGAGGTCTGATATGGTGAGGTTGTATTTAAGGAGCAGTTGAGGATTTGTAAGGATTTGATACTGTTTAACATCTCCGCCAATACTTAAAACCTGAGATACCTCCGGAACGGACTTGAGTTCGTATTTGACCAGCCAGTCTTGGAGTGTTCGAAGTTCCAGCAGTGAATGTCCCTCTCCTTCGATGTAGTAGAGATAGACGAGTCCCAATCCCGTAGCGATTGGCCCGAGCTCTGCGCTGTGGACCTGCTCAGGGAGTGTTTCCTTGGCTTCGATGAGGCGCTGGGCAACCAGCTGCCTGGCCCAATAGATGTCGGTGCCATCTTCAAAATAAACGTTAACGATGGAGAGCGCAAAAGTGGAAACAGAGCGGATATTTTTAACTTTGGGCAGCCCAAACATCACGGATTCAATCGGATAGGAGATGAGCCGTTCGATTTCTTCCGGAGCCATCCCGTGCCCTTCTGTGTAGACCTGAACTAGAGGGGGCGACGGATCCGGAAACACATCGATGGGGAGATTCTGGAAGGCGAGCAATCCCAGGACGGCCACGATAGCCGTTGTCATGATGATGAAGTGACGCTGTTTGAGAGAGAATTGAATGATTTTAGATATCATTGGTTATCCCGGCTGATTGTGATTAATGAACATGTGTGTGTCCAAAGGTTGCTTTTGTCATTTCTGTTTTGAGATAAAAGGCGCCTTTTATAGCGAGCTTATCGGTTGCGGCCAGTCCGTCTGTAATAATTCTCAAGTTGCCGATTTTTAGCCCTAGAGAGACATGACGGACGGTGAAGATATCCTCTTCCTCCAAGACAAACACGACTTTTTCCCCTTCAAGATTTTGGACCGCTTCATCCGGGATCACAATCGTTTTTTTTGCATCTGAAGTATTTTCGAGATGACCCTCGATGTACATATTCGGTTTGAGTAAGCCTTCGGAATTATCGATTGCGACGCGAATTTTGACTGTTCTTAACTGCTCGTCGATGAGGTCGCTGATATATGTTATTTTGCCCTCAAATGTCCTCCCTGGGTAAAGAGGAGACTCAATGACAACCGAACTCTTTTTGCTGATAAAAGGCAGATCTTTTTCATAGGCATCGAGTAGAGCCCAGAGAGTGTTAAGATTGGTGACTGTAAACACTGTCTTTTCAGGATCGACATGCTCTCCAAGCATCACATCTCTGAAGACTACGGTCCCGCTGAGAGGTGTTAGGATGGGGAGATTAGGATCGGCGATTTCACACTTGTATTCTTCCTCATCGATAGAATCACACTTTGCGATCAGGGCATCGATGTCTGTGTGAGTTAAACCGTAGGAGTGTAGTGTCGATCCGCGGGCACCGTATTCGGTTACAAGTTTGTTATATTCTGCCTCCCGCCTTAAAAACTCCTTTTCCTCTAGGGCTTTTTCTTTATACAGTTTTTGAGCACGCTCGAAGTCCTTTTGGCTCAGATTCAACTTTGCTCTTGTTTCCAGAAAATCCGCCTGCGCCTGAGCAAATTCCGGAGAGTTGATGGTGCAGAGAATTTGGCCCTGTTTGACCCTTGTGCCTAAGTCGGCAGTGAGGGATGTCACTTTCCCTGCAACAAAAGAGGAGATTGTGGCTGTCTCATTTTGGTTCATGACCAGGACTCCTGGAAGTGAAATCTTTGAGACGATATTATCCATAAGAGCGTAATCAATCTTAATGCCCCATGCCTTCTGTTTTTCCAGAGAGACCTGCACATCCTCGTGTTCGTGTTCTTCTGCCGCAGTCTCCACACTAGAGAGGGCTCCCTCTTCTCCCTGAGTGGAAGGGGCCTTATTTTTTTGCCCTCCACAGAAAACCATAAGACCTACAGTGAACAAAATAATATATTTTTTCATTTGATGTCCTCTCCAATCGTTTTTTCAAGAGCGGCCCTATCCATATTCCATGTGAGAAGAGAATCTTGGTAGTCAAACATGATGCTGAAAAAAGTCCGCTGCGAATCCAGATAATCGATGAGTGAGATTTCTCCTTCTTTATAACTCGTTTCGGAAATCTTCAGGCTCTCCTCAGCTTGCTCGAGGAGGCCTGTATGAAAAAGATTGAGTGTTTGCTCGGACAATTGAAGCTTGCTCAGTTTGGATTTGACTTCAGAGGAGATATCGAGAAGAAGTGCTCTCAGTTCCGCCTCGTGCTGCCTTAAAAAAAATTCGGCTTCAGCGATTTCTTTGGTGTTGAGATTCCACAGAGGGATATCCAGCGAAAGTCCAAAACCTCTGTTCGTGCCGTCCAATTCTTTATTGCTGAAGCCGGTGAGTTTAAAGTCGGGAAGTCTTTTCCATTTGAGACGGCTCATGTTATTTTGGGCGGCCTTAACCTCAAATTTTTTCTGTTTGATCAATGGGTAAGAGTGCAGAGTTTTAGTCAGAAGAGATTCCTCATCTTCAGAAAAGGGCAAATAGTTCAGATCTCCATTTGCATTAAAATTTGAGGGGAGTGAATTATTTAGGAGCGCATTGAGCCTTTCTTTGACAAGAGCCAGTTCGGTTTGGATTTTATTTAGCTCGTTCTGGGCTTTGAGGGTTTCCACTCGGAGCTTGATGGCCTCTAATTCTTTAACTTCTCCGAATTGGGCTCTTTTTTCGATAAGGCGCTGGATTTCGGCGATGGATTCAAAGTTTTTTTGGGACAGTTCTTCAATATTATTAAGGAATAAAATCCTGAAAAATAAATATTTTATCTCATAGACGAATTCAAGCTTTGAATAGTCAAAAAGGCTTTCTGAAGCCATCCAAGCGTTCTCAGACATGAGGAGTCTGAAGTGTCGTTTAAACGGATTTTCGATTGGCTGGCTTATAGCAAATCCGCTTGTATTTCGGGTTTCCAATCCATCATAGGATTCTCCCTTTCCGGCTTGAAATTCGAATTCCGGATTGGACAGACGTTTGGCAGCCAGAAAGGCCTCCTGATTTGCCTGGACCTGACTTTGCCTTGCTGCCATACCTGGGTTCCGTTCAAGCCCGATCCGGATAACGTCCTCAAGAGTGAATGCCGTTTTATCCTGAGGAAAACCAAATGCGGGAAGAAGCAAGATCAAAAGGTAAAAAAGATAATTGAGTTTTCTCATAGTTACACTCTATTTTAGAGTTCCTCCCACAAAAAGCAAGTAACACTTCTTGTCTTGTTCCTCATTAGAGCCGTACGGAACCCGACCGTGGTTTCTCTCTGTTTTCGCTGAAGATCCTCCCACCTCACCACCATTTACTCAAACAGAGATAAACCACGACGTCCGTCCAGCTCTAATACAGAAGAAAAAAAGAGTTGTTACTTTTAGATGCGCCACCAGTAGGAAAACTTGATGAAGACGTAGCGGCCCTGCTTGCGGAAGATCCCGGAATTATCCTGCTCCTGGTTGTCATCTAATCCCAGGTAAAAGACCGTTCCGGGCCGCAGTTCCCAGCTAAGAAGAATGCTGTTGTAGAGGTCCTTATGGTAATCGTTGTAATCGGTAATAAGCCTTAAAGACAGCGTGCGGGAAATCTGAAAACTTAGGCGCTGCGAAATGATGTTGATGTTGTAGACTCGTTCTCCTCCCCGCTGCTCAAAAAATTTATTGTTGGAGACCGTGAAAAAAAGACGGAGGTTTGTCAAAGGTTTAAGAGTGAGGCGTAAGCTGTATGAGGTTTTGTAGCCTAGATAAGGTGCGGCTGAATAGTAGATGCCGTCTCCGAAGGAGGTATTGACATTCCCGCTCATCCAAGAGAGGGGATCCGAGCTGAGGTTGAGCATATAGGTTGTTGTCTTAAAATCGATCCCCTTGTATTGTTCCATAGTCGACCTGAAATTTCCCCAAAGCATGGAATTTTTCCAACCATTGATAAAGGCTGAAAAATTGAACTGCTCATCGGTCAGGGTGTTGTCGAAATCATAAATTCTTCGGTATTCAAATGATGGCCTGATTGAAATAATAAAATCGTTTTGAGGCAGGATGGCGTAACTGATCCTCGAGCTCAACGATTTGATGTCTTTTCGCCGGAAATAGCCCAGTGATGCCTCAAAATCGGGCGGCAAACTGTTATAATCGACGGATAACTGCAGGTGCCTGTCCTGACGGCTGAAGTTAAAGCTTAATGCAGGCACGAGGTCCGTCTTGTCCGAACCCACTTTGCTTTGCGAGCCGATAACCTGGAATGACATCCTGTAGTAATTTTTAAACTTGAACTACCCATCGAATCCGGCCACACGGTTGTAGTTCCGAGTGAGGGAATTCCAGGAATTTCCCAATTCCTTATCTGTCAAAATGAAGCCGATATAGGATTCTTCGAAGAGATCTCTCTTGACTCGGAATACATTAACAAGGGCTCTGGATTTGGCGTCCTCAATCTCATACTCAAAGTTTGCGCCCGGGAAGTCGATGAATGTGGGATTTTCGTCATAGGCGCTCAAGAATCCGATGGTTGTTTTCCCGATTTTCCCCGTGAGCTTGGTGCCCCAAAGGGGATTGACGATAGTTCTCGTGTAGACCAGCTCAAAGGGTGTGTCAAAAAAGTCCTTTCCCTCTAAAAAGAAGGGTCTTTTTTCAGAGTAGTAGAGGGCGTACCTCTGATTGACATCGTTCTGAGGCATGTCGGCCTCAATCTGACTGAAATCAGGATTGACGGCCACATCAGCCGTCAGGTCAGAGGTGATTCCATACTTAAAATTCAGACCGGCTTCCGGGACGAATTTTTCTCCATCTTGTTTTAGTCCCGTTACCACTGGCATAAATTCCAGGTTTTTACCCTGCTCGATATCCCCGTTTATCTCCATTGTACCTGCCTGAATAAGGAAGCCGTTGATATTTCGGGACCGGGGGGCCCAGTAGATTTCCTCGCTTTTTCGGCGGATCTCCCTTTTGATTTGGATCCCCCAGGTCTGTGGATTGTGATTCGGAAAACGTAAACTTTTAAAAGGAATGGCCATTTCGACAGTGTATCCCTCGTCGTCCTGATTGGCGTTTGTGATCAAATAGGTGTCCCAATTGCGGTCAAAGTCGAAGAATCCGCCACCGCCCATACCACCGCCGCCTCGCCCGCGGCCTCTTCGCCGGTTTTCGGTATAGATGCCATCCACCTGGACGCCGCAGGGATTGACTTGAAAGGCAAAGGCCCTTTTTTTGTCGTTAAACGTATCCAGAAACACGGTGATTCCGTCATCTCCAAAAACTTCGTCCCGTTTTGTCAGACACGCACGGATGGCCTTGGGTTCGGAATCGTAACATTTGACACCGATGTAGAGATTCTTCGAATCATAACCGATATAGGCAATCGTTTTTTCGGAGGGGATGCCTCCTTCTTGAGGTTCGTATTGTGTGAAGGAGTCGAGTTTGGCGGCATTCTGCCAGAATGGCTCATCCAGCTTGCCATCGATTTTCGGAGGTGAAGAAAATGGTGTGGCCTTGATGCTGTATTCGGTGTTGTTTCCCTTTGCTATCCCTCCACACACCATCAACGCGAATAGGAATAAGGCAAAAGCTAATCTTTTATTTTTTGTATAATTCAAAGTCTTTCTTTTTATCCACCTAGATTACGAATTTTGTATTATAGAGTGGAAGAATGTCTTTAGGAAGTTATTTACCTAAAACATCCATGACCGAAATATTCTTCTCTGAAAGAATCACGCCTGTGGACCTCTGCAGTCGTGCCAGGGAGAGGTTGTAATCCATGATCGATCGGAGTTCCATGATTTGGGCATTGCGCAGATCCCGCTGGTACTGGAGTACAAAATAGGGAGTCGTCAATCCAACTTTTAGCCTTTCTTCTTCACCTTCAAGCTGCCGGCGTGCAAGGTCAGCGGCAACTTTATAGGCCTGAACTCTTTCCCAATTAGTTTCCACAGCTCTTACTGCATTTCGAATTTCCTGAAAAATCTGCTGTTCCTGGTTCTTCATTTGCAGCATGGCTCTCTCAAGATTGACTTTTGCCTGCAAAAGAGTTGTCTGTGTGAAGATGCTGTCCAGGGGAATATCAAGGTTTAGGGAAAGTGAGAGGTTGCCGTATTTGAGTCCAAAGGCATCTTTCCATGCATCAGATGGAGATCCGGGGATAGTGTGGGAGATGATTCCCAAAAGAGGATTTCCTTGGTAGACAATCTGATCGCCCGTAATTCCTGGGCTCCAGTACCGGGCTGAAAGGCTTAATCCAGGAAGCATTTGGTTTTTTGCCCAGCTGACATTGAGTTCGCTGTTTTTTATATCCAGTTTTGTGGATTGTAAATCTGCTCGGTTATCCAATGCAGTGGCCAAGGCTTGATCCAAGCTTACTAATACCCTCTCAAGTCCTGGCTGATCGGTGGGCAAAATGGTCAGTAGATCGACGTCGTCTCTCTCGGCAGCTAGATTGATAAGAGTTTTAAGGTTGTCCTCATAGTTTTTGACTTGAGCCCGGGTTTCGATGATGTCAGCCCTTCGGGAGGCCACGGTCGACTCGGCACTGAGAACATCTATGGGTGCCATGGTGCCGACTTCGACGGCCCGCCTGTTTTTTTCCAGAAGATCTTCGGCCAGCTGGAGAGACTGCTGTCGAACATTGAGGTTTTCGATGCTGTATACCAGATTCCAGTAGGCTTCTTCAATACTGTAGACTGTATTTTGGAGGGAGGTCTTAAAGTCGAGTTCGGAGATGTCAAGGTTGTTCTGGGCGATAACGATCTCCCTGCGGTTCATTTTTATGCCAAAATTGCGCAGAAGAGGCTGGTTAAAGTTAAAGGATAGAGTGCCCCCATATCTAGGATTGATCGATTGAAAGCTTCTATTGGAGTCAGTCTTGTCGCCGTCTACAGACAACGTGAGAGTTCCACCTGTAGGGAGAAGCTGACTGAAATCGCCTGAAAACGTTCGGTTGACTGTATTTACAGCATCGGACGCATCGAGAAAGGAGTATGACGCTTGACTGGTATCCCTTAAATTGAAACCAAAGGATAGACTCGGCAGCCATTTTTCCTTGGATGCAACCAGGGAGATTTCGGACAACTGAGGGGAAAGTACACTGATAGCCACGCTTAAATTATTTTCTAAAGCTTTCATTATGCACTGTTCTAAAGACAGAGAAATTGTCTTTTCAGCCGTCTGAGCGTGCAGTCCATACAAACAAAAAAGACTCAATATAAGGGTTATTCCGATTGTGCGTTTAAGCATTATTTGTTCTCCTTGTGCAATATTCTTTATTCTTATTCTTTATTCGTACCTTAATGCCTCAATAGGATCGAGTTTAGACGCCTTGCGGGCCGGGTAAAATCCAAAGAACACACCGACCGAACCTGAAAAGAAAAAAGCCAGTATAATAGCGCCTACAGAAATGAGAGTCGGCCAGCCGGCGATATTCGAAATCAGCTTAGAGCTGGCTATTCCGACAAGAATTCCGAATATCCCCCCAAAAATACTCAAGACGATGGCCTCTGTAAGGAATTGGAGGAGGATGTCTCGTTCCTTGGCCCCTACGGACATCCGGATCCCGATTTCACGAATGCGCTCTGTAACAGAGACAAGCATTATGTTCATGATCCCGATCCCCCCGACAAGCAGGGAGACCGATGCAATACCCGCGAGAAGTATAGTCAATATCTGGGTCGATTCGCCTGCGGCTTCGGCGATTTCCGTCATATCCCTGACGCTGAAATCGTCCTCAGCACCTGGGGCGATCTTATGCCGGATCCTCATGATCTCTTCGATCTGTACTTGGGCTTCTTGTGTTCTTCCTGTGTACGCGCTAACTTCTATAGAGCTGAGTCTGGCTCTTCGCCCCATGAGTCTTTGGGCCGAGGTGTAGGGAACGACAATCTGGTCGTCATGGCTGCCCCACCCGCCTGCTTCTCCCTTTGTTTTCAACACACCAATCACTCTGAAGGGAACGCGGTTTATCCTAATCACCTGGCCAATGGGATCGGCGCCTTCAAAGAGATTTTGATTGACCTCACTGCCGAGAACTGCAAGTTTCTGGCCTGCCCGGACCTGGTTGGTATCAAAAAAAGCCCCGATGTCCATTTCCCAGTTCCGGATCAATGGATAAGCAGCCGCCACACCCTGAATGGATGTGTTCCAGTTTTTATTGCCGTATTTGACCTGAGTTCTGGTAGATAATTGGGGAGACATGTATTCCACGGCTTCGGCTTCTGCGATGGCCTCGGCATCTGCTTCTGTAAGGTTCTCAGCAGAACCCCCGCCTCCGTGAATACCTCCACGGGACCTGCTTCCTGCTCTAACGGTGAGTAGGTTTGTTCCCATTGAAGTGAAGCGGTCTTCGACCGCGGCTCTTGCGCCGTGTCCGATACTGACCATAGCGATGACTGCCCCCACGCCAATAATGATACCCAAAGCCGTCAAAAAGGACCGCATTTTATTCCGGCCGAGGGCCCTAAGAGACACGCGCGATATTTTAATGAGATTCATTGTTTACTCCCTTTCCTCTCGTTCAATGAGGCCGTCTCGGATAAAGATTCTGCGGTTGGCCACGGAGGATACCTCCGGATCATGGGTGACGAGGATAATCGTGATCCCCTGTTCTTTATTGAGTTTTCTGAATATATCCATAATTTCTATCCCTGTTTTTGTGTCCAGATTTCCTGTGGGTTCGTCTGCGAGAAGCAGGGAAGGATTGTTGACCAGCGCACGGGCTATGGCCACACGCTGCATCTCACCACCGGAGAGCTGGTTGGTCTTGTGCAGCTCACGTCCTTCAAGCCCTACCATAGCCAAAGCCTTCATGGCCATATCCTTGGATTTTTTCTTTGCCACATCGGAATAGATAAGCGGAAGTTCCGTATTTTCTAGTGCGGTTGTTCTTGCCAAAAGGTTAAAACTTTGGAAGACAAAACCGATCCGTTTGTTGCGGATCTGGGCCAGTTTGTTCTTATCAAACGTTGAAACCTCTTCGCCTTCCAGGAAGTATCTTCCGCTTGTTGGTTTATCCAGACAGCCGATGATGTTCATTAAAGTGGATTTGCCGGAACCCGAAGGCCCCATAATGGCGACAAGGCCGCCCCTTTTTATGCTGTAGGATACACCTCGGAGCGCATTAACTTCCGTTTCTCCTACCTTGTAGACTCTCTTGATATCCTCGATTTGGATAAGATTGTTGTTATCCATTTTATGTTCCTTTGGTAATTGATGTGAAATTATTCTATCGGCGCATAAACATCATTCCGCCCCCGCGCATGGGATTACTTGAGCGTCCCCTGTCGTTTGAGGAGGTATTTTGACCGATGATGATCTCCTGACCTTCCTTGAGATCACCCGAGACAATTTCTGTGTTGGTGTTGTCAGTCACACCGGTTTGGAGCATAGCCATTTTGAGCTTTCCGTTTTCGTCTTCAAACCAGACAGTGGGGATCTGCATTCCTCGGGAACCCATGGAACCGCTGCCACCCATCCCCATCGTCATGTTGCCTCTTTCTCCTGAAGGTCTCTGCCTTTCGCCTCCTTCTCCACCCTCTCTGCTTTGAGGTCTGCTGGTCTGGCCTCCCTCTCGACTACCTTCACGGGTGCCTCCCATTCCCCCCATCATCTCCTGGAAGAGAGCTCTCATTTCTTCGGCTGGGAGATCAGGGGTAAAACGTAGGGCTGAGTTGGGGATGAGAAGCACGTTTCGGGCCTCTCCTGTTATGATAGAGATGGTGGCTGTCATACCCGGCATAAGCTTTAATTCTGGATTTTCTACTTCCACGATGGTGGTATAGGTGACAACGTTCTGCTGGACTACGGGAGAGTATCTCACCTGGCTCACGATGCCGTCAAATTCGTCGGTGGGAAAGGCGTCCACATTAAACCGGACTTTTTGTCCTTCTTTGACCCGGCCGATATCGGCTTCGTCTACGCTGCATTCCACCTGCATCTTTGTCAGATCGTTGGCGATCTGAAAGAGTACAGGGGCTTGAAGGCTGGCGGCCACGGTTTGCCCGATATTGATGTTGCGGTTAATGACAACGCCGTCAATAGGAGACCGAATGACGGTGTACGTCAGATCGACTTTGCTGGTGTCAAGTTGTGACTGGGCCTGTTCCAACCGCGCTTCGGCTGATTTGAGGTCGGCCTGGGCGTTAAAATAGGCGACTTCTGATGCTTCCATCTCTTCGAATGAGACGAGCTCTTTTTCAGATAAGGCCTTAGTTCTGTCATGCCTTTTTTTTGTGTTTGCCAGTGTCACTTTGGATTTTTCAAGTGCGGCAGCCGAGCTGTTGTAGTTCGCTTCGTTCTGCTGAACCCGCGTCTGAAAAAGTTCCTGGTCGAGTTCCACAAGGATCTGTCCTGTGGTGACCTTGGAGTTAAAGTCCACATAGAGGTTCTTAATTTTGCCGGATACCTGGCTTCCCACATCCACTATGGTTACAGGGTTTAAAGTGCCGGTTGTCACGACCAGGGCTTCAACATTTCCCTTCTTGATGGCTTCTTTTTTGTAGAGTACTCCGTCTTCTTTACCATTTTTAAACACCGTCATCGCTAAGACAACTCCTGTAATCACAACAATGACAAAAATTCCTAAAATAATTCTCTTCTTCATCTTGTTTCTCCTTTATTCTGTCTCTCAGACTGTTTTTTTCGATTTTCGTGCTCCCCTCGTCTTTTTGAGCGGTAACTTTGGATCATGGCCTCGTATTTGGCCTGCTGTTCTTCAGTCAGGACACTTTTAATTTCGTTAGTGAGTTGATTGCGAATATTCCGCAAATCCTCATCCATATCTTTCCTTAAGGTTTTAAACTTTTCCTCATTGTTTTTAAAAATTTCTTGAAGTTTTTCCTTCTGATCAGGGGTGAGCCCCAATTCTTGAGTCCACTGATCCAGAGTTGGATAGCGGGGTGAACTCGTTCTTTTATAATCTGCCCTTGCTGAACGTTGCTCATTTTTTTTGTTGAAGAGATGTTTGTCGAGCAGGATTCCACTGACGAGCCCGGCAGAAAACACGATAATCAAAGAGATTATCGCCCATAATTTATGATGATTTTTCATGGAATAATTCTCCCTATGTTATTTATCTCATCAAGCGAGGAGAAAATGAGCATGATATGCTTATTGTCGTCTCCTTCCTCTGTCAAAAAATTCTGTGTCTCCCCCAATGGATTAGACTGCTGTAAAAGGAACAATCCTGTTTCGCTTAAATCCAGTTCTTCCTGTTGGGCAGGGACAAAAAGGAAAACAGCAGCGGCAAACAAGGCCACAACACAGACAGAAAGAGGGATGGCGCGGAGTCCAAACTGCTTCCTGACTGTCCATGGATCAACCGTACTTTTTTCCTTCAATCTCGGCTGCAGCCGTTCCCAAAAATAGGGCCTTGTCTCTGGGAAACGGTCTTCCTTCAGAGTCCTGCGGATGAGATAGTACTCCGATTTTCTTTTCTGGCACAAAGGGCAGTCTTCCAGATGCTCTTTCAGCTGAATTGTCTCTGAAGGATTAAGTCGATTTTCTAAAGACCTGAGCAGATATTTTTCCGACTGTTTACATTTCATGTTCCCCTCCTTTTTGAGAAAAAAAAGGTTCGAGTTTTTTCCGGAGCATTTTTCTGGCTCTGTGCAGGCGGGAATCTACTGTTCCGGGTGATATGTCGAGAATCTTGGCGATTTCGTTGTAGGAAAAATCCTGGATGTCTCTCAATGACAGGATGGTCTTATATTTGTCCGGCAGTGCCTGGATCGCAGAGTGAACAATTTTTCGTCTTTGGGCCTCTTCCTGTTCCTTTTCCTCCGGAAGAATTTCGTCCTCTTGTGCGGAAATTTTTCCAATGATGTTCTCAAAGGGGATTTGGATCATTTTGTTCTTTTTTCTCAGAAAATCCCGGCAGTGATTGACTGCAATCCTATAAACCCAGGTGCCGAATTCTGATTTTCCTCTAAACTTATCCAGCGCAAAATAAGCCTTGATAAACACCTCTTGGGCAAGATCGTCGGCAGCTTGGGCGTTGTGAGTTAAACTGTATGCCAAGTGATACACCTTTGTTTTATATTTATTGACCAGTACACCAAAGGCCTCTTCGCCGCCTTCTTTGCTGCGCTGCACCAAGTCTTTTTCGTCCATAAAATTTCACTCTTCTTTACCTCCGCACACTCTTTAGACGGAGTTAAGAGGATGTTCTTCCCTTTTTCCCGGTCGGTTTACTCGGGAAGCCTGTTCTTGACCTATTTTAGGACAGAACAGTTTGAAAGGCCAGACGAAATCTTAGTGCCTTCAGTGCAGTCGTGTTAAAAAACTATTTCTTCTTTGCCGTCCACTCGCGCTCCATAACTCGTTCTCCCATGTTCATCTCTGATTTACCGGACATGGTGTTTCCGTCGACAGTGCCTGTGTAAGTCGTCGTGAATTCGCCTCTTTGGGTTTCCCGGGTAACTTTCCACTCGATCTTATTGTCCTTAATGGTGCCTTCTCCGGTCATTTCTCCCATGCGGCCTTCCATGGTGACGGTGATTTTTTCGCCGTCCTGTTCGATCTTCATTGTCGAAGTCTGCGGACCCTGACGACCTTCGGTGGTCATCTCCCACTCGCCGGAAATGTCCTGAGCCAATGCAGACCCTGCCAAAAGGAGCAAGGCGGCTGAGAGAATTAAAATGTTTCTTTTCATCATGTTGTCCTCCAATAATCTTTCATCCTTTATTTAATTAAATATCAATAAATTTAGACGTATTATTAGAATATTTCTTCCAAAAAGAAGTAAAGGCCAGACGAAATATGGTAGACTGCATTGTTGTGATATTAAGGCTTATATTTTTTTTGCTGTCCACTCTCGGGTGCCCATATTACCCCTGCTCGTCTGCAGTTGCATTTCACCGGACTTAGTGTCACCAATGACTGTGCCGGTGTAAGTCATAGGCATCTCGCCCCTTGGGGATTCCCTGGTGATTTTCCACGAGATCTTATCGTCCTTGAATATCCCTTCTCCTATATCCTCTCCCTTCGGGCTTTCCATGGTGACAGTAATCTTTTCGCCGTCCTGTTCAATTTTGAATGTCTGTGTCCGGCGT
>CAZLLG010000050.1:0-15641 GCA_964560275.1 uncultured Eubacteriales bacterium | reverse complement strand
AAGGAGATGTATGACACAGCAAGAAAACTCGTCTACGAAAAAAACTACCAGCAGGCCATTAGCTGGTACACAAAGCTTTTGAAGGGGTATGCCAAGAGCACATATGTGGACGATTCCATGTACTGGCTCGCCTACGCTCAATACATGTACAGTAAAAATTTAGAAGGCATGGAAAACCAGCTGAAGGAAAAAGAGATGGCTCTCCAGCAGCTCAACAATCTTATGAAATCGCACGCAGAAAGCAAATGGATTGACGATGCAAAACTCTTGAGGATCGAAATCGCCGAGGACCTAGTCCAAAAAGGGCTTGAGAATTACCAGGTCTTCATCGACGGAAGTTTAATGGGACTGGAAGGGCTCGAAAGCCTAGAAGCCCTCCAGGGTCTAGCTGGTCTCGAAGGCCTGGCGGGGCTGGAAGGCCTTGCAGCGTTGGGCAGTTTGAAAGGCCTCGAGGGCCTGGAAAACTTTGACACAGCTGACGTCCTCGAAAATCTCTATGTTCTTGGAGTAGACACAGACGAAGAACAGGATCCCGAAATTCAGTTGAAGCTCGTGGCTCTGAACTCTCTGATGAACATGGACGAGGACAAGGCCTTCCCGATCCTGGTTAAAATCGTCCAGGAAGATGAAAGCGCAAAACTCAGAGAACAGGCTATCTTTATCCTCAGCCGGTCAAAAAAATCAGAGGTGATCCCCCTCCTCATCGATCGGGCAACCAAAGATCCGGAAACAAAGGTTCGCGAGCAGGCCGTGTTCTGGCTGGGTCAGAGAAAAAGCAAAGAGAGTATGGATGCCATTTTAAAGATCTATGATTCCCAAAAAGATACAAAGATCAAAGAGCAGGTAATCTATGCCCTCGCACAGCACGCCAAGAGCTCCAGTGACGATAGGGCCTGGAAAAAATTGGTCGCCATTGCCAAGACCGAAAAGGATGTCAAAGTCCAGGAACAGGCTATTTTTTGGATCGGACAGACTAAAGGAAAAGATTCCACAGCAATCCTGATCGATATCTACGATATGAGTGAGTCACAGAAAGTCAAGGAGCAGTTGATCTACTCTCTCTCTCAAACAAAAAGCGATGCCGCCTATGACAAACTGGTTCAAATCGCCAAGGAAGATATTGAAACCAAAGCTAAAGAAACGGCCATCTTCTGGATTGGACAGATGAGAAAGGATGAAAGAGGCGTGGAGACTTTGATAGACATTTATGACTCATCCAACGATTCAAAAGTGAAAGAAAGCCTGATTTTTGCCTTTTCACAGAACAAGAGCACAAAGGCTTATAACAAGCTTCTAGACATCGCAAAAAACGACGTGGATGAAAAGACAAAGGAGCAGGCTATATTCTGGGTGGGACAGAATAAATCAGACAGTACCCTGGATGTGCTGGGCGATATCTACGCCGAAACAGACAGCAGAAGGGTGAAAGAACAGATTGTCCATGCCTTTTCCCAAAGCAAAAGCAAAAAGGCCATCCTGGCACTCATTGAGATGGCCAAGGGAGAAAAGGACCTGGAGATAAAAAAGTCGATCATCTTCTGGCTCGGCAAGTCTAAAGATGAAGCAGCCATAAAGTACCTCACAGAAATCCTCAAGTGACCGAATTTATGGACCAATAAGAAAAAGGAAAACCATGAAAAAATCAAACAAAACAATCCTGGGAACGGCTGCGGCCGTCCTTTATATTCTGGCCTTACTGCCGGTTCTGGGCATGGCTGCAGAAGTGACCTTTAAAGGAAATGTGACATATCTAGACAACGATACCCTCTCTCTCGAGAAAAAATTCGACGCTGCCTTCGATCAATTCAAGCAGGGAAAAAAATTCGACGCCTATTTAACCGGATATATCTATATCAGCCGCCACGATATCCGTTTTGGAAAAAAAGGAGCTTCCGGAGATCCCTATAAGCTCTACACCGAGAACGGTAAAATCAAGATCAGAAGAAGCAAGACAAAAGGCTACAGCTCGACCACAAACACCGGAGAAAAGGACCAATCACCCACGGGAGTCATCTTTCTTCACAGTGCAGACAATGGAGAGATCCTCGATTCGAGCCACATCGATCTGGAGGAAACTTTTACGGTCGAGGATTACCCCCTTTACTGGTTTGGAGAGGCCGACCAAAATGAAAGTTTCAATTTTCTCACCAAAGAATTTGAAAAATCCGAGTCTTCAACCCAGACTGATTTTATCTTTCTGATCAGCTCCCATGTGCACTCTCAAGCCGTTGAATTTCTCCGTAAAGTGGCTCTGGGAACTTTTCCTTCAAAAACAAGAGAGCAGGCTATTTTTTGGCTGGGCAGCAATAAATACGGCAAAAGTCTCGAGTATCTAAGGGACATCTACAAAAAAGAAGACAGCGTTAAATTGAGAGAAAAAGTGGTCTTCTCTCTCTACCTCCTCGGAGGTGAGGCGGCTGTTAAAGAATTGATCGACATTGCTAGGAATGAAAAGAGCTCGAAAGTCAGGAAGCAGTCCATTTTCTGGCTGGGACAAAAAGCGTCCGAAGAAAGTGTCAAGGCCCTCAAGGCCATTGTCGATGACACGGACGAAGAGACTAAAGTCAAAGAATCCGCTGTCTTTGCAATCAGTCAACTTCCCACGGATAAAGCCCTACCGATGCTGATAAAAATTGCACGGTCCAATGACAATCCAAAAGTGCGCGAGAATGCGATTTTTTGGATCGGACAGAAGGATGATGAGGCTGCTCTAAAATTCTTCGAAGAGATTCTTCTTAAAAAGAAATGAACTGGCCTGGC
The DNA here is from genome assembly GCA_964560275.1 of uncultured Eubacteriales bacterium. Classification (GTDB taxonomy): domain Bacteria; phylum Acidobacteriota; class Aminicenantia; order Aminicenantales; family Aminicenantaceae; genus JAUWVG01. The sequence goes on along the minus strand of CAZLLG010000050.1, from coordinate 12,881 downwards.
TAAAATAAAATCTGCTGAGGTGGAAGCGTTCCACTCGGATTTTTAACGCCGCCACACCACCCATCCATTTAAGACTGCAGGTTTTTCCCCCTAAAAAGGTGGCGCTTGCGCAACTCCGCACATATATTTTGCTCACCTCAGAGAGAACATCCAGAAGACGCGTACCACTTTTGTTAGAGTCTCCCGTGCTCAAACATACTCAGCGGCCGACCTGTCAGCTGTCCTCGATGAACAAAACTCGGTAAGGCTAAATCCTCGGATGTCGCTATTACCATCCTCATCAGATTTCTTCTTGTCTGAATTCTTCTAGAGTTGGTTATAGGACAGGCCAGGTCAAAGGGAAAAAAAGCCGTTCGTAGAGTCTGAGAGCAAAAAGGTCGGTCATCCCCGCCATAAAATCACCGCACCTTTTTTCAAAGGAATCCCCTGCAGGGTAAGACTTGACAAAACCCTCCGGTTTTTTACGGACATATTGGTAAATGTCCTTAAGAATTTTTTCTGTTTTTTCCAGTTCCCTCTTGGCCTTTGGATTATAATAGACCCTTTCAAACAGAAATTCCCGCAGAAAATTCACGGCTTCCCCGATCTCGCTGCCGAGAGAAATCAAATTGAGTCCGGACTTGAGACTCGTTTCTACAACAGAGGCCACCATGCGGTCGATCCGGCTGGCATGCCAGCGGCCGAGAACTTTTGTCAGGCTCAGCGGAATATCTTTGACCTGGATCACGCCTGCCCTAACGGCATCATCGATGTCATGATTGACATAGGCGATGACATCGGACACACGCACGATCTGTCCTTCCAAAGTCGATGGCATCTGCTGCTTCTTTTTGCTCAGAATATCTCCCCGGCCTTTTGAATGTTTCGAAATGCCTTCCTTGACTTCAAAGGTGAGGTTTAAACCCTTCCCCTCATACTCGAGTTTTTCCACAACACGCAGGCTCTGGGCAGAATGATTAAATCCATGGGGCAGGAGTTTGGCTAAGGTCTCCTCGCCGGCGTGACCAAAAGGTGTGTGGCCAAGATCATGTCCCAAGGCAATGGCTTCTGTCAGATCTTCATTCAAGCGGACCGCTTTGGCTATGGTTCGGGCGATCTGGGAAACCTCAAGAGTGTGAGTCAGACGGGTGCGGTAGTGGTCTCCATAGGGAGCCAAAAATACCTGCGTTTTGTGTTTGAGGCGGCGAAATGATTTGGAGTGAATGATCCGGTCCCGGTCGCGCTGGAAATCCGTTCTTAGAGCATGAAGCCTTTCCGGACGGCTGCGGCCCTTTGACTGAACGCAGAGAAAGGCTTTCTCGGAAAGTGTCTCCTTTTCCAACTTCTCGAGCCGTTCACGGATATTCAAACTTATTCACTCTATAAACAAAAATGCATAACGGTTCATGGTCTGGGAATAATCGGACAGCACTTCAATCGGGTAGCCAATCTGTCGAACAGTGGCAAAAACATCCATCCCTAAAGCCTCGGGAGTTGGACGAGCTTTCTCTGGCTCTTTGCACTTTTCACGTTTGCCGGGACAGCCTTCACACATAGTACAGCTGTCCATGAATAAAAGAAAAGCCTTTCGAAAGCCAGAAATAAACACGTCCCTCTCCAACTCCAGCAAATGGGTATTTATGCCTCTTGTCCAAGCATGTCTGTCCTCAGGTTGCTCGACTGATTTTTCAAAATGAATCACCAGGGCCGAAGTGTATTCTTGAAAGAAATTCTTTGATTCTTCGATGGAAGGCACGTTAGGCGGACATGTAGCTGTTTTTCCGTACTCCTTACAGCCGAACAAACACTTCATCCGAACCCACTGCTCCACCACAATCGTCTTCGGATCTATCCATTTAAAGTCTTTCACATCGTATTGTTTTACGATTTCTTCGATTTTTTCTCGCGTGTTCATGGGCTCCTTCTTTTTTCAAGTTCACCCATTATACCACACCTCTTTTCCAAGCTTACAGTAAAAACAGTCGACCATAAAGAGTTCTATAAACTAGCTCGTCGATTCGAAATCTCGTTACGTTTTCCCTCGAGGGGCGGTAGGGCGCAAGTTCGCGCGGCATATCTTTCCCTCCGCGTGCTCCGGGATAAGATACAACCACGCCATCCACCCCTCTTGTCCGCAGGACTCAATATAGACAATTCAATCATGCCTTTCTAGTTCTCAGAACTCATTTTTCGCTCGTCATATTTTTCCAAGCATGGTTGATATTTGTGGGAGGTTGGCATAGAGTTTGGAAAAAGAGAAAAAAAATGATCAGAGAGAACGTTAAAAGGATTTTGGAGGAGCTGCCAGAAGGAGTCAAGCTCGTGGCGGCGGCTAAAACACGGACAGCAGAAGAAATTTTAGAGGCATTGGATGCAGGCGTTCAGATAGTCGGAGAAAATTATGTGCAGGAAGCGCAAGATGTTTTTCAAGTTGTGGGCCATCGGCCCCAATGGCACTTTATCGGTCATCTTCAAACCAACAAAGTGAAAAAAGCTGTCGAGATATTCAATATGATCGAAACGGTTGATTCTGTCAAATTGGCCAGAGAAATCGATAAGAGGTGCGGTTTGGCGGGAAAGATCATGGACTTGCTGATCGAGATAAACTCGGGAAAGGAGCCGCAGAAAAGCGGGGTTTTCCCAGAGGAAGCCCTGAATTTAATCAAGGAGATATCCCATTTTAAAAATGTCCATATTAAGGGCCTTATGACGATGGGCCCCTTTTTTGGAGATCCAGAAGACGCCCGCCCCTATTTTGTCGTCACCCGCCGTCTATTTGAGCAGATGAAGAACCTTCACCTACCTAGTGCGGAAATGACCTTCTTGTCCATGGGGATGACAAACTCTTATAAAGTTGCTGTCGAGGAAGGGGCAAATATCGTGAGGATCGGAACAAAAATATTTGGAGGTCGGATCTAAAAAACTCCCATAGATTTTATATTTCATATAAATTTATGTTGATTTATAGTGTATATTTCAATAGAGTATTAAGTGGAGTTTAGTAATCATCCCCACGATAATATTTTTCAAAAAAAAGGTGATGCAATGATCAAACTATCGACTAAAGGCCGCTATGGTACACGCCTGATGCTTAGCCTTGCCAATCAATACAACGTCGGAAAGGAAGCCATCATTCTCAAGAGTATCTCCGATGATGAGGAAATCTCCATTCGTTACCTTGAACAAATCATCATTCCCCTCAAAATCAGCAAGCTCGTCAAGAGCATAAGAGGAGCTGGAGGAGGATACACTCTGGCGAGGAAACCCTCTCAAATTAAAGTGAGTGAAATTCTTCATGCACTGGAAGGCACGTGCTGCCTTGTTGACTGCGTTGAAGACGAGGACTACTGTGACCGTGTGAAAACCTGCGCCACTCATGATATCTGGGAAAAAGCCAGCGCCCTCCTGCACGACTATTTTGACAGTACCACACTTCAGGACCTAATGACTCAGGAGAAAAAGAAAAAAGCCAAAGCCAAGGCCAAAGCTTAATCTTTCGTGAGTTCCCTGCTACGCGTCTTATTATACAAGGGATATTTCTAACAGGAATCTTTTTACGACTTGACAAACACTTCTTAGAGACTATATTATTATAATTCCTATAAATCCTATCAATAATATGATGTAGGAGTGACATATGTTAAGACTTTCCACAAAAGGCCGTTATGGATCGCGGTTGATGCTTAATCTGGCCCGCCACCAAGCAGAAGGAGAAGACTCGGTAATCCTGAAAAATATCTCCAAAGAAGAAGACATCTCCATTCGATACCTCGAACAGATCATTATTCCCTTAAAAATAAAGAAATTTGTAAAAAGCACACGAGGCGCAGGTGGAGGTTATAGCCTAGCCGGTGATCCTTCAAAAATCAAGCTTCTCGATATCATAGAAACTCTGGAAGGAGATATCAGCCTTGTCGACTGTGTTGACGATGAAGACTGCTGTGAACGCCGCAAAGATTGTTCAACATACCCTTTATGGGCAGAAGCCTCTAAATTACTCAAGGACTACTTTGGCAGCATCACCCTTCAACAGCTACTCGAAAAATCCAATAAAAAACAAACAAAGAAGTAACTCCATTCCTAGCCCCGTGTTTCTGTGTTCCGTTTTTCCATCAACAGCGTCCATTTCTTATCAGTCTTGTCTCAAGCAGGCGTATTTCGTACAATACAGAGAGATACGATAAAGATAATCAAATGAAATCACTTATGAACTGGAAATTACGCAGCAAAATTATACTACATATTTTTGTGATCGGAACCATCACAGCGGCTATTATTTCATATTATTATACAAAATCTAATCAGGATATCATCAAGTCCTCGAGCCAGCAAACGGTCGTTCTTATGGGTGAAGTTATTGAAAACAGTATTCTCGAGGCCATGAAGAAGGGCGAATCTGCTAAAGTCCAAAAAATATTGGAAAACATCAGTGTCTCCCAGAACGTTAAAAACTTAAGGATTTTGAGTCCGGATGGAGTTATTCTCACTTCATCGACACCCAATGAAAGAGGAAAGACAATCACTGAGAATGCTATACAAAGATTGAGCTCATTTCTTTTAGACAAAGATGCAGACAGAGAACCTCTATTCCTTTCCCACGAGTTTATTCAAGAATTCCGGACGATAAAAAATGATAAAGCGTGCTTTTCATGTCATGACCCAAAAATAGAAATTCTTGGTGTAATGGATATGACGTTTGACTATTCCTCGGTTTTCTTAAATTCACAACAAAACCAGACATTAGGAATCATCGTGTCTCTTGTTGCCCTGACAATTTTGACACTCATCATCCTGCGGCTTTTCGAAAAAATTATCAACCGGCCCATCTTTAACCTCAAAAAAAGAATGGCAAAAATCCAGGAAGGTGATTTTTCCTCTAAGGTCCCCATCACAAAGGACGATGAAATCGGAGACCTCGCCAGAAGTTTCAACATCATGATTACGAAATTGGAAGAAGCCAACAGCAGAATCGAAGAGCTGCACGATAAGCAGATGGAAAAAGCCGAACACCTGGCTTCACTCGGGGAGATTGCCGCCGGACTGGCCCACGAAATAAAGAATCCCACCGCAGGGATGAAAGGCGCAATAGAAATCATTCATAACAAAACAGATGATAGTGATATGAATAAAGACGTTTTTAAGGAAATTCTGATTCAGATAGACAGAATTGACCGGATCATCCAGGATCTGCTCCGGTATGCCAAACCCAAAGAGTTAAACATCAGACTAGTCTCTTTTAAGGAATGTGTGGATCACGCAGTAAAACTGGCTAAGATGCAGATCAAAAACAAAGACATTCAATTTCATGTCAGCAGCACAGAAAATAACATTCTAACACGGCTGGATGCCGACAAAATCCAGGAAGTCCTGTTGAATTTGATGCTTAACGGAGTCGCCGCTATTCCTGTGAAAGGCATCATCACAATTGAGTATTCTACCAAAGACACAAAGGACTTATGGATAGCCGTATCTGATGATGGCATAGGCATACAAAAAGAGCATCTTTCACAAGTTTTTCATCCCTTTTTCACCACAAAATCTCAGGGAACCGGCCTGGGTCTTTCAATCTGTCGAAAAGCCATCGCCGCTCATTCAGGAACTCTGGATGTAAAAAGCGAGGAAGGAAAAGGAACAACTTTTACAATACGCCTTCCTGTTGTAGAATCGAAAGAGAATTCATGAAGAGAAAAAAAAATATTCATCATCGATGACGAAAAACTCATGCGGTGGAGTCTCAGCCAGAAGCTGTCAGAATGGAACTTGGATGCTGTTACGGCTGAGGATGGAAAAACGGCGCTCAAGCTCATTCCTCAAGAGATGCCCGATCTCGTCATGCTGGACAACAAACTTCCCGATAAAAAGGGCACAGATCTCCTCAAAGACATCAAGTCAAAATGGCCGGAACTCCCGGTTGTCATGATCACTGCTTATGGTGTTGTAGATGACGTGGTAACGGCCATGCGGCGGGGAGCCTATGATTTTATCACCAAACCCATCAACTACACAAAACTGCAGAGCATCATAAATAATGCCATTGAGACGGCAACTCTAAGAAAAGAGGTCGCCTACTACAAAGAAAAGGAAAAAAGCAAATTCGATCTCACACAGATTGTGGCTGTTTCCCAAACGATGAAACAGATCATGGACATGTCGAAAAAAATCGCGCAGAGTGAAGCCTCTATCGTCCTCCTTCAAGGGGAAAGCGGAACAGGAAAAGATCTTCTCGCCCAGGCCATACACAACCTCAGCCGAAGAAAAGACGCTTCCTATCTTGCCATTAACTGCTCGGCCATTCCTGAGAATCTTCTCGAAAGTGAACTATTCGGCTATGAAAAAGGGGCCTTCACAGATGCTAAGCAGCAGAAAAAGGGGCTTGCTGAACTGGCTGACGAGGGAACTCTGTTTCTTGACGAAATCTCCACTCTCAGTATACATCTTCAGGCTAAAATCCTGCGTTTCCTTGAAACCCAGACCTTCAAGAGAGTTGGCGGCTTAAAGGATATCGAAGTGGATCTCCGTGTGATTGCGGCCACCAATCAAGACCTGGAAACAGCCGTCAATGAAGGACATTTCAGACAGGATTTACTGTACCGTCTCAATGTCTGTCCCATCTATATCCCTCCTCTCAGAGACAGGGCGGATGACATCATCCCGCTGGCCGAAAACTTTATCGTCGAACAAAATATAAAATTTAGGAAAAATATCAAGGGACTTGATAAATTGGCGCAGAAAACTTTTCTCCAGTACGATTGGCCGGGAAACGTCAGGGAGCTGAAGAACGCCATAGAACGTGCAATGATTTTTGAAGACCAAGATTTTATCACAACACAATACCTCCCGATCCAACCCGGAGTCATGTCGCGAGTCAAGACATTCCAAACGAACAAATCTTTTAAAGAAAGCATGGGATTGATGGACATGGAAAAAGAACTGATCCTGAATGCACTCAAAAAAGCTAAAGGCAACAAATCCCAGGCAGCGAAATTTCTCGATATCACGCGCGACACGATGAGGTACAAGATCAAGAAGTTTTCCATCCAGCCGATAGAATATTCGTCCAGCTGACCCTAATAAAAATGGGGCATATCACCCAATATTGAGTTAAATCCCCCACTTAATCCGGGTTGATTTTTTAGCATTCCCAAACATCTTTGTGTAATTCATTTAATATCTTTTAGTTAACTATTTATTTTGTAAAAAAAAATCTTGGCATAAAATTTGCTATAAAAAGAAAAGATATAAGAGGATTATATTATGAACAAGATTTTAGTGGCAGACGATGACAAACTGATCCGATGGTCACTTAAAGAAATTTTTTCCCGTGAAGGTTACGCGGTGGATACCGTGGCCTCCAGCCTCGAAGTCATACAGCAAACTGAAAATTCCCTCTACAACCTCATCTTCACCGATTTCGAAATCGATGACGAAAACTGCACTCAGACAATCCGAAAAGTTAAATCTTTTCAGCCCAATGTAAAAGTCATCATCCTCTCCGCTCTGTCCAGGCAGGAGATCGAATCTCAACTGGAAGAGCTGGATATTTTTGCCATCATCGAAAAACCATTTCAATCCGATCAAATTCTTTCGATCACTAAAGAGGCCATAGGATGAAATCAGCGCTTTCCGAGCAAATGGTACAGATAAAAGACAACGACAAGAATCTGTCACCGTTGCTGTCATTTCATATACATTTCAAAACAAATTTTAATAGGAGGTAAAGTTGCGAAGGAAAACTGAAAAATTGTTCAAATCACCGTATCTCAGGACGATTGGTTTTCTCGGTTTGGTCCTATTTGCTGCGGCGTTCCTGACCGCCGCCAAACCAGCCAATCAAGACGCTGACGTCGAAACCTGCACCGCATGTCATGAAGATATGGCCACAACCTTCAAGGCTAATCCGCACTCACCATTAAAAAGCTGCGCCGCCTGTCACGGCGACGGAGAGACACATATGGATGAAGGCGGAGGACCTAATATTTTTGCTTTTAAAGGCGAAGATATGGCCAGTGAAAAATCACAAAAATGCATCACATGCCACTCAAAGTCCAATCCCAGGTTTCTCGCCAGCCCACACGGAAAAGCGGCGATGGACTGCACATCGTGCCATTCCATTCATGCTAATCCAAAACCCTCTCTCCTGAATGCAGGCCCCACAAAAGGCTGCCTTTCCTGCCACGAGGATATCTATTCTCAGTTCCAACTGAACGAACGGCACAAACTCCAGGAGGGAGTACTCGGGTGCACATCCTGCCACGACCCCCATGAACCCTCACCAAGGGAAAGATTGGGAGGCTTCAAACACATGTCCTGCCTGCAGTGCCACACTGACAAAGGCGGACCTTTCCTTTTCGAACATGAAGCATCTCGCGTGGAAGGATGCACGGCCTGTCATGAAGTGCACGGCACGCCCAACCGCCACCTGCTGACACACCAGAGCACATCTGACTTGTGCTTCAGCTGCCACACACATGCTGTCTCCTGGCACAGCCGATTCAGCTCCACCAATACAAACTGCGCGGTTTGCCACTCCACAATCCACGGCTCGAACCTGAGTAAAATCTTTCTCAAATAGGAGGGAATGAATGCGAAGTAAAAAAATAATTTTACCTGTTTTACTTGCGGCTTTTGTCTTTTCCTTGGCGTTCTCTCTCCAAGCTCAAGACGAAAATAAAGGATTAACTGGAAATTTCCAGTTTGGCTACCGTACAGTGAATACCGATGGAGCCCTATCCAAATACAAAGAAGACTACAACCTGGAAAAAGGTTTCCGGCTCTTCAATCTCAATCTGCACTATGCCCCTACCGAAAAGCTGCAAAACTTGTTCGACAGACTCGACCTGAACGTGTACAACTTTGGAGGAGATCCCTTCGAATCATTCAGTTTGTCCGTTCAAAAAGTCGGGGTATACCAATTCCAGTATGACCGGAAAAAATCCACGTATTTTTATGACGACGAGACCTTAGCCGGAGGAGCTCTTTACGACCACCACACGTTCGACTTCATAAGATACGTCGATTCCGCTTTCCTCAAGGTCAATATCAACAAGAATTTTAATGTCTACATGAACTACGACAGATACACCAAAGAAGGTGAAAGTGTCACGACATTCGACATCAACAGGATCGAATTCGAGTTCGACAAACCCGTTAGAGAGGAATCCAAGACTGCAACCGTTGGGTTGGACTTTCATGTCAAACGTCTGAACCTGTTGTTTGAAGGCACAAAAGGCAAATACTCTAACGAGAACAGCCTGTTCCTTCCGGGAATGGCTGATGGGGGGCCTGGAGCCCGCTATCCGTCTACACTGGACTTTTTTGTCATCAACCAGCCATACGACCTCAAGACAGATACCTACACACTTAAGTTCAGCACCAATCCATTCGACAATCTGATCATTTCCGGTTCCGGACAATGGAACACACAGGATATGGCTCTCCGCTTCTCTGAAGGAGCTAAGGGTACGGATTATATGGAACGATGCTTTGAATACGGCTACACCGGCACTGGAGACTTCGAGCGCAAGTTCAACCTGATGGAAGCTGATCTGACCTACATGCTCTTCAACAAATTGGCCATCGTGGGTGCTTTCCGCTACAACGACTTCGAACAGAACGGAAGCATGACCATTGGCAATTCCATGATGGACCAGGATATCGCCTACGACACTGTTGCAGTAGAAGGAGGACTCCAGTTCGCACTCTCATCCAGATTTGCCATCACAGGCGGATACAGATGGGAGGAAAGAGAGCTGATCAATTTGGAAACCGTCGAATTTATGGATGAAACATCCAGGGATGGTTTCTTCGGAAACCTGAAAGCGGATCTCTTCAAGGGTTTTAATCTGACGCTCGACTACCAGGACGGCAACGTTGAAAATCCCTACACGCTCATCGGCCCCACGGCCTATTCGCGTTTCAGGGCCAGCGCCAAATACAGAAGCGGTGGAATCACTTTATCAACCTCATATCTCACAAAGAAATCCGAGAGTGACGTTTGGGGTATTAATGCCTGGGAATCCACAAGAGACCAGTTGAATTTCCGCTTCGGTTACCGTTCAGACACGATCGGGATATCTCTTGGCTACAGCACCATCAATGTTCAACACGATGCCACACGGTCCATCTGGTATCCGCCAGCATGGAGCGGAGGTCCCGGAACGTTCGGCTGGACAATTGACTACGATGGAAAGTCCAATCTATTCGACGGTTCCATATCCTTTGCCATCACTGATGACTTCAATCTTGGATCCTACTACAACAATTATAAGAACGAAGGCTTTTGGGAAATCAACAGAACACTCTTCAAGGGATATGTCGATTACACATTCAGCAATGGACTCGCCGCTTCGATCGGATACAGATTTGTTGACTATAAAGGCAATTCCGGCGCAGATACCTACAAAGCCAATATCATAGAAGTATCCTTTGGATACCAATGGAAATAAGGAAGGAGGAGACAATGTTAAAAAAACCACAAATTGTCGGAATATTGTTCGTCATCGCTGTCTTCGCGTTGATCACAACTGGAATTAAGTCTCCGGTCACGGGAACCCAGTTCGAACCCCTGACAAAAGAAGAAGCCACAGCCCGCTGGAATAACAGCGGACATGCAAGGGTCGAAGATGAAGCCTTCGCACACTGGGATGAGGACGACCCAGCAGAAATTCCTACCAGATGTGCAAAATGCCACAGTACGGATGGTTTCCTAGATTTTGCGGCTGACGGATCCGTAGATAATGCCGTACCGGCTGCAAATGTTAAGGGAGTTTACTGCACGGCCTGCCACACCGATCCCGATTCAGGAGCATTGCGTGAGTTCGCATCAGTGGAATTCCCTTCTGGTCATGAGATGGAAAATCTCGGCCAAGGCGCCACCTGCATGAACTGCCACCAAGGCCGAGCACACAAAGGTTCGGTCGATGACAAAATCGAGGCCGCCGAGGCTGCTTTTGCTGGCACGTATACGGATGACACCATAAGTCCCTCAATCAGCTTCACCAATATTCACTACTATGCTGCAGCCGCCACAAATTTTGGCACCCTAGTACAAGGCGGATACGAGTACGACGGTAAATATTATGATTCACAATTCGCCCATGTCGATGGATACAATGACTGTACGACCTGTCACGATCCCCACACCCTGCAGATCAGAAAGGATAACTGCGCCACCTGCCACACCGATCCCGCTAACACATCCTACTGGGGTGGAATCAATGATGTCAAAAATATCCGCTACCTGGCATCATGTGTGGATTATGACGGTGACGGAGACAAGAGTGAGGGCATCTATTATGAAATCGATGGCCTGAAACACACTCTCTGGGATTACATTTCTCAGTATTCCAAAGAGATTTCAGGCATAGGTGTCGTAAAAGGAGATGCATATCCCTATTATTTTAAGGATAACAATGGCAACGGAGTAGCCGACGCAAACGAACAGATCTACCCCAACCAATACAGATCCTATACTCCGAGCCTCATAAGGGCTGTCTATAACTATCAGGTCGTCTCTAAAGATCCCGGTGGATTTGCCCACGGCGGAAAATACCTCATCCAGCTTATGGTGGATGGAATCAATGACCTCAGTGAAGCTCTTGGGGCCGCTGCTCCTGAAGGTATCACCAGAGACGCCTCTCCCCTTCTTAGTTCTATTGATGACCGGTTCAGAGACCGGCTGCCAAGGAGCTATGCAGGTTCGAGCGACTACGCAAGAGAAGACGAAGGCCATTTTAACGGTGGCTCGGACGCCTGGCGGCACTGGGATGAAGACGGTGCAGTGCCCGGCCGATGTGCCAGATGTCACACGGCTACCGGTCTTGCTACCTATCTCGCAACCGGAGCGAATGCAGAAGACGAGCCTATTTCTAATGGGATGCTGTGCACGACCTGCCACACCTCTCCTCCTGCTATGAGATCAACAGGTCCCGTCACAATGCCTTCCGGAGCGGTCGTCGACCTGGGAGACACGAGCAACCTCTGTTTAAACTGCCACCAGGGCCGCGCGTCCAAAAGCACAATCGATGCCAAAATTGCATCAGGAAATCTCACCTTCTCAAATATCCACTACTACCCAGTTGGAGCATCATTTTTCGGCACTGATGCCAAGGGCGGCTATGAGTATCCTGGCAAAACCTATGTAGGCCAGAGAATTTATTCCTATCACGCCGGAAGCTTTGACACATGCGTAGAATGCCATATGGGAACTAACAAACTCTGCGATGACTGCCCCACCGGAGACTGCGACCACAACGTTAAAACACCCAATCCTGCAGACTGTATCACGTGCCACGGCCAGGACTCTGCACAGCCCTCCAATCCAAACGCCGACCCAGCTCTGTTTACCTTCGATGGCATCCGCCCGGCTTCAACTCCTGACTACGACGGCGATGGGAATATGGCAGAATCGGTTAAATATGAAATAAAAACTCTTGAAGAGGCCTTGTATGCACAAATTCTGTGGTATGCTACCAATGTTATCGGAGCACCGATTATCTATGACAGCCATTCCTATCCCTATTTTTTCAATGACAACAATGGAAACGGACTCGTCGATCCAGGTGAAGCCATTTACCCAAACCAGTACAGAAGTTATGATGCCAAACTGCTCGCTGCAGCCTACAACTACCAATTTTCCAAAAAAGAACCTGGCGCCTGGGCCCACAATTCCCGCTACATAACTCAAATCCTCATTGACGCTATAGAAGATCTCGGAGGAATCGTTACAGATTATCACCGCTATTAGAAGCAGATTCTGAATTTCAAAAGGGGCGACATATGCCGCCCCTTTTTTTATCTTATTCAATTTTTTCTTGACTTCCTCCTATTAATCCTATAATTTTTCTATATTAATGATATGATACAAAATATTTTTGGAGGTGGATTTTGAAAAGACAAGGCAT
>CAZLLG010000049.1:0-16115 GCA_964560275.1 uncultured Eubacteriales bacterium | reverse complement strand
CACCTGGACTCCCACTCCCAATCAGATTATGAACAATGTGTATAATTACCTGGAAACAATCAATCGTGATCCCTACATCTATTCCAAGCCTGACGGATTTCTATGGGGGTTTTTTAATTCTGCAGCTGCCCGTCTTGTCAAATACAACTCTCTCAATTTGATGATCGGGATAGATTCGGCCAATATTCCCGAACTCTATGCATCGGTCCGTTTGCAAGGCTATAAAACAATTCTGAATCCCCAGTCTGCCTCTTTGATCTCTTCCTCGACACAGCTGGATTTACCTGTAAAGAAGCGCCTCCTCCAATCGATATTCTTTCCTGCCGATGAAGACGACTTAACCTCCATTTTTGGAGCCCTGCAGCCGTGGGATCGTTATTTCATCGGCTTGAACGACGACGCCCACATGGCCTTCACTCTAAACAGTACGACCTTTTATGGTTATGAATTCCGCTACTCGATATATCCTCTATTTGGTCAAATGTTTCTGGAAAATGTGGCAAAGGTGGAAACATTCTTCACCAACGCAGACTTTGACATTGTCGTCTACAGTCCATCACTTCCAAATGCGCTTGCCCTGCATACCGATATCCTGCACAGCTCTACCCATGATCCAACAGGGCCTCCCGGCGCAGCACGTCCAGGTCAAATCCATCTCAGTTATAGGGCTTCGAGTGTTCCGGATACAGCCGTCACCTCACGCACGATCCGGTTTCCACGCTACACTTTAAGCGGCCATGCCGTCCCCCTGACAGAACCCGAAGAGATGCTGGATGATGTAAGAATTTGGCTGGGTCAAACTGGCGCTGCTGTGCCAAAACATAAAGGAGAAGACAAATGAACAGATTAAAATTATTTAGCTTTAGTTCGGCTGTCTGGGGACTTTGTTTTTTCCTGCTGCTCCCGACACTCTCGTTCGGATCCCAAAAATTTCAAGCCGAGCTATTTGGAGGAATTTCCTATATCAACCCCAAAGATTTTAACCTCCTCTCCAAAGCCGAAGAGCAGTACAACAATATTTATTTCATTGATCACGTGCGCTCTTATGGAGGGTATTTTGTCAACGATTTTCCTGAAATCTTTTTTCCGATACCCGCAGGAATCCGTTTTAAATACCTGATGTCGGAAACATTTTCATTTTCAATAGGATTAGAGGGTTTTACGCAACAGAGGAATTATTCTGTTGAAGGAACCTTTTCCTGGGCTCCCAGTTGGCATGAAACACATTCAAAAAAATATGATCCGTACTCAATTGGCCTTTCTGGTTATTCCCTACTGGGAGGGATTCAGTATCGTTTTCCAGTGGGTGAATTTACAGACATTGAAATCGGAGGGTTGGCTGGATGGACATTTTCCAGAATCGAGTTCAGCTCTAAATGGTCTTATACAATAGATTATTACTGGGATGAGACGTGGAATTTTTATAATGTGGACGGTGGTACGCTTGAGGGAGACGGATTTGGAGATGGCTTCACAGCCCAGGGAATGCTGCGGCTCAACAGAAATATTGGTCAGCATTTTGGATTTTTTATAGAGACAGACTATACATATTGCCGCATCAAGACGATTAATGGAATCGGCCGCGAAACACGTTTGGGTTTTCCTGGTGACACCACCTGGGAGGGAGACTGGGGGATTAAAAAAGAAGAGATCCATGTCAGATGGGGAGATGCCTCTATCCTTGTCCCTACCAACTACTGGGACAACTGGACGACAAATCAGTACGAGCGCAATTTTATTCTTGATTTATCCGGAGTCCGGCTCATAATCGGATTTTTTGTTAAAATTTAAAACAGGAAGGCCTCTTCACAACTTATTTAAAGTTGGGCTCGCTCGGACGCTCTAGCTTCAGTTTTTGCTTGAAGTATTTCTGAAATCGGATTATATTATTTAGCTCTTAGACTAAAAGTAAGGACAAATCCGATTTCAATTGAAATTTATTCTGGACAGTCTTTTATCCCGCTTGTATTTTTTCATCTGCATTTTGCATTCACATATAACTTTCAAACCATTTTTGAACATTTATCCAAGTAAGGGAGGAATCATGAAATTTTACAGAACGTTATTATTCGCGACTTTGAGCCTTGTGGTTTTAAGTTCGAGCCTCATTTTTGCCCAGAGTCCCGTAACCACCGAAGAGCTTAATGTCTTTAGCTGGCGGCATATCGGCCCTTGGACATTTTCAGGCCGTATTACAGATGTGGCTGTTCCTAGAGGACAGAGCCAAATTTATTATGTGGCTACAGCATCGGGTGGCGTGTGGAAAACTGAAGATGGAGGCATCTCGTTTGTGCCCATATTTGAACAGTACGGCAACATGAGCATTGGCAACATCGAAGTTGCCCCAAGTGATCCTAATGTCGTGTACATGGGTACAGGGGAGGCCATGCATGCACGCTCTTCGGCACACGGAAATGGGATGTGGAAATCGACGGATGCGGGAAAAACCTGGAAATCCATCGGCCTCAAAAAAAGCTACTATATTCCAAGGCTTGCTATCGACGAAAAGAATCCCAACATCGTCTATGTCGCGGCAGAAGGGGAACTCTATAACAACGATATGGAAGGCTATGAACGTGGTCTATACAAGACAACAAACGGTGGAGAAACATGGGATTTGGTGCTCGATCTCAAGGACCGCGGTGTGGGTGATTTTGTGCTGCACCCCACTAATTCCGATATTATTATCGCCTCAGGTTATAAAACTTATCGCAGAGCCTGGACTTTTATTGACAAGCAGCCAGGAAATTTTCTCTACAAATCCACAGATGGTGGCGAAACCTGGAAAAAACTGACTGAGGGACTGCCCATGGATATCAAATCAGGATGGAACGGCCTGACTATATATCCAAAAAATCCCAATATCGTCTATGTCCGCATGGATGAAGCGGACAATTTAGGATTCAATCTCCGGGAAAACCGTTCAAATTTTAGAACGAGGGGTTTATTCAAAGAAGGAGCCTCTTTCGATCAACTCAAAACCTATAAAAGCAATCCCAGTTTAGCGAGAATGGTAAAATTTGATCCAATTGAAGCAGAAGACCAAGCGGGATTTATCGAAAAACTCAATGAATTTATCAAAGACAAAGACTTTCAATCTAATATCAAAATTGATCTACCGGCATTTATTAAAACCGCCCGCAAGGTTTATAAAGATGACAAAGATATTCTAGAAATGATGGACAATGTCCAAAAAGTGATTGATCTGCCTCCAGCAGGAGGAGAAGAGGATAAAGAGAGTGCAGGACGCTACCAGGTGCTCAACCGCTATATCCTGCAGCTTCTCTACGGCGGTCTTCTAGGCGAAATGACCCCTGTCACTAAAAACGGTGTGGTGTACAGATCGGATGACATGGGAGAAACCTGGAAGAAAATGACAGAATACAAGTTCACTGGCGGCAGTGCAGTCATAAACGGCATAGAAGCAGGATACTCCGGCCGGATCGAAGTGGACCCCAATGATGAAAACATCCTTTATGCAGTTGAAGTCAGGGTCATGAAGTCTGAAGATGGTGGAAAGACATTTAAGGCAGCGCCTTGGAATGGAGCTCATGGCGCACATGTCGACACTCGAGGGATATGGATCGATCCCCTCAACTCCAATCACATCCTCAACCTCAATGATGGCGGCGTGAGTGAAACCTGGGATGGCGGGAAACACTGGTCCCAAAAAGAGACCATCAGCGCCCAGCAGTTCTATGATGTCTCGGTCGACAGCGAGTTCCCTTATAATGTCATGGGCGGCACACAGGATAACGGCTGCTGGATGGGACCTTCCCGGAACCGGAATTCCTATGGTGTTTTTCCTGCTGATTGGACCTATCTCCCTTCGGGTGATGGCTATTACGTAATCCGTGATTGGTGGAATCCAGAATTTGTCTATTATGAAAGCCAGTTTGGCCGTTCGAGCCGTATGAACCTCAAAACAGGAGAGACTATACGGTTATACGTGACCAACACACCTGAAGAAAACGCCGCTGGAGAGCCCGCTCAGCGATACCAGTGGGACTCCCCTATTCACCTCTCCCCTCACAATCCTGGTATTGTGTATATCGCATCCCAGCATGTTTTTAGATCCTACCAAAGAGGAGAACCCGGAACATTCGAAAAAATCAGTCCCGATCTCAGCAAGGCTGATAAAACCAAACTCGCTGAATCGAAAAAGACTAACCTTCAGTGGGCGACGGTCTACACTTTCGCTGAATCACCTGTCAAGCCCGGAGTTCTTTGGGCCGGAACGGATGACGGCAATCTTCAGATGAGCAAGGATGCCGGTGTCAGCTGGATCAACATCACAAATAAATTCTATGACAGCACAGGAAAATTGAAGAAAGACCACCCTAAAGGCGCCGTGCTGCCCTATGACCACTGGGTTTCACGTGTCGAGCCCTCCAACCATGACGTCAATGTCTGTTATGTGACTTATTCCGGCTACCGTTCCCACACCGAAGATACCTCATACATCTTCGTCACACGGGATATGGGTGAAACCTGGGAAGACCTCAGCGCAGGCATGATGAATCCTGTCCGCGACATCAATGAAGATCCGGACAATCCCAATGTTCTCTATATCGGTACAGACTATGGCGTGTTTGTCAGCATCGACAGTGGAAAGAACTGGACCAAGATCTCAGAAGATGCGCCAGATGTCATCGTCATGGATATGGATATCCAGGAAAGGGAAAGAGATCTGGCACTCGCCACATACGGCCGTGGCTTCTACATCATCGACATTTTCCCCTTTAAAGAATTTTCTTTGGAAGTGTTTGAGGAAGATGCACACCTTTTTGATATCCAAAGGACAGTGAAGTGGGCCATGATCGAACGGCGCGGTGAAAGTTACGGAGAGTACGCCGTCTCTGCAAATCCCACCACTCAAGCTTCACTCTATTATCACATCAAAACCGAAGCTAAATCTGTAAAATTGAAGATCGAAGATCTCGAAGGGAATCTCCTCCAGGAAATCCGCGGCAAAGGTGATCCAGGCCTCCACAAAGCCGTCTGGAATCTCCGAAGACGCTCCACACAATCCGGCCAGCAGATGAGACGAAGAGGCCCATCACTCGTGGAAGCCGGAACATACAAAGTAACCTTGATTGTGGATGATAACGAGGTCGTTACAAAGAAATTCAAGGTTGTGGATGACCCGATTCTCAAATAATAGGAGGCACACTATGAAAAAATCAGTTTTGTTTTTTCTTTTTCTTTCCCTGTGCGCTTTTTCTCTTGTGATTGGTCAACAGGAAAAAGCAGAGGCAAAAGAGGATCCGTTTAAAAATTTCTCTATAGTTAATGAAACGCAACCTGTACCTGATAAGGTTAAGGTCGGTTTTGAGTCCATTACCGGAAGAGATGCAACCGCCTACTTGACCTTTATTTCCTCTGACCTTCTCGAAGGAAGGGATACAGCATCTAGAGGATACGATATCGCTGCGGAGTATACGGCCTCTATGTTTCAAGCCTGGGGTATAAAACCCGCTGGAGATCCTGTTCGTTCCCGCTTTGGCGCGGCAGCCCAGAAGCCAACCAGAACCTATTTCCAGAACATTGCCTTTAAGGAAGTTTTAGGGCGAGAAAGTTCGGCCTCTGTAACCTGGAAAAAAGGCCAGATGGCCAAATCAAAATCTTTCCAATCCAGTGTGGATTACTCCTATTCGGCCTCTGAGAGCCAATCGATTACGGCACCTGTTGTGTTTGTGGGTTACGGCCTTCAGGAATCCTCATTAAAACTGGATGAATACAAAAACATCGACGTCAAAGGAAAATTTGTGTTGATGCTCTCAGAAACACCAGGAAAAAACGATCCCGATTCTCCCTTTAACACAGGCGATCTCAAGGAAAAATATTATCCAGAGCGCCGTGTAAGAGGGCAGACTTATTTTTCAAAATACAACACCGCTCGTGACCTCGGCGCGGAAGCCATACTTCTTATTGAAAATTCCCCAAGGGAAAATTCGGATATTGCCCGGAACTTCCTGAATGCGCAGAAGATCAATGATGAACGAACAATTTATCCGGGTGTTCGCCGCAGGTTGTCTCTTGAAGACAATGTCAGACGCTCAACACGGCGCTCGATGCCTACCATTCGGATTTCACGCACCATGGCCGATGCCATCCTGGGATTGTCCGGCATGGATGTCAAGTCCCTTAAAAGCAAAATCGAAAAAGATCTTCAGAGCCAGTCTCAAGCACTCAACGGCGTGACGTTCACTGTCAAATCTAAAGTGGAAAGCAAACTGGTCAACAGCATGAATGTTCTGGGATATATCGAAGGCTCGGATCCTGAACTCAAGAATGAAGCCATAGTGATCGGTGGCCATCTGGATCACCTCGGCCGCAGGGGGGACTATATCTATAACGGCGCCGACGATGACGGTTCAGGTTCTGTTGGAGTCATGGAAATTGCCGAAGCCTTTGCCAAAAATTCCGTCAAACCTAAAAGATCGATCGTCTTTGCTCTGTGGACGGGAGAAGAAAAGGGGCTCTTGGGTTCGACCTATTACGTGGCCTATCCATTTATCCCCAAGACCTATGCAAATATTAATCTGGATATGATCAGCCGCACATATGGCAAAGAAGCACTAACAAACAGGCTCATGAGGAGCGATAAAGAGGGCGGAAAAATTGTGGCCGAAAAAATCGATGAGAACAAATACGTCAACTTCTCCTATGACGCCAATACACCAGCGATTGGAAAATTTGTCAGGGCCAATAACGATTTTGTCGGTCTGCACATCAGTATCAGAGCCAGTGAAACAGCGTCTGGAGGAAGTGATCACGCTCCTTTTGCGCGAGCCAAACTTCCCTGGTCCTTTTTTATTGCAGCCATGACAGAAGATTATCATCGGCCCAGTGATACCGTCGATAAAATCAATGCCACACTTATGGAGAAAATCATCAGACTGTCTTATCTGATAGCATTTGATTTAGCTGACATGGAATAAATATTGAATTAATCTGATGATTGGATAATCTAAAATTATCCAGAGGAGATCCAAAATAGGATTTCCTGTAAAAATTTGAAGAGGGAGATTTTTATGAGAAAAAAACTCTTTATTTTAGGTTTCCTGTTTTGTGCGTTTTTGTTTGCCACTTTTAGCCCAAACGCACAACAAAGGCAAGCGGCTCCTATACAAATGGATAAAATATCTGACAACCTGTTCCAAATTCTAGGGGGACGGGGCGCGAATGGAGGATTTTATATCGGGGACAACGGTGTCCTTGTTATCGACACAAAACAGACTAAAGGATCTGTAGATGAAACTCTAAGCGAAATTAGGAAGGTCACCGACAAACCCATAAAATACCTTGTCAACACCCACAGTGATGGAGACCACATAGCAGGAAATCAATTTTTCCCTCAAAGCGTAACCATCGTAGCCCAGAAAAACTGCCGTCAGGAATTCCTGCATCCACGGAGGAATGGAGAGCCCTCAACATGGGAAAATCCAGAACTGGCCCCCTTTCTGCCAAGTGTTACATATAGCGAAAATCTCGATATCTATCTTGGCTCAAAAAAGATAGAACTTTGGTATTTTGGAGTTGGTCATACCAAAGGAGACACTGTTGTTTATTTCCCAGAAGAAAAAACCGCTTTTATCGGGGACCAGATATTTATGGGCCGGCCTCAACTCATCCATTCCTATAAAGGAGGCAATTCTTTTGGCCATGTCAAAGTCCTGACAAAAATGCTTGATACTCTCGACGCAGAACAATTCTGCAGCGGACACAGCGATCCCATAGACAGAGCCGCAGTAAAACAGCACATAACAGAAATGAAGACGATCCAAGCAAAGGTAAAGACTCTTGTCGGCCAAGGAAGTTCTCTTGAGGAAATCCAAAAAGAGTTTGAAGCCAATTTTTCTCGACTTGTCGAATCCATTTTTAATGAAATCAAAAACGATAAAATGTAATTTCCCCTTGAAGATTTGGAAAATCTGCTGAAAGTGAGAATGGTTATCCACGGTGGAACGATAATTCGGGAAGTCAATTAGTTATTTTTTCTTATGAGCTCCAACTCTATAGTTTCATAAGGAGTAGGATAAGCTGTTTGCCATACTGATGGTATGAGATCGAGTTTCTCTTTATCATAGGCCAGCACAAAAATGTCAATGGGTTTTCCAATCATCTCTTTAGTAATAGGCACATAATAGGTGTAGTTTCTGTCTCTCCTGGCATTGACATACTCCCAAGTATTTGACGGATAAGATGGGGCGCGGTCTGGACAACCGATAAGATCTCCATTAACTTTTATGACAGCATAGGCCCCTTCGACACCATGTTCCCCTTCCACCGCAATACAGAGATAACCCCCTTTCACCCATTCATCAAGAACACATTGAGCTGACCACGCTTTGACAGCCTTCCTTCGTTGCGGGTGAGCAAAAAGATTTGACGCTCTCCATTTGGTTCTATGCAGCAGACGGCCATCTTTATAGCCCTCGATCTCCGTGATCCGATCCGGGAAAGAGCGAAAGCGGAGGTATCGAACAGGTCTGGGAATACTTAGAATCATCCGTTTTCCAGCTAAATAAGTCAGACGCTCCCAGTTTTTGAGATCAGTGGACACCTTGGCGTAATTTCCTTCATCATTGAGAATTGGTTGAAGGGAGTATTCATCTGGCACATGGATAACAAGACGGTCGATGTCGACAATCTCCCCAAAATCAATCCGAAAACATCCACCGTTTACACGCACATCGACATTGTATTTTCTAGAAGGCCAAAAACCCGTATTTTTATCTCCATCAAAGAGATTTTTATCCCATATCCCCCGTTCCAAGAATACATCTTGTGAAAAAAATGCATTTCGGGCTTCACTGACTTGAGAAATCTGACTTTCTCCGGATCGAAAAAGAGATCGAACTTCAAGCGCATTATTATCCCCGGCAAAAACGGTTGCTTCGTAGAGTGCTTGGGCATCTGAGGGAACATCGCAAACTTTTAATTCGGACAACTTTCTGTGAAAGTCCCTTTGAAGAACCTGACCTGGAAATCGAATTTTAACACTCTCTCTTTCGAGAAGTTGAGCGTTTTTTTGCCCATTTATTTTAGCCGTATCATACTCTCCTTTGTTGGGATGAATGGAGACAGAGGCCTCGGTCCCTGGCAGACCTTTTAAATGAACAATCACAGATTTACTGTCAATATTCCGTATTATCTCGTAATAACTGCCCACGACTCCCGGTTCATCGCAATCTCGTGTCGTCACCATCAGCAGACAAGAACGAAATGGAGCCACTTCAACATCTACGGTGGTTCCCCGGTGAAAAGTCCCAAATATCCGCTCTGAGGGAAAGAACTGACGACAGTGGACTTGTCCTGTCGTATCCAGAAGTCCAACAGTCTCGTCCAATGGGACCGTATACGTCTTCGTCTCCCATGACAGGTTTCTTAAAGTGATCAACCGCGTATTGTCATCTCCTCTGGATACGGCAAAAGGACCGAAAATATCCTCAGGAAGAACTATCCCATGGATAAGAATATCTCGGTATTTCCTGTGAAGGTTGAAGATCCGTGCAAGTTTGGGAAATTCATCATCACGGAGAAGCCAGGGATTCCCATAGAGCTGAGGAGCCAGAATGAGAGAGCGGTTGAAGGCTTGAAGAACAAGATCGTCTTCCCAGTAATCCAGACATGAAGACAGGCAAACACCATGGTCTTCAGTCAAGCGCTGCAGATCGGGAACAAGTCCTCTGGAGATGGCGTCTGCCCGATGATGGGGAGCTGTCACCCTATTGGTGGACCAGACATCTATATAGGTCTCTTTCCCTTCCCATAGAAATGTTGTGGCATGGGCCTGGGCTTCCTTGAAACCTAACCTGTGGTTGAGGAGGATCAAATCTGGACTGTACTGGCGGCATAGAGTCATCATCCGGATAAAAGCGTCTTCCTTTTCCGGCCTCAACGGACCGCATACCGCATCGAATTTAAAAAGAGCAAACTCTAAATCTCGACACAAGCTGACCATCTGTTCTATCCGCGCCGACTCATCTTCTGGAGTGTTCCCGAATCCATCGGGCCCTCCCCATACACCTAACCTAGTGCCCATTTTTTTGGCGGTTTGATAGATTGGTGCAAAACCATTGGGAAACTGCTCCTTGAACCTGTCCGAATCCACACGACCGTAAAAGCGTTTTCCATCTATCGCCCCGGCATCAAAAGCATAAATATCGAGGGACATTCCGTACTCATCATAGAGCCAACGGAAAAATTCCAGGTTGATGAGAGTCTGCGCCTCAGTCGGCCCTTCATTCGTGTTGTTGATCCAAGAAAAATATTGAGCCTTAGAGGGAGTTTTTTCATCCGCTCCCGGGTATACGGATCCTTTATCCTGGGCAAGGAAATTATAAGATAGGAGAATACATACAACTGGGATAATTATGAATTTTTTGAGCATCGTTCCTCCCATAATCATAGCTGATTAATTCCTGATTCAGTTATATCAGAACCAGAGAGGATGTTGTCAAATATTTTGTGATTTATCTCGCGTATGTCTGAGACTGGGAATGAGAAGATCGAACTGTTTTTCTCCCTTTAGAATGGGGACGTCTGTCTTTTCTGGATCTAGTAAAATCTGATGGCCTCTTCCTGTGATGGACTTGATAACTTCTGTCATTGGCAATGAGTTCAAAATTCTCTGGCTGAACAGGAATACTCATACCAATGAAAGATTCTATTGCCTCGAGATGACTGGCAGTCCCTTCGCTGGCCAATGTTACGGCTTTGCCTTTTTTACCGGCACGAGCCGTTCGGCCAATCCGGTGTACATAATTCTCACTGTCCTGAGGAATGTCATAGTTAAAGACCATGTCCAATTTGTCTATATGAAGGCCACGTGCAGCCACATCTGTTGCTACCAGTAAAGAAATTTTCCCTTTTTTGAAATCATCCATGACTTTCAATCTCTGATTTTGAGGAAGTTCGCCTGTCAGATGTTGGCACCTGTACCCATTGGCTCTAAGTTTCAAAGACAGACGGAAGGCGACGTGTCTAGTATTAGTAAAGATCAGTGCAGTTTGAGGAGCTTCAGCTTTTAGGATGCCCAGCATTAGATTTAACTTGATATGACTTTTCACATGGTAGAGTTCCTGTGTGATGGTTTCAACGGTCATCTGGTCCGGAGTGAGTTCAATAAAATCCGGATCATTCATGTGTTTATAAGCTATTGTTCTTGAAAACCTGTTCAATGTGGCACTGAATAGCATACTTTGTCTATTTTTCAATGAGGGCATACCTTGAATAAGCTTTGTGATGTCCGGAAGAAATCCCATATCGAACAACCGATCTGCCTCATCAATTACAAGTATTTCAACATCTTTTAACTGCAGAAAACCCTTCTGGCTGAAATCCAACAAACGCCCTGGTGTTCCCACAACTATGTCCAAGCCTTTTTTCAAGGACTCCATTTGTTTGGTGTATCCAACTCCACCGTAGAAACTTCCTACAGCACATCTCATATGCCGACTCAATTGACGAGCTTCTTTTTCGATCTGGACGGCCAATTCTCGAGTAGGGACAATGATCAGTGCATATTTATGATCAGGAGATTTTTTTTTCGATTGGCGTTCCATCATGGTGATCAAAAATGCCGCAGTTTTTCCTGTTCCAGTCTGTGACTGAACAGCAACATCTCTGCCCTGAAGTGTTTGAGACAGGGTTTGTTCCTGTACGGCTGTCAGTTCTGTGTAGCTTTTGTCAACAATTCCCTGTTGAAGTCGGGAATCGAGATTCAATTTAAAGAATTCCATTAATAGTCCTTATTCTTTCATATAGATTTGAAGGAGTTATTGTTTGAAGAAATTATCGTCCTGGAGGGATGAACAATTCACTTGAACAATTACTGCTTTATTTTTATAAATTATACCTCATTTAAGCGTTTTTAGCAAGAGAGGCATTCTCCCGCTATGTTTTGGAATAGGCTAAATGCCAGGATGAAGCAAATTTTGCTGTTTGAGGGCCGTGGCAATTTCCTCCTCACAGAGAGCAAGGGCCTCTTGGAGTTCGTCATATCGAATATAGGCATCCTTACCAGGTTTCTGGTCAGCTCGGTCAAGCATGCTGGACAAGTAGCCGATTTGATCTAGAATCATTGGCTGCTGGTAGCGGCCTCTTGACGTGACCAGTTTAGTTCTAATTCCTTGAAGAATTTTTAGAATTTTCTCTTTTTTTGAAAATTCCTCTATATATTTTTCAAGCTGGCTGGTCGTGTTCCGCGCTCTATTTTGAAGTTTCAAAACCTTCAAAATCAGGCTTTCCTGCTCCTTGAGGTCTGACAGAGTCACTCCATCAGCGGCCACCCTGGGATCCAAACGAATCTCGAATTCGCTGCGACTCGTCCTTTCTCCAATAGTCAAGATTGCCACATAGGTACCTGGAACTACGAGTGGCCCTCGACGAGGACGTCTGGACTGGACTTCTGTTTCTTCAACCGGAAGGTCTCGTCTCATATCCCAGAGAAATCTATGGGCTCCCTTCGATGTATTCAACCGCGGTTGACCGGCAGCGCTGGAAAATGTACGCACTTTTTGTCCTTTAGAATCCTGGATCTCAAATAAGATGTCTTCCTGGGATTCTACCCCAAGAGCGTAGTCAAACAAAACTCCAGGGGATGGATATTCAGGGCCAGAGGAGGAACCTCGTGAACCACGAATTCTCATTCTGTAAGAGTCCCGCGGAGTAAAAAGAAAATCAGTCGATTCTATCAGATCTTTGGATATCTGATGAAGTGGAGTGATGTTATCGAGAATCCAAAAAGACCGGCCCATGGTGGACAATACCAGATCGTCTCTATAAACCTTTATGTCGGTAACTGGAGTTGCAGGAAGATTAAGTTGAAACTCCTGCCAGTGTTCTCCGTCATCAAAGGAAATATACATGCCAAATTCCGTTCCTGCATAGAGAAGTCCTTCACGATCCGGATCTTCTCTAATAACCCGAGTTGGAGAATCGCCCGGGATGCCATTTTTTCCTGTCGTTAACCTCTTCCATGAATTACCGTAATCATCTGTCCTGTATATATAGGGTTCCCAATCGCCCAGGAGATAGCGATAAGCGGCAAAATAGGCTTTCTTCGGATTGTGTGGGGATGGTTCGATCGTTTGGATGCGGCCCCCGGAGGGCATATCGGAGGGAGTCACCTTGGTCCATGTCTTTCCATTATCGCGAGTCACATGGACAGGCCCATCGTTGGCTCCCACCCAGATCAATCCTTTTTCCAGGATCGATTCCTGCACGGCATAAATTGTGCTATAAAATTCCTCTCCTGTAATGTCTCGTGTGATCGGCGATCCTGAAATCACCTGCTTATCCGACTCATTGGCCGTCAGGTCAGGAGAAATAGTCTCCCAGGTGACCCCCTCATCCGTCGTACGGTGAAGATATTGAGAGGCATGATAAACCACGTTTGGATCAAAAGGAGAGACATGGATCGGGGAAACACGCTGAAAGCGGTATTTTAGGTCTTTAGGATTATGGCTGTAGAGATTAGAAGCTCCAACGTAGTACTGTTTCTCTTGGCCGGTTAGTTTATTGTAGCGTCCGAAGCGTCCTTTGCAGTTCGCGTAGACAATGTTGTGATTTCCAGGTTTTGGGACAGCTGGCCCAGTTTCACAACCTCCAATAGCCTGCCAGAAACCTGTCGCCCCAATAGAGGGTGAATAGGGAGGCAGGCTCGGAACCATAATGGTGGAGTTATCCTGCTGCCCGGCATAGATCCAATAAATAAACTGGTCATCCAATCCGACTTGGTAGAGTTCGGCCGTCGGTTGATTATTCTGTGTGGACCATGTTTTCCCTCCATCCCGTGTCACGTTGACTCCCCCGTCATTGGATTGGATAAATAAATTCGGATTTTGGGGATTAATCCACATATCGTGGTTATCACCATGCGGAGTGGAGCGTCGCTTCCATGAATTTCCCCCATCTTCGGATTTATAAAATCCTGTAGAATTGGAATAGAGAATATCTGCATTGGTTGGATCAGCATCGATGTTGCAGTAATAGAACGGCCTATCCAACAGCGGGGCAAATGTGGAAATGAGTTGAAAGCTCTCTCCATAATCATCCGACCTGTAAAGACCTCCCTCCCCTTCCGGTGCCTCCATCAGGACATAGACACGTCTGGGATCGTCTAAAGAGACGGCCAGATCGCTTTTTCCTCGGAGTCCAGAGGGCAGCCCTTCTTTCACATGTGTCCATGACGTTCCACCATCTGAGGATTTATACACACCGCCTTCATGTCCTCCACTGATGATAGTCCAGGGTTTCCGTTCTCCCCGCCAGAGGGACGCGTATACGACATGTGGATTATCGGGTGCCAATTCAAGATCAATCCCTCCTGTTTTATTCGAGACAAAAAGGACTTTCTCCCAAGTTTTTCCTCCATCTAATGAGCGGAAAATTCCCCGTTCCGGATTAGGGCCAAAGGCCTGACCCAAAGCAGCGACATAGACAATATCGGGATTTCCTGGGTGGATCTCTACGGCTCCAATCTGTCCAACCTCACGGAGACCTAAGAACATCCATGTCTTTCCTGAATCAATCGACTTGTAAACTCCCCGTCCTGTGATGACATTGCTTCTTATCCCGTCCGATCCTGTGCCCACATATACAATTTTTGGATCTGATGGGGCCACTCGAATCGCTCCTATGGAACCCGTTGAAAAATATCCATCTGATACATTTACCCAGGTTTTCCCATAATCAGTTGTTTTCCAAACTCCTCCTCCACAAGCACCCATATAGAATGTATCGGGTTGTGATGGTATGCCGGCTACAGCCGTTACACGACCCCCACGAGAAGGGCCGACATTCCGGTACTTTAATCCATGGAATAATGCAGGATCGATTCCAGACTCAAGCGGACTTTTTTCAATCCACTCCCCTGCCGCAACGACTGCGGAGACAAGGAAAATTAAAAAAAACAATAGAGCCAAAAAAGTTTTTTTCATTAAAAGATCTCCTTTAGAGAAAGGGCTGTCTAGATTTCATTTTTTGCCATTTTATAGGGAAACTCTCCATTGGTCAACATTTTGAAAGAAATACATATCTATTTCAATATCTCGCTCAATTATCAGTGGAAAAATATCGAGAAATATTATAAAATTAGTCGTTAATACTAAGATAATATTGATCTGGAGGCCTTATGACAAATGTAAAAAAAGTTGAAATTAAAACTGTCTCTTTGAATACAGCACTGATCATCGGACTCATCGCACTGCTGGTTGGATTTTTTGGGGGGAACATCTACAATGCCTATAAATCAGATTCAGGAGGAGCTGTACAAAATCCTCCTGAAAATGTGTCTACACAGTACTCGGCCCGAATTTTTGCTTTAGAACAGCAGCTGCAGAGCAATCCCAACAATGCACGAGCCTGGCTGGAATTGGGCAATTTGTATTTTGATACCAACAAATACCAGGATTCCATCAGGGCTTATACTCAATACTTAACCATAATTCCGAATAATGCCAATGTCTGGACCGACCTTGGAATCATGTACCGCCGAACTGGCAATCCCACCGAAGCCGTCGCCTCTTTCGAAAAGGCAATGGAACTGGATCCGCGCCACGAACAATCCCGTTTTAACAAGGGTCTCGTGCTCTATGAAGATATGGGTTTTCAAGATGAGGGCATTAAAGTTTGGAAGGAATTAAGCAAAATCAATTCCAACTACCGAATCAATCAAGAGGGTGCCACAATAGCGGATTTTTTAAAAAACCGTTAAGTACCTACTTTTTTTCTTCTAACATTCGCAAAACTTCATCAACGGCTGCTTTCAGCTCGCGGTCGAATCCCTTGAGTTCATCTTGGGGTGTATTTTCTACCCATACATCAGGGGCTACTCCGTAGTTTTCGAGATTGATTCCATAGTTATTCGGTTTTGAGGGATCATAGGTCACAACAAGAGATCCAGGTCTCCGTATCCGCCCCCCATTGATCAGGCTGTAGCTTCCTGTCGCAATAACCGCACCATATGTCGGCGATCCCACAATCCGGCCAAGGCCTAAATCTCGAAAACCCATGGGAGTGACTTCACTGTCAGAGCCCGAATTCCTGTTGATGAGCATCACTTTTGGCCCCACTATCGCCTGTCTGGGCCGACGGCCCATCGT
>CAZLLG010000048.1:0-16238 GCA_964560275.1 uncultured Eubacteriales bacterium | reverse complement strand
TGCAGGCACTCCTTCCTATATGGCGCCGGAACAAGCCCGGGGACATAAAATCGATAGCCGGAGTGATCTCTTTTCATTGGGGATTATTCTCTATGAGCTGATTGTGAAAAAACATCCTTTTAAAAAGGCGACCAAGATTGAAACCTTGAGTGCCATTTTGAAAGATTCTGTTCCATCCTTAAATATCAAACCAAAAAGATTGATCCCGGCCTTAAGCCCCATCTTTCGCAAAACCTTAGCCAAGGATCCTGGTGATAGGTACCAAAGTGCCTCTGTCCTCACACAAGATATCCACAAGGCACAGAGAATATTGGTGTTAGGTAGCCGGCTTTTTCACAGAGGGTGGCCGGCAGTGGCTGCACTCATTGCTTTAGTAGCCATCATTTCCACATTGACATGGTGGATAGCCCGAAAGAGCCGGATGGATCCAACAGAAAAAGTCCAAGAACCTGTCTCTTTGCTTATCGCCGATTTTCAGAATAATAGCGATAATACTCTATTTGATGAAACCCTTGAAGAGGTCATGAAGTTTGGATTGGAAGGGGCTTCGTTTATATCCATTTATAAACGTTCCGATGCAATGAAAACTGCCCAGCGTTTAGGTTACAGTACAGAAGTAAAGCTTGATGCTTCTGTCGCTCGGCTGGTGTGCAGAAGAGACGGAATCAAAGTAGTTATCGAAGGAGTTATCGATCCCATCGATAGTGGTTATGCATTTTCCATTTCAGCGTTGGATGCTGTAAGTTTTGATACAATCTCCTTTCACAAAAAAAACATCGCCGACCAATCCGAGGCGCTGAACGCAGCTGCTTTATTGGCAAATGAAATCATATCAGATTTGGGTAGAACTCCATCTGATTCTGTCAGGGCCCTATCAGGAGAAACCTTCACCACGTCCTCCCTGGAAGCAATGAATGCCTATGCAAAAGCACAGGAACTTAATAGACAGGGTAAAATAGAAGAAGCCATTATAATGTACAACCGGGCCATAGAAGCAGATCAAGATTTCGGACGGGCTTATTTTGGTTTGGCCTTTATTTATTATAATCGCGGAGAATATCAAGAGGCAGAGGTAAATTTTGAGAAGGCTCTACCCTTGATTGATCGAATGTCTGAGAGAGA
Organism: uncultured Eubacteriales bacterium; assembly: GCA_964560275.1. Classification (GTDB taxonomy): domain Bacteria; phylum Acidobacteriota; class Aminicenantia; order Aminicenantales; family Aminicenantaceae; genus JAUWVG01. Next base: position 15,116 of record CAZLLG010000048.1, on the reverse strand, counting down.
GAAATATCGAAGTCGAGGGCTTTATTATCTAGCGAAGCGCAATTACCAAAGGGCAATCGAGGAGCTCAGTTTGCTCATTGAGAAATTCCCGGCGGATTCTGCCGCTAAAACAAATCTTGCCTTTGCTTATATTATGACTCGCAACTTCCAAAAAGCCACAGAATTAGGACAACAAGCCCTAAAGCTCTATCCCAATGTTATTATTACACTCTATAATCTAAGTTGGTCGGCAATTGCATTGGGGGATTTTGATGCAGCCGAGTTGAATGCGAAAAAAGTACTCGAACTAAAACCTGAATATCATGAGGCATATTTATGTTTGGCGTTAGCAGAGATTGGACGTGAGAAAACTGCCGAGGCGGCTCGAATTTACACAGAGCTAAAAACGATAAGCTCTGTCGGAGCATCCTCGTTGGCCTCTATGGGAATGGCAGACCTGGCTCTCTATGAAGGCCGATGGATCGATGCCAAAGGATTCCTTAAAAAGGGAATCACCGCAGACCTTAATGGAGGAAGACAGGAACACGCTGGCTATAAGCAGGTTTTACTTGCGCATATACATATTCTTCAAGAACAGAATACTGAGGCAATTGATCTAATGAAAAGCGCCATCACTGCCAGTCAGGAAGTGGGTGTGTTGTTTACTGCCGCTCTTAACTATATTCAAATCGGTCAGGAAAATGAGGCGCAGGCGCTGGCCGAACAAATTGGTAAACAGCTTCAGTCAGAACCCCAAGCCTATGCAAAATTAATCGAAGGTGAGGCAAAAATGGCGACGGGGGAATTATATGAAGCCATCAAATTGTTCCTGGAGGCACAGAACATCCACGACACATGGCTCTGTCACTTTTGTTTGGGACGGGCATACCTTCAAGCAGAGGACTTCTTTGAGGCCAACTCAGAGCTTGAAAAATGTTTGAATCGAATGGGAGAGGCCACATCTGTATTTTTTGATGACATTCCCACATCCCGCTATATCCCTTTAATTTACTATTACTTAGGCCAGGCCCAAGAAGGCAATAAGAGCCCTTCAGCAAAGGAATCCTTCCAGAAATTTCTAGACATGAAGAACAACAGCGATGATGTGGATTGGATGGAGTTGGATGCCAGCCGCCGCCTCAGTTCCCTTAAATCTAAATAAAAGCAAGATCTTTTTGTTTTTTGACTTTAACTAGAATAACTCTAGATCACCATAATTGGAGAGGTGATCCTTAATTGATTATGATGCTCAGAGCTTGAGTATCAGAAAGCGAGCCATCTGTAACCTTGATGGTGAAATTATATGTACCTGCTGCTGTTGGAGTTCCGGAGATGATCCCGGACGTTGTGTTTAAATTCATTCCCGTGGGAAGATTTCCACTGTTGATTGACCAGCTCCGAGTTCCACTCCCGCCAAAGACCTCAACAGTCGTCGCGTACGAAGTGCCTGTAGTTCCGTTGTCGAAATTCGTTGAAGTGATGTTCAGATAATTGGGAAATGACTGGCTGTATTTAATTGTTACATAATCGTTTCCTGTTCCACTTCCAGGACTGTACCCTGTCACATAGACATTTCCTATTGTATCAAGTGCAATATTACAGGACTCCCAACAGGGAATATCGTCTCCACTTGCGGGACCGTTATACCTTACAGCCCAGATTTGGTTTCCAGAATTGTCATACCTGATTGTGGCGATATCATCTCCTGTCCCGTTTCCTTCACTTTGACCTGTGACATAGACATTTCCTATTGAGTCGAGAGTCAGGCCTTCGGCATTATCGAAGTCACCTTCGGGACCATCATATGTTGAAGCCCACTGCTGTACCCCGGAACTGTTATATTTTAATGTTAAGTAGTCTCCTGACGCTACTAGACTAGAGCCTGCAGCCACATAGACATTTTCTGATGAGTCAACAGCAATGCTCTCGCCCCAACCTTCCGGCCCATATACTGGATTGTCATACAGAGTCGCCCAAAGCTGGTTTCCGGAACCGTCATATTTAAGTGTGGTGCAACCTCCCTCCCACCAGTTTACTGAAGCATAACCAGTCACATAAACATTGCCTGATGAGTCAATGGCCAAAGCTTCGGGTTCATCGTAATCATTACCGGGGCCATCATAACGTGCCACCCAGAGTTGATTCCCAGAGCCATCATATTTAATAGTGGCGTAGTCTTCTTCTGTCCCACTTCCTATACTATAACCTGTTACATAGACATTCCCGGATGAATCAGTGGCCAAAGCTTTGGCATCATCTAGATCATTGCCGGGACCATTATACCTTTTTGCCCAGAGCTGGGTCCCGGAACTGTCATATTTTATTGTTGCGAAATCCCAGTCTATCCCGCTCCCGGTACTTGTGCCTGTCACATAGACATTTCCGGATGAGTCAACGTCAATTGCAGAGCCGTAATCACTAAAGGACCCAGTGCCATTATACAGAGCTACCCAGAGCTGGGTCCCAGAATTGTCATACTTGATTGTGGCAATATCATCTCCTGTCCCTGTTTCATCACTTTGACCTGTCACATAGACATTCCCTGAAGTATCAACGACTATTGCATTCCCTGCATCACCCGAGTTTCCGGACCCATTATGCAGAGCTACCCAGAGCTGGCTCCCAGAACTATCATACTTTATGGTCACAATATCTGCGTCTGTCCCGCTTCCCTCGCAAAAACCAGTCACATAGATATTTCCTGAGGAATCAACAGCAACAGCTCGGGCCCGATCATCATCATTTCCAGAACCATTGTACCTTGCCACCCACTCCGGACCAAAGTTTGCTGTGATGGTTTTGTTTGATGTCATTTGGACTGATAGGGGATTGGTAGAGCCAGAGGCATCCCCGCTCCAGTCGTTAAAAGCGAAGCCTGCATTGGCATCGGCTGTAAGCTGTACGTTTGTCCCATGATCGTATGTGGCTTGATCGGGATTTTTTGTCACACTCCCGCCTGTAGTTGGATTTGCCTGTGTTGTCAGGGTGTAGGTGTTTAAGGAAAAGTTGGCTGTCACAGTTTTATTAGAATCCATGGTGATGGTTTCAGGATTAGTCGTGCCCGAGGCATCCCCACTCCAGCCGGCGAAAGTGTAGCCGGCGTTGACAGTTGCTGTAATTTGCACGTCAGTGCCGTGATTGTAAGAGGCTTGATCTGGATTCTTTGTCACACTCCCGCCTACGGTTGGGCTTGCCTGGATGGTCAGTGTGTAGGAATTTAGAATGAAATCGGCTGTAACCGTTTTATCGGAATCCATGATAAGAGTAACTGGATTAGTCGTGCCGGAAGCATCATCACTCCAGCCGGCGAAAGTGTAGCCGGCGTTGGCAGTTGCTGTGAGTTGTACGTTTGTTCCGTGATCGTAGGAGGCTTGATCGGGGTTTTTTGCCACACTGCCGCCTGCTGCGGGACTTGTCTGCGTGGTCAGTGTGCAGGTGTTTAGGGAGAAGTTGGCTGTCACAGTTTTATTAGAATCCATGGTGATAGTTTCAGGATTGGTCGTGCCGGAAGCATCACCACTCCAGCCGGTGAAAGTATAACCACTGTTGGCCGTGGCAGAGATTTGTACATTTGTACCGTGATTGTATGAGGCTTGATCAGGATTTTTTGCCACATAGCCGCCTGCTGCGGGACTTGCCTGCGTAGTTAAGGTATATGTGTTTAGTGAGAAATTGGCTGTAATGGTTTTATTGGAAGCCATTGTGACTATGATAGGATTCGTCGTGCCTGTTGCATCTCCACTCCAGCCCGTGAAGGTATAACTTGCGTTGGGCGTGGCTGTAATTTGCACATTTGTGCCGTGATCATACATGGCTTGATCGGGGTTTTTAGCCACCGTACCACCCGCAGCGGGATTTGCCTGCGTGGTCAGGGTGTAGGTGTTTAAGGAGAAATTGGCTGTCACAGTCTTGTTGGAATCCATGGTGATAGTTTTGGGATTTGTAGTCCCTGAGGCATCACCGCTCCATCCAGTAAAGGTATAACCAGTGTTGGCTGTGGCTGTAAGTTGTACGTTTGTTCCGTGATTGTAAGAGGCTTGATTCGGATTTTTAGCCACTTTGCCGCCTGCAATGGGGCTTGCCTGAGTGGTCAGGGTGTAAGTATTTAGGGCAAATGTCGCCTCGATGTTATGGTCGGATGTCACGTTTGTAAAAGTGTATGTTGTCAATATGCCTACCGACGAGCCGTCCACAATCACATCAGCCACATGATAGTTTGTATCCGGTAAAATCGTAAAAGTCTCATCTGAACCATAATTCACACTCACCGGTCCTGATGGAGAAATGCTTCCATTGCTTCCGGCTGTGGTTGTTATCGTGTAGGTAATAAGACTGGAGTCATAGTGCCCTTCTGTTTTATCTGAGGAGACTTGAGAGTAACTCCGGTTTGAAGGCGAGAAGCTGTATCCTGTCTTTAATGGAGTTGCTGTCCCGGTCCAGCCATATCTCACTGAAGCAGTGTAGCGGCCTGAAGTGTCAGTCGTTGGATCTGTAGGTAATCCCCTGATTATAACGCCTTCCAGACCTTGACCAGCCACACTGACAGTTCCAGAGATCATATAGGTCCCGAGACTGGCTGAATAGTTTTGTCCGGATTGATTTGAATTGACATTTATATAATTCGTACTGGATGGATCAAAGCTGTATCCTGCCTTAATCGGAGTTACGCTTCCAGACCATCCCAAATCTACAGAGGCGCTGTAGCTACCGTCGGCTTGTGTTGTTGGATTTCCGGGCAAACCGTTCATCACTACTCCACTAAATCCTGCAATCCTCATGAGGCCTGAAATTGCAGCAACGGTCACCTTGCCAGAGATTATATAGCCCACCAGGGTAGATGAATAGTTTTGTCCTGTTTGGTCAGAAGCGACATTTGTATAGCTGCGGCTGGATGGTGAAAAAGTATGTCCGGTTTTAGAAGGTGTTGCCGTTCCTGTCCAGCCGTTGTTTACAGAGACTACATAGAAGCCAGTGGCATCTGTTGTAGGAAAACCGGGCAGACCTCCGATAGAGACCCCCTCCAATGGTACACCATCTTCAGTTACCATGCCAGAAATTGTAAAACCTCCTGGAGTAGCAGCATAATCCTGAAAGGTCTGATTTGATGTGACATTGGAGTAAATCCGGCTGGCCGGTTCGAAGGTGTATCCTGTCTTTTTGGGGATTGCTGTGCCGGACCAATTGTAATAAACAGTTGTCCTGTAATTGCCAGAGCTGTCCGTTAAGGGAGAGCCAGGTAAACCACTTATTGAAACTCCTTCCAGGGGCAGCCCATCTGCAGTCACCATACCGGTGATCGCATAAGACGAAAGATCGATAGTTAATGTAATGTCACTGGGAACAATTTGAGGCGGTGTGGTGGAATCAGAAACCTTAACAGAAAAATTATAGGTACCAGAGTCAATGGGCACGCCGCTTACCACTCCACTGCTGTTTAGCGTCAATCCTTCCGGCAGTGAACCTGTTGTTTTACTCCAAGCGAAAGGTTTTGTGCCTCCTGAGGTTTCAAGAATCTCTGTATAGAGTTTTCCGGTTTCCCCATCCGGTAGGCTTCCGGTTGTTATGACCAAGGGTTCATTAACTCGTATAGTTAAATCCGTGGGGATTGATTTTTTGTTGCGTACAGGATCACTCACCTGGACTGTAAACGTAAAAGTACCTGCAACTGTGCGTATTCCTGTAAGCGCACCTTCTGTATTGAGGAACAACTCATTTGGCAGAGAACCAGACACTACACTCCATAGAAGGGTTTCACTTCCACCATAAGCCATAAGTTGCCCCAGATAGTCTGTGCCAACAATCCCATCGTTTAGATAAGTTGTGCCGATGATCAGGAATGTCGAATCACCTGCAGGAGTTGTGCCCCCCACTGTAATATCATCTAAATTCACTCCACCCGATATAATCAGGCCATCCACCATTGTATTGGGATCAAATTGCTGTGTACTGGCAGCAAATGGATTTAAAGAACTTGCTTCCTTTGTATCTCCTGTGTCGGCGTCATAAACGCGCAGAATAACCTGTGCATGATCTTCCGGGGCCAGGTGAAATGTGGCGTCAAAAATATCCGAATGTTCTTTTGCGGGATTTATAAGCCACGGGTTATAAATAAAGGGATCCACTACGTTTACTACCAATTCATGCTGAGGTTCCAACTCCAGTTCTGTTCCCAATACAGTGGGAGTGAAATGAACTCGATAGACAAGGAGTTGAGAAAAAAGCCCATCCGGTAGGCTTCCTATTTCGTTTGCAGCCGTCGAAATGGTCTTGAAAGTGAAAGAGGATGTTGTGTTTCCATTGTTTTCTACATAAAAATCCACATCCGTAATTGTGCTGTTTAGGATATTGGGATTTAAAATATTGGGATTAAGAATATTAGGATTCAAGATATTGGGATTGAGGATGTTTGGATTTAGAATGTTAGGATTGAGGATGTTAGGATTTAGAATGTTAGGATTAAGGATGTTAGGATTAAGGATGTTAGGATTAAGGATGTTTGGATTTAGAATGTTGGGATTTACAACATCATAATTCCAATTGAGAATATTTGGATTGAGAATATTCGGATTGCTGACCTCTGTATTTAAAATATTTGGATTTAAAATGTTGGGATTTATGTAGTCAGGATCAATAATTTCAGGATTGGTTATGTCCGGATTCAGAACAACCGTACTCTGAAGCCCATCCCCTACAATATTTCCCTCGATTTTTTCGATTTCCAAAATATCTATCTTTACGGATGCATTGAAGTCTGAGGATTGAACGAAAACCGATTGTGAACCACTAGAAAAAGGTGGAATCTTCACATCGGCTTGTATGGAATCGGCAAACTGCAGGAAGGATGCACTCCCTCCCGGCGGCTGATTGATGATTTTCAAACGAAAAAATTTTGACACATTGTTGGTGTTTTTCACAAATATCACGAATGTGCGTTGGATATTCAGGGGTTTTGTGTTTTGAGGCGATCCAACAATTATTCCCTCTGAGATGCAGGATGTATAGATATTCTGGTTGCGCATCCCTGCTTTTTGTCCATTGGAACAGACTCGGTTACTTTCAAATAGAGGATTTTGTTCTGAATTCGGTGGCGTGTAGTTGGTCCAATCATTATCTGGGGGTGGCCGAATGTCACGGTTATCGGTCCAAGCCGTATGGAATATGGCCGGCTGCGTGGAATTTGTATTATAAATCCAGCCGCCCTCTCCATCTCTTAGGAATATTGGGGAAGGAGCAATATCGATATAGTCTCCATGGAAAGGCACGTCTCCTTGACGGAAGAGAGGGAAGTTTAAAGGATTAAACTGGATTTGCTCGACATACAAGTCACTTCCATCTACGGTTAGTTGGAACTGGTACCGAGAGACCTGTTTGGATTCCTCAAAGACAGGGTCCAGCCCTGGATCTGCTTGCGCGACGCGTATATCTGTCGTACGCCGTCTCAGACACGCTTCGGCTATGAAGTATCCAAAACAGTTGTCAAAAAAACCTGGAATATCGTAACGCTGGTCGTGCCAGACCATCATCAATTTCCCGGCTGCAAATGTTAGAGATGGCATTATCTGATGGCCGCGCATGCCCGGGGAGTCGACGGCTTTTGGAGTAGACCACTTCAATCCATTCTCAGAAGTGGCAAGAACGATACAAGAGTCTCCCTCTAATCCTATTCCCCGCTGTGACCACGCGAGATAGATGTTTCCGCTATTGTCCACGGTCATTGTTGGATAAGAATTGGTGCGGAAAGATATATTGGTTGTCCCCTGATCGAACGGCTCTACTTCGGTCACTTTAAAAGGATTAGTAAATGTCACTCCACCATTAGTCGATTTGGTGATATAAATGGCATCAAGCCCTTCCTGCAAGCCAAAATGCCGCCAGGCTACATAAATAAAGCCGTTTCTTGGATCCACTGCAACGGTTGTTCCCTGGCTGATAAAATTTTTCTCGCTGATCTCTATAGGGATGCTCCATGTTGCTCCGCAATCTGTCGACCGTGAGAAGAGTATCTTGCTTCTAAAAGATTCTTCTTTACCGGAGAATACAGCATAGGAGATGTACACATTGCCTGTAGGAATATGTTGGACGGGAATATCAGGCACAACAATTGGTACTGTAATGGACCCTGACCTAGGAATATCAACGGCGATCCAAGGCTTGTCTATGAGGGTCTCTCCTATCTCCATGTCGATAATCGCTGTGTCGATATACTTGATTGGATCGCCCCTTTCCTGGTTGTTGTTATCTATGTATCGCGCAACAAACGCTACACTCTTCCCCAGATCTTCCCGATCGAATGCGATACCACTGTAGTAGAAAAGACCGTTGGTGCCGGCACGTAGAACCGGATCTGCAGCCGCTTGATATCCCTTGAGTGGAGAGGACATTCCCTGTATTGAGTAGTCCTGTGGATAACCCGGGAGAAGCGTGCTGATCCAGGATTCTCCACCGTCATAGGATTTGAACACTCCCAACCAAGAATCTCCTGTGACTTCATCATCGGGTAATCCGGGCATATCCACTGTGCGGTAGTCGTTCGCACCGGCAAGAAGATGAAGAGGATTGCGTGTGGATACAGCAAGAGATGGTTCGTTTTGCCGCTGGAGAAAAGGATCGCCATTAGGCAATCTGGTGCCCGAAACCATGTTCACATTTCGGCCGACGATTATCTTTTTGTTCTGGGTTGTATACTGACCGGCAGGGTGTGCTTCTTCAAAAATCGTGGTTGCTATCACAAAAAAGATAGCAAATATAAAAAAGAAATAAAGCCGGCGTGGCACTCTCCCACCTCTCTCTTTTATATGAATAACTTTAATTCAATTTTAAAATTTAAATTAGTCCCTTTATGTAAACTGCCTACACTTGTTTGGATGAGTTCTTTTTCAGCTGGCCACCAGTCGACCTGACTATAATCTGTCTCTGTTTTCATGAAATCAATGAAATTCAAGCAGCTCAATCTAGCTGAAACTCCTATTGAAATTCGGGAAGAAACAATATAATTCAATCCGATTTGTCCTTCACCGTAGGGAGCTACATATAATTTATTATTTTTATTGCAGTACTGAGTCTCTTGGCCTGCTTTATAGAGATAAAAATCTTTGATATAGGAGTTAAGCACGGTATCTTTGATGTTTTTTTTTATAAATTGCGGCCCTATTCCTAATCCTGCTCTCAGTTCAACTTTTTTCATAAAAGGTAATCTCATTTCAATTTTAAACAGGATCGGAATCAGAGAGATTTTTATGTCCTTTTTGACTTGCTGACTGTAGGATTCCTCAAGGTTGTATTCTTGAGGCAAGATCACTGTCCCACCAAAATCAGAGGCTAGTGCAGGTATATTGTATGTTTTATTGTAGGTGTTAATTGGAAATCCGTATCCGATTTCGATTCCTGTATAGAGAAAATCTCCGATGACAGGAAAACAAAAAGAAGCCCTTATTGAGAAAACTGGGTGTTTGATCGATTCTTTGTTCTGAAAGATTTTATAGCTCTGCCATACCCCTCCTTCATATTTTTCATGTGTTTCTAGTGAATATATCCTTTCCGGGAGCATCTCATGTCCAAAACTCACAGTAAATTCACTTTGTGCATTAATTTCATTGGCGGGTATTAAAAGACCAAAACAGAATAATATAAAAAGTCCTAAGATTATTTTTTTCATATAACCCCTCTTTTCAATTAATAGAGGAAAGTAATTTCTATTCTTGTGAAATCAAATATGCCTCTCTTTTGCTTAGAGGTAAAATTACTACCACAGAAAATTTTTAATGTCAACTCGATACATTAATAATTCCAATTATTTCAACCATTTATAGATTCACTTTCTCTCTATATTGAGTGTTAGTTCGCTCCCTCCTTAATTTTCACTGATACGGCCTCTCTCATGCGAATCTTTTGTTGACGTGATGTGTTGGTTCTATATATGATTGATCATGCTCAAAAACTAAATTCTTATGTTTTCTTTTTACGTGACAATCAATTATTTAAAAACATTTAAGATTTTCCCGGGAAATACAAAAAATTTCCGGTTTTATAAAATCCAAGGATAAGAATTAAACATTGGGAGGAGCAAGATGAAAGACAGCAAACGGATTTTTCTATTCGTTCTTTGTGTGATTTTAATTATTGGACTTTCCCCTGAAATTAACGCCCAGTCAATAAACAAAAAAGTTTTGACAATCGATGATTATGAGAGGTGGCGGACTATTGGCTCAGTTTCCATGTCGGATAATGGCGGGTGGATCACCTTTTCGTATGTTTTTGCTGATAAAGATGACACTCTCTATGTAAAGAGCACGAAAACCGATAAAGTCTACGAGATTCCAAGAGGAAGTTTGGCTCCTGGAGGAAGTTCTTCAGCATTTTCAGATGACTCAAAATGGGTGGCCTATTTTATTAACCTTCCGGATAAAGAGCAAAAAAAACTACAGAAAGATAAAAAACCGGTCACACGTAAAGCAGAGCTCCTCAACCTCCAAACAGGCGAAAAGCTGACATGGGAAAAAGTGGCTTCATTCAGGTTTTCCAAAGGCTCAGGATACCTGGCTGTCAAGAAGACTAAATCTGATCCAAAAGCCAAACTTAAAGGCAGTGATCTCATCCTTCGAAATCTTTCTGAGAATTTTCATGAACTCATCGGGCATGTCAACGAGTTCAGCTTCAATAAGCCGGGCACAATGTTTGCCTACACGATCGATGCCAACGATAAGAACGGGAATGGATTATATTTAATCGACCTTAAATCACAAGTCCGGAAGCCGCTTGACAACGGAGATTTGGATTACTCCAGAATGACCTGGAACGAAAAGGGGACAGCGATTGCCGTCCTAAAGGGTAAGGAAAAAGAAGGATTCATCCATAAAGAGAATCTTCTTGTGGCTGTTACAGGAGTTGGCGGCGAAAATGCAAATAAAACGGAATATGATCCTTCCAAGGCTTTTGATTTCCCTAAAGATTCTGTGATTTGCGAAAAAGGAGCTGTGGCCTGGACGGACGCCCTCAATAAAGTATTTTTTGGCATTAAAGAGCAGGAACCAAAACCTGATGTCAAAAAAGAAGGAGAGAAAAAAGACGATACAGAAGAGCAGGCTGATGTCGATATCTGGCACTGGAATGATGACAGGATCCAGTCTGTGCAAATGGCCAGCGCTGAGAGAGACAAAAATTTTACCTATATGGGAGTCTTGAATTTAAACAGTAAAAAATTTTTCAAGCTGACTGATAAAAAAATGCGGACGATCTCCCTGTCAAGAGATGGGAAATGGGGCGTTGGGCGGGACAAAAGCAAATATTGGTCCGATTGGAAAGATGACATGGCCGACCTGTACCGTGTAAAAACCGAAACGGGTGAACGCACCCTAATATTAGAATCTCAGTACAGGACGTACGGCATTTCACCCGACAGCAAGAGTTTTCTGTACTGGAAAGACGCTCATATATGGAGATATGTGCTCGATTCGAATACCCATATTAATCTAACAGATAAGGCTCCTGTCAGTTTTGTCAATCTAGAATCTGACTATGCCGGAGAAAAACCTGCCTATGGTATGGCAGGCTGGACCAAGGACAAAACTCATGTGCTCCTCTACCACAAATATGATCTTTATCTTCAGCCTCTCGACGGCAGCACACCAAAGAATCTAACGGAAGGATATGGGGACGAGAACGAAATCAGATTGAGATATATAAGACTCGATAATGAAGAAAAATTTATCGATCTTTCAAAAACAATACTTCTCTCCGCATATGGTCAATGGACCAAAAAGTCGGGGTATTGTGAACTGTCAAAAGGCAAATTAAAGCAGCTGATTCTAGAAGACAAGAGATTCGGGCGTGTTATCAAAGCGCAAAAAGCGAACAGTGTGATGTATACGATCCAAAGTTTTACAGATTATCCAAATTATTATATCAGCGACATGTCGTTTGCAGTCCCTCAAGCTGTCACAGATGCAAATCCCTGGCAGAAGGAATACAAATGGGGGCACCGCATACTGTTCGATTATACAAATAAGAACGGCGTGAGACTTCAGGGAACCCTGGCCGTTCCCGACGATTATAAAGAGGGGCAAAAGCTGCCAATGATTGTCAATTTCTACGAGAAAAACTCTCAAAACCTGCACCGTCATATCGCCCCGAGGTATGCATCATCTTTTGGTGGAGTTTTAATGGAGGCGGTCAGCAAAGGCTATCTCTATATGCAGCCGGACGTTCATTTTAATATAGGTTCCTCTCATTCGGATATGCTCGAATGTGTGGAAGCCGGTGTGAAGAAAGTGATCGAGATGGGCTATGCCGATCCCGAACGGATAGGGCTGCACGGTCACAGCTACAGCGGTGAAGGCGCCTCTTATATCGCCACGCAGTCAAAGATGTTCGCGGCCGTCGCCTCAGGCGCCGGCGTGTCGAACCTTGTTGCGGATTACAATCATTTCTGGGGGTGGAATTACCAGCTCAGAGGCCGGAATGGTGCAAACGGTCACAGGTACTACTACTACGGACAGGGACGATGGGGGACCAATCCCATTGATGATTTTGAGATCTATTGGAACGAGTCAGCAGTGGCCCATGTTAAAACCATGGATGTTCCTCTGCTGCTGCTGCACGGAACAGACGATCCTACGGTTGCATTCATGGAGAATCTGGAGTTTTACAACGCGCTCAGATTTTATGACAAAAACGTGATACTGCTTGCCTATCCGGGGGAAGGACATGGATTGAGAAAACTCCCCAACAGGAAAGACCTCACGATCAGAATGATGCAGTTCTTCGATCACTACCTGATGAACAAACCCGCTCCCGAATGGATGACACACGGCATTCCATTTATTGAAAAGAAGAAAAAGTAGAATATTTCAAACAGAAGAGAAGTTTAGAGGAGGCAAGATTTGTATGGAATGCCTTATGTAATGGAATAATATGCCAGCAGACTTCAAAACAAAATTGTTTTTATTCGTTTTTATTCTTCTCTGCATAAATATCTCTTTGGGTTTGATGGTGATGGACCGAGTTTTCGTCGAGGGCTCTCCCCAAGAGAGCTATGATTCCATCACTTCTTATCGGATTGCTTATTCTTCACGTATACAGGATTTAAAACTAGTACGAGATGCCGGTCACTTCGAATTCAAATCGGGGAGGATTGACATTATTGAATCGGTTCGAGGCAGATACCACGCAATGGTATTTGAAGGGGAAGGATTCTTCAAACTCAATCCCCCCACACAAATAGAAAGAAACCAACTCAAGAAGTTTACGGGGAGCGAAAGTCTGGATGAGAAGTTCGAAAAAGCAGTTCTACGGTTTACGGATAACACGGCCAAGGAATTTATGGCAGCCTTGGGGATAGAGCCAGGGTATGAATCTCATGAGAGTCAGGAAAGTAAGGAATGCCAGGAAAGCAGAAAGAGGATCTTGAGGCAGCTTCAGATAAACATTGATTCCAGAGTCTTAGAAGACATTATTTCGGGAGAAGCGGGCTTTTTTTTTGCGGATATCACATCAAGATCCAAGGGTAAGTTCATCTTCGAGATCGATCCTCACTCCAGGGAAGAGATCTCCTTGTGGCAGTTCAAGAAAGCTCCCACGGAGATTGTCGACATCTGGGGCTCGTTTCATGCGGCGGATCAATATGATGGGGGACTTCCCGTCAGGGATGAACGTGTCGATATTATTGAAATTCCTCACTTCGAAGTGGACCTGACACTTAAGAAAAATGGAAATATGAAGGTCACTGCGGTTCTTGACTGTGTGGCTATAAAAAATTCCGTTATGTCTATTCCTTTCACAATTTCCAAGCTTGTAGACGTGGATGAAGTTTTAGATGACCAAGGGCGCCCCTGTTTTTTCGTGCATGAGAAGGCCAGAGATAGGATTGGTGAGCCACCGCTCAAACAGCAAACGCTAGTGGTGATACTTCCCGCCCCGCTTCAAAAAGGAGAAAAGACGAGGTTGGCAATCAGCTATCGTTCTGATGAGATAATTGATAGAAAACAAGACATATACAGCATCCGGGACACAACAATCTGGTATCCAAATTACGGCTATTTAACCAGGTCCACAAGCAAGATGACCTACCGGATCCCTCCCGACCTTCAAATTGTCTCAGTGGGCAGAAAAACCAGCGAGTGGGAGGAAAATGGGAATAAATGCTCAATCTGGGAACAGGATATCCCTGTGGCCGCCATCTGTTTCAACTATGGAGATTTAAGGCATTATCGAATAGCAAAGGAAGGACTTCCCCCGGTCGATGTCTATGCAAGTGGACTCAGGATTGATACCACTAGCATGCATAATATGGGCGCGGATGTCTTTAACAGTTTGTTTCTTTTCCAAAGGCTTTTTTCTCCGTATCCATTTACGGGCATAATTGCGACTGAGATTCCTTGGTCCCATGGACAGGGATTTCCGGGATTCATCCATTTGGGCCATTTTTCTTTCAGGGATGAAGTCTACTCGGGAATCAATGAGGCGTTCAAGGGGCATGAGGTCTCCCATCAGTGGTGGGGTCACATTGTGGGATGGGAAACGTATCACGATCAATGGCTCAGCGAGGGATTTGCCGAGTACTCCGGTGCAATATTTGCTCAATTGACACTTGCTGAAAAGAATAAAAAATTGTTTGGAAGAATTGTTGTGGATTGGAAGGACGATATTCTGAATCGGGGTAGCCGGGCCTTTGTGAGATATGGATTTCCCAAACTCGATAAAAGGTTCACCATGGGCAGCGAATCCGGCCCGATCTGGCTCGGATCCAGACTGAGCTCCTCGAAAGGCCCCCTGGATTACAACATCCTTGTGTATGAGAAAGGGGCCTTTGTTATTCATATGCTCAGGATGATGATGAGAAATTTCAAAGATAAAAATGACAATAATTTTTATGCGATGATAAGAGATTATATCGAAACATATAAGTGGAAGAATGCTACAACCGAAGGCTTCAGGAAGATTGTCGAAAAGCATATGCATACGGATATGGCGTGGTTTTTCGATCAGTGGGTCTACGGAACTCATATTCCAACTTACAAGTTTAAATGGCGCACTGAGAGCGGAAAGGATGGAAAACTGATGCTGGTGTTAGATGTGACCCAGTCGGATGTTCCTGAAGGATTCAAAATGCCCGTCCCGGTTTTAATCGATTTCGGAAATAA
>CAZLLG010000047.1:11747-16350 GCA_964560275.1 uncultured Eubacteriales bacterium | reverse complement strand
TGTCGTGTTCACGCCAGAAAGAAGAAGTGAAAAACTGGACTCAGCACGGTTTGAGTTTATGATTTTTACTGAAATATTGGAATAGGCAGATTTAATATCCGAAAAATTATTAAATACGAAGGTCGCCGCTTCCTTTCGACGCTCTGTAAAAGTTTGAGTTCCAATATCATTGAGGAGCAAAAGAAGGTCTTTCGCCTCTTCAGCACGCCTTTGATTTTCAATGATCTGTTCAATCTGTTTTTTAGCCCTCGCATTGCTCGCAATGCGGGCGATATCAGCTTTTTTCTGTTTTGCTTTTTTTATTATATCTTTGGCCGAGGCGTTTTCACTATCTTCTGCAATAATTGCCTCGCCGAGTTTTATGGCATCATCAAATTGTCCGCTGTCAAAAACAGTTTTAAGCTGAGTTAATTCTTTCTCTAAAGGATCAGGTGCAGCGGTCTCCTTAACAGGTGGCTCAGCGGCAACGGAGGCAGGTTTTTGTGGACTTGCCGATTCTTCAGTCTTCAATTGGGCATTGACTTGAGTTTTCTCTTGGGCTTGTTCGGCTGGTTTGGCTTTGGGATTAATCACAAAAAAGTAAATTCCGGCAAACCCGATCAAAACAACGGCCGCGATTGAAACTCCCAGGATAATCCCCCGGCCTTTTTTTGGGATTTTCTCCACCCTAATGGTTTCATCCTGAGCAAAATCGTAGGCAATAGTCGCATTCACGTCTACAGCTTCTCCTTTTAAAGCAGCGATAAACTGAATGCAGGATTGATATCGGTTTTTAGGCTCTTTAGCCAATGCTTTTTCGATGATGTTTTCATAATTTGCAGGCAAAGTTTTTTCTACTTCTGTGATATGAGGTGGCTCTTCATTGACAATTTTATACATCAGAGTCGAAACATTTCCACCGCTGAACGGCCTCTGTCCGGCTGCCAGTTCATAGAGGATCACACCAATAGAAAAAATATCCGCCCGGTTGTCCACCCTCTTTCCCATAATTTGTTCAGGGGACATGTAGGAAGGAGTTCCCACCGTCGTTCCTGACTGTGTCAAAGTGGATGTTTCGACACGCGCCACACCAAAATCGACAACTTGGGGCCTTCCGTTTAAATCCATCAGAATATTGGCAGGTTTGATATCGCGGTGAACAATTCCATGCTGATGGGCATATTCCAACGCCTCACAGAGTGGGATCAAAATATCGTTGATTTCTTTTGGAGAAAACTTTTTCTTTTTTGCGATCAACTGCTGCAGGCTTTGGCCTTTGATATACTGCATCACGATATAAGTGAGGTCTTGTTCACGACCGACATCATATATGGTGGCAATATTGGAGTGATCCAACTTTCCTGCGGCCTGTGCTTCCCGGATGAATCGCCCCATCATCTCTTCATCGTCACCATCGGTTAGATCAAACCTGATGGTTTTGATTGCGACCTCACGATTGATATCTGGATCTAGAGCTTTATAGACAACCCCCATCGCCCCTTTCCCCAACATCTCGATGATATTGTATTTACCGATCTATTCTATGTCTTTTGCTGCCATGATCGAACTGCCGCCAGATTAAAAATACTTCAGACGTAATCTATCTAAAAAAGTATAGAAGACTACCTCTTCTATGGTTGAAAAAATATAAAAGTCTTGGCTCAATGTCAAGGAAAAACCAATATCTTATCAGAGACGGACTCCAATTCCGATACCGGCCTTGATTCCGCCTATATCGATTGTGTAATAATCAGGGGTCATCTTGCAGTAGGAATATTCAACAAAGATGTCGATCACAAATTTATCAACAGGTTCCAGATAACCACCCACTTTTGCGACAAAACCCACAGCTCCGGATTGAACATCCCCGATGACATTTGATTCCTGATAATCGAAGTAATTGACTCCGGCTCCGCCATATAAACTCAGCAAACCTGTCGTTATCTTATATTTGAGCCCCCCTCCTAGAGGCACGATTTGAAGATATGTTTCTTCGCCTGTATATGTCAATTCGCTGTAACGAGAAAAGTAGTATCCTCCAACCCAAATTTCAAGATTTTTCCAGATACCTAGAGAAATCTCGCCTCCATACATCAATCCACCCCCATAGATATCTTTAAACGCCTGTTCGGTGGGATAAAAATAACTTCCCTTCGCCTCTATAGTAAGCGCACCTGCATGCATCCACACCGATGCAAAAAAAATAATCGATAAAACCGTCAGGGCTTTTCTCATTTATTTCTCCCTAAACTCCACCTGTGTTTCTATTCTACACTATATTGATATTCAAAAGAAGTTTTGTGATTGTTTTGCCAAAACCCATCCATTCATGGTATAGACAATTGTCATTCAGATGATAAAAACTAACTCATCAGAGGAATCGTTCAATGCTAAACTTCTTCTTTGGTATAAAAAAAATTATCGACAGCTTCCGTGGAGGCAGACAAAAAATCCCTATTTTATCTGGATTTCAGAGATCATGCTTCAACAGACGACCGTTCAAGCCGTCATCCCTTACTTCGAAAACTGGATAAAGATTTTTCCCGATATGACCTCTCTCTCTTTGGCTCCTCTCCAAAATGTTCTCAAGACATGGCAGGGATTAGGATACTATCAAAGGGCCCGGAACCTTCACACGGCTTCAAAAATAATCGTAAAATCGCACGGAGGGGAAATTCCAAAAGATTACGATATTTTAAAAAAACTCCCAGGATTCGGCCCGTACACTACTGCAGCTGTTCTGAGCCTGGCTTTTGATCTGCCTTATCCTGTCATCGATGCGAATGTGCGCCGCGTCCTGATGCGTTTGATGGGACTAGCTAAAGAAGCCGAGACCCGTCACGACAAAATACTTCTAGATTTTCTCTTTCCTCTCCTGCCCAATAAGAATATGGGCACATTTAATCAGGCCATGATGGAGCTGGGTGCTCTTATTTGCAAACCAAAAAATCCGGCATGTCTTCTCTGTCCTTTTCCAGATGTTTGTAGGGCCTATAAACAAGGAAAACAGGAAATAATCCCAAAACCAAAGAAAAAAAGCTACAAAAAAATTGAAGCCGTCGTTGGCATTATTAAAAAAGAGAACAAATTTTTAATCCAGAAAAGACCCCCCCATGGACTGCTCGCAGGGCTCTGGGAATTTCCAGGCGGGAAAATGAAATCCGGAGAGACTCGAAAACAGGCTTTAAGAAGGGAAATCAGGGAAGAATTACTCTGTGAAGTTCTCACTCTAGACTTTCTTGTTACCGTCCAACATGCCTACACGTATTTCCAGGTCACTCTCCATGCATTTGAGTGCGAACTGGAAAAAAATCCCCGACTTGATAAAGATATTCAACGCTGGGTTACCCTAAAAGGGATTCGCCACTATCCTCTCCCGTCAGGGAGCGCAAAAATCATCCGTTATCTTACAGACCTCAAAAAAACAAAAGGAGAATAAAGGATATGATTTGCAATAAACTTCATTGGATACTACTCGTCTTCTTCGTTTTTTTACTTTTTCCCAGCTGTAAACAACAACTTACATCCAGCGCTCAAGATATCTCTCTCTATCTCCCGGAATCCGGAGAGCTCGAAGGATGGGATAGGGAACGAGATCTCCATTCGTATATGGGCGAGGACCTTTTTTCTTACATTAACGGGGGTGCCGAAATCTATCATGAATACGGTTTTGAACAGGTAGTTGTCCAGGACTATCAAAACGAAAATGACCGGTCGCTTTCTGTTGAAATTTACAAAATGATAAATCCTGCGGCTGCGTACGGCATTTACTCATTTAAAAAAAGTCCGGAAGGCATCCCTTGGGATAACGCACATGAGGGCAGGCTGGAGGGATATTATCTGAATTTCTGGAAGGATCTTTATCTGGTCACAATCACTGGCTTTGATGAAAAAGACGAGACTGTAGATGGAATAAAGTCCATAGCTAAAACCATTGCCGACAAACTTCCCGCAGTCCAAGATATCCAAAAACCTCGGTTAATATCTCTTCTCCCTCAAAAGGATTTGATCCCGGGGAGTGAAAAATATTTTAAAGGAAGCCTGGGATTGTTCAACAGCTATCCTTTTTCCCTGGAGGATATTTTCAGCATCAAGGAAGGAGCATGTGGAGCCTACAAAGAGGGATATGATATTTACATTATCCAGTACTTAAATCCACAAGAATCCAGTGAACAGCTCAAGGAGATAGAAAAGTCTCTTCGTTTTGATCAAAATTATTTTGGTTTAGTTTCGTCAGAGACAGCCTTCTTTATCTTCAATGACAAAGAAAAACTCCTCTATTTTTCGTCTGTGGGAAGATACATCGTGATTGTTCTAGGGGCCAAAGATCTACCAACCGCTGAGAATATATCAAGAGGGATTCAATTTGATGTGGACTTTTAAGAGAATGGCGGAGAGGGTGGGATTCGAACCCACGGTACCGATTTTTGTCGGCACAATCGCTTAGCAGGCGACCCTGATCAGCCACTCCAGCACCTCTCCGCAATGAAGGCTTGTAGTATTCGCTATTCTATCACTTTTATGACGATATGCAAAATCTCCCAAGGGGACGTTCCCGAGGGAGATACTCTATTACTTCAATTTATAGATGGAGTAAAAGCTATAGGGTGTCTCCGCAAGGAAC
>CAZLLG010000047.1:0-11737 GCA_964560275.1 uncultured Eubacteriales bacterium | reverse complement strand
TGCCAGAATATGTCCCGCTCATTCTACCATTGTTTCGACCTTTTTCAAACCTACACACTCGCTGCTCCTCAGATGTACAAAAATGCAGCTGTATCTATTCCTTCAACCTTTGGTTGAGTCGGCTGGACGTCGTGTCACTGTCTCTACCCGCATTCTTAATGCGGTGGGGGCAGAACACCCGTGAGGGTTCCTGTCCGACTCTACAATGAATAGGTTGATTTGAAGATGGCGGAGGGAGAGGGATTCGAACCCCCGTCACGATTGCTCGTGAAGCGATTTTCAAGACCGCCGCCTTCAACCACTCGGCCATCCCTCCGCGAGGAGATAATTTGAATAGGGAGTCCTATTTTAAAGGATTATTCGATCTTTTCCAATCCATTCATATAAGGCCGCAGAGCTTTGGGAACAACAACGCTGCCATCTTCCTGCTGATAACTCTCTAGAATAGCACTGACTGTCCGTCCCAGTGCTACGCCTGATCCATTAAGGGTGTGAACAAATTGGGGTTTGGATTTTGTTTCACTTCGGAAACGGATGTTGGCTCTGCGCGCCTGAAAATCCTCACAATTTGTGCAGGAGGAAATCTCAAGAAAATTCTCTCTATGCGGCATCCAGAGTTCCAAATCATAAGTTTTGGCTCCTGAAAATCCCAGATCACCCGAGCAGAGGACTACAACACGATAATGCAGACCCAATCTCTTGAGAACTTCTTCAGCATCCGAAGTGAGTTTTTCCAGCTCCTCATAGGAGCTCTCCGGAGAAGAAAATGTCATCAGTTCGACTTTGTTGAATTGATGCTGCCTGACTAATCCTCTGATATCTTTTCCGTATGATCCCGCTTCACTCCTGAAACAAGGAGTGTTAGCAACGAATCTCTGGGGAAGGAAGTCCTTTTCGAGTATTTCATCCCTATAGTAATTAGTCAGAGGTACTTCTGCAGTAGGAATCAAATACCAGGACACACCGCGGAGTTTAAACAGGTCGTCTTCAAACTTGGGAAGGTTCCCGGTTCCGGTTAAGCTTGTCTCATTAACGATAAATGGAGGAATAACCTCTATATAACCTTTTTCCCTTGTGTGAATATCCAGCATAAAATTGATCAGGGCTCTCTCTAAGAGCGCCCCTTTTCCCAGATAAACGGCAAATCGAGATCCTGTTATCTTTGATGCCCGCTCAAAATCGAGGATTCCAAGATTTTTTCCTATTTCCCAATGCGGTTTGGGCGGAAAAAGAAATTCGGGTTTATCACCCGACCTGCGCATTTCAAAATTGTTTTCAGAGGTCAAGCCTTCGGGAACAGATTCATGTGGAATATTCGGGATATTCAAAAGGATAGATTTTAATTCTTCATCAACTGCATTAAGTTTCTCTTGAAGAGTTTTTATCTCATCGGAAACTTTTTTCATCGCTGCGATTTCAGACGAAGCATCTTCTTTGTCTTTTTTCATCTGGCCAATGAGCTTAGAGGTTCTGTTCAATTCAAAACGGAGGGTTTCGACTTTTTGCAGCTGTGTTTTCTTTTCCGAAATGAGGTTTTGAAAGGGGATAAAATCGATCTCCACCCCTCGGGAAGCCGTCTTTCTGAAAATAAGATCAAGATTTTCTTGAACAAATTTGATATCCAACATGCCGCAAATTATATTAAAAAAATAGGACACAGGCAAATTTCTCAAATTTGACTCTGGAAGAGCATTAAAATATAGTTATAAGTCCATGGGCAAAAAATTTACAGGCTATATTCAAGTTTATACAGGCAATGGAAAAGGGAAAACCACGGCTGCATTGGGTTTGGCTGTTAGGGCCGCCGGACACAAGGAAAAAACGTTTTTTGGACAGTTTCTCAAAGGCCAGGACTACGGTGAGCTAAACGCGGTTAAAAATCTTTCTTCACTCATCACTATAGAACAGTACGGTCGAAAAGGTTTCTATCATGTCACTAAGGATCCAGACAAAGAAGACATCCAAAGAGCAAGGACCGGACTAAAAAAATGCCAAAAAGCCATGTTATCGGGAAAATACAGGATTATTGTTTTTGATGAGATCAACATTGCCGTTCACTTCAACCTTCTCTCAGAAAAAGAGGTTCTCTCCGTCCTGGACCAAAAACCAGAAGATGTTGAAATCATCCTCACGGGAAGATACGCCCCAGATACCTTCCTAGATAGAGCTGATCTTGTCACGGAAATGAAAGATCTCAAGCACTACTACGAAAAAGGAATCCCCGCGAGAAAAGGTATCGAAAAATAGAACATGAAACGAGAGAGATTTGAACTTCTGGTTGAAGAGGCCCTTGAGCAGATCCCGGAAAAGTTCACTAAACTTTTTAGCAATATCACTGTATTGGTTAAAGATAGAGCACCTCAGGACGTGCATAAACAAACAGGTATTTCAAATCACAATCTGATTTTAGGGACATATCATGGGGTTCCCTACAAACACAGGGGCCCTTATTACGGTAATACCCCCCCGGATGTGATCACCCTCTATCAAAAATCCATAGAAGACATCTGTAACTCAGAGGACGATATTAAGGATAAAATCAAGGAAGTCGTTCTTCATGAAGTGGGGCATTACTTCGGATTAAAAGAAAAAGAGCTCAAAGATATCGAGGGACGTTAAGTTCGAATGGAGGTTTATGATGACAGACAGATTCAAAGGAATTTTTACACCCCTGACAACACCGTATGAAAATGAAAACATTTCTCTGGATAAATTAAGAGAAAACATCGAAAAGTATAACGAGTTCGATCTATCGGGATACGTTGTCCTCGGTTCGACAGGTGAAAGTGTTTACCTTACTGACACGGAATCCGAGGAACTCATAGATACAACAAAAAAGGCTGCAGCTCCAAATAAAACAATCATTGCCGGCACTGCAAAAGAATCCACACAATTGACCTTGGAGTTTACCAACAGAATGGCCGAAAGAGGTGCAGATGCCGCTTTAATCCGCACACCAAGCTATATGAAAAAATTGATGGATGAAGAGGCCTTACGCAAATATTATCTGACCATTGCCGATTCATCTAAAATCCCGATTATCATCTATCACATCCCAAGAAGCACCGGGCTTACAATTTCGTCAAAACTCATCGCCGGGCTTTCTAAACACCCCGGGATCGCCGGGCTCAAGGACAGTTCAGGAAATGTGGCCTTTCTCGGCGAAACTATCCCCCAGTTGCATCAAAATTTCGATTTTCTTCTAGGAGCGGCAAGTGTATTCTTTCCCGGTCTCATTTTGGGAGCTAGTGGAGGAATCATTACACTGTCCAATGTTGCACCATCGCTGTGTCTCAAACTCTATTCCCTATACAGGGAGAAAAAGTGGGACGAAGCCGTTGAACTCCAACTTGCGCTTATTCCATTAAATAAAGCTATTATTGAAACTTATGGAATACCTGCTACAAAATATGCACTCGACCTGCTGGGTTATAACGGAGGCCCCTGTCGACCTCCTCTTCGTTCCTTGGAACAAAAAGGAAAACAGGACATGGAGGATGGCCTCCATGTCCTGTTTTCCTTCAATTTGAACAATAAACCTCTCGTTAATCAAAATGATAATGTCAGCAGCTTTGTCCTGCCTGTCGTATTTTTCCACTCCTGGAAAATTTTTAACTGTAATCTTTTTAATATATTCGTCTGAAGTATCGATCTCCATGCTCATGGCCATTTTAATCCCGGCATAGACCATAGGAGCGAATCCACCATCAACTAGATTAACGGTGAAATATTTATCTCCAGATGAATAACTTCTTTCTGCCTGGCTCATTGAAAATGTCCCCATCGACATCGTTTGGCCTTCGGCATCATCCTCAGCATCCCAGCCTTGTAAATCCACAAGGAACGGAACTAGTTCTTTCCAATTGACAGGATCAACTGGTTCCTGGGATTGTGCAATTGAATGGAGAAAACCCACAAATAGTCCAAGGCATAAAAAGCAAAAAATCTTTTTCATTTTTAACATAACCCTCCTTTTTGCATAAAGGACCGTGCACCCCACTCCGACTGCACTCTACCTGCGTTATCCAAGCAGTTAGCTCAGGCAAGGCTGACCTGCAGCACAAGACACTACCCTGCTACCGCTGCTACCTTCCGGTCCTGACGGGATTAACAGAGAGACCTTTGCGCAGGGCCCACACCCTCATCACCACTTTCTCAGACACGGTCCAGACAAAGCTCAGCCTCGGGGGGGAATTCAATTCCACTGTAGCGG
Organism: uncultured Eubacteriales bacterium; assembly: GCA_964560275.1. Classification (GTDB taxonomy): domain Bacteria; phylum Acidobacteriota; class Aminicenantia; order Aminicenantales; family Aminicenantaceae; genus JAUWVG01. Next base: position 7,524 of record CAZLLG010000047.1, on the reverse strand, counting down.
ATTGTGGATAACAGGGCACCGCTAGCTCCCCATCTAGCACGGTCCATCAATATCTAATCTTTTTTGTTAAAGAACAAGACCGCATTAAAACCTTAAAGCGGCTCCGACTCGCAAAATAAAACCATTCCAAAAACTGGCTTCTCCCTTGAGATGTAGAGCCGGTAACAGCTCGAACCGTAGGCCTAATCCAACATGAAGCAGCGGAAAAATGTTGGGTAGATTGACATCATACTCTTCATCTGCTTCTTCAAGAGTTTTAGTCACTTGATCCTCGACCTGCTCAGAAGGACCATCCCAAGTGTATGTTCCTGTATAATTATATCCGAAATCACCTCTTAACGCACCCAAGCCAACCCCCAGGACAAAATATGGAGAAACTGGCCATTGTGGCACTAAATCCCATCGGAAGCTCAAATTCGCCAGGATAGGCCGGATCTCCAGGGTCAGTTCGGATTCTACTTCAGCAGAACTCCCGTCTGAAAAATTTTGCGTGACCGGCCCCTGAATAATCAAAGACATCATGTTTTTTTCAATGGACACACCAAAGCTGAACCGAGCTCCCCTCCCGTTGGGAAAAAATCTAAACTCTACTCCAAAATTATTCCCCTTAGAATCAAAAGTCAGATTGTGTTCATAATCAGAATTATGAATTCCTGGATAAGTATCACGGATTTGATTTGTGACCTCATCCCGGATTTCTCTTCCCAAGGCATTGTTCAATTCTGTGGCAAACCAGCTTTTAATCAAGTTGACCGACCACATTGAATAATGGAAGTCGATCTCAAATTTTCCCTCTGTGCTATCCGGAGGAATCTCTGGAAGTTTAACATCCAGCTCCTTTTCTTGGGCTGGACTCAACGAGTTTAAAATCAGCAACATACATATAATTAAATAACTGCACCTTTTTTTGCCCGTTAATAATTTCATTTTGCTTTCATATTTTTATTTTAGCGCATCTCTGGAGCAATAAAAAGAAATTCCAGCCTTCCTCCTCATTTTAGTCGAATTTTCCCCCAAAAATTGCATAATAATCAGAACCAATGGATTCAGTTTGAAAACGATAATACCATTTACTCGCCGATGACCTTGACCAGAACACGCTTCGGGCGGCATCCATCAAACTCTCCATAGAAAATCTGCTCCCAGGGACCAAAGTCCAATCGTCCGTTGGTTATGGCCACAACAACCTCCCTTCCCATAATGGACCTTTTAAGATGGCCGTCAGCATTATCTTCGCCGGTTCTGTTGTGAAAATACTGAGAAACAGGCTCGTGTGGAGCCAGATGCTCCAGCCAGTGTTCGAAATCTTCATGCAGGCCACCCTCATCATCATTGATAAAAACGCTGGCCGTGATATGCATGGCATTGACTAGACAGAGTCCTTCTTTAATTCCACTTTGATGAACGAGTTTCTCTATATCTGGAGTAATATTAATAAAGTCCCGCCTCTTTTCCACATGAAACGTTAAATATTCAGTGTGTGATTTCATCAAATCACCAGTCCTTGACCAGGGCCAGAATGAGGTTGGTCAAGGCATTGAGGTCATTTGAGTGAATCTTTTCAATGAAGGAATGTGAATACGTTCCCGGCCAGGACAATGGAATATCCACTGCTCCCCCAGAAACGAACACAGACCCGTCATTGCCACCGCGTGTGTTTCCCAAGTGAGCGGGGATATTGTTCTGACTGGCTATATCAATCACTTTTTTATACTCGATTTGAGGAGCGATATTGCTAGTGTCAATGGCTCGCACTACCGCACCCGAACCTAATGGAATAAAAGCAAACCGTTTAGAATCGAATGGCCCATCGGAAGATACAAATGTATCCACTGGGAAAACATAATCCACCTCCAAAGTCTCAGCCAAGCGGGAAGCACCATAAAGACCGATTTCTTCCTGAACATCCCATGCAAAAGAGACGGTTTTTCCTTTGATTTTGGTCCAATCTATGTGATGGGCTGCGGCCAGCAAAGCCGCACAACCGGCTCTATCATCGACAGCTCTGGAAGCCAGAATATTATCCGAAAGTTCCACAATCTCCTTCCGGATTGTTATGGAATCTCCCAGAGAAACACCCAGTTCTCCGGCCTCCGCTGCATTCGAAACACCCAAATAGATCTCTATAAGTTGAGTTGAAAAATCAAAAGATTTGGCGTTTCTCTGCATATAATTCGCGCGGGGAGACACAATGCCTTCAACAGGTCCAATCTTTGTGTGCACCACAACTGAATGGCCTTCATACATCAAAGGGAAAAAACCACCTCTACCCCTGACTTTTAATGTCCCTGAAGGTGTAATGCTTTCCACAATAAATCCTAATTCGTCCGTATGTGCCAAAAAAAGAAGATGTGGTTGACCGTTCCCTACTGTAAACCAAACATTCTCCATATCATCTCTCTGCACTTCGAGAGTTTCCGGAAGTGAAGCCTGGATAAAATCCGCCACTCTATCTTCCGCTCCCGATACGCCTGGGATGAGAATGAGTTCTTGGAGCAAATCCCACGAAGAGCTGTTATCCTCTCTATTCATCTTAGGTGAACACGAAACCAACGTAGTTATTACCAAAAGAAAAAATAATGTTTTGCCTTTCATTTGGTCCTCCTCATTGAAGCAGCGAAATAAGAACCGTGACAAGAGATCGGACATCTCTTAAATCGACGACTTCGTTGGGTGTGGCTGGAAATTTTACAGGGATGAACATCCCAGACACATTCTTTTCGGAAAGGAATGGTGACAGGAGCACGGAGGTAAAATTATCGACATTCTGCAAAGGGATATGACTTTTGGATGCAAAATCTAAAATTTTTCTGTTCAAATCTGTGTCTATGCCATCGGATGTCACAAGGACTGGACCGGCTCCAAGAGACACTTGACTATCAATTTGATCATCGATCGGATAGATACCCACTATAAGGAATTTGACTGCAGAAAGATTCTTTTTTGCCAGCACCGCCCCTAATGCAGCTCTTGGTCTGGAACGCCGCGCAGGATACTTTGTCTGGGCCATCCAGACAAATGTAGTTTTTCGTCCTGGAGTTTTGAGCCAAAGATTTGAGGCAACATCCAACAGTGAAGATATACAGACCTTTGTTCCCAAGGAAGATCCAGATTTTCTGTCGCCGGCGAGATGGCTGATTCTGGCCAAGGGAGTGACAGGATCAAGCATCTCAATTCCTCTTGCTTGTGCTTCTTTTATTGAAGACACTCCAATATCAACAAGGGCATTCTCGATAGAAAACACATTCTGAAGGTCACTCCGCATTTCACGCGAGACAATATGAAGAGATGGTAGAGCAAGAACTCCTGTTACGGGCCCAGTCGAAGTCCAGACAGTCATGGGATGGCCGAACTGAAAGGAATCAAACAAGGGTGTGGACACGGATACGGCTCTGTCCAAATTCAGATAGCCCCGGGAATCGAATCCGCTCACGAAATAACCAATCTCATCTATCCCTGTCAACACAGCCAAATGTTCACCTCCCTCCCCTAAAGTAAAATAGAGGCTTCCCAGGCTGTCTCTTTTAAAAGAAGAATCGGCCGGGAGGAGTTTTTGAATAGTCTCAACCATACTCGCTTCATAACCTGTTGGTGAAGCGACTGAAAAAATTTCACTAAGAATCTGTTCGACATCATCCGAGTTTGCAGAAAGAGAAAACACAAATACACACAGAAATAAAAAAAACCCGATTTTCAAATTTTTCATATGTGGCCTAACCTCCTTTTTCAAATTCAATGGAATCGAATTCAGGATAAAGGAAAGGGAGAAAAAGTTTTTTGCCTTTTTAAGAAATCAACCTTTGAGAATTTTCATGGCCTTGTCGATGTCAGATACATCAATTATGACAGCTGTTGAATTTTTCTTTTTGCTCAGAGTTCCATAGCAGTATTCGATGTTGATCCCTTTATTTCCCAGCTTTGTGGCCATTTCGGATAAAGCTCCGGGACGGTTTTCGAGTTGCACGAGAAGAACATCCCGAAGTTCAGTTGTGTAGTCCAACTTGGAAAGGATTTTGACGGCTTTGTTGACATTCTTGACCAAGAGTTTAGCCGTATCTTGAAACACACCGATGGCTTCAATATTGATACCATTTTCCGCTAAGTGACTGCACATATCTCCCAAGGTCGATGGTTTGTTTTCAAGAACGACAAAGATCTCAATGATTCTTTCCATGTTTTTTCCCTCTTTGTGGATTTAAGGATTTATTTATATTATCGAATTCTTAAAGAATTTTCCATCGATTTAGTCAAATTTCGTATATGTCTTCAGATATTGGGCCCGAAAATATTTATCGGCTTCACCCATATTCTTAAAACTCAAATCCTGTTTAAGAAAAGACAGACCGCCCCTAAATTCATTCAAAGAAAATAAATGGTTGTTCTCCATCCAATCCTGGATCCCTTTGAGGAAGGATTCAATTACCCCCAGCCCCTTCTCATAAAAAATGCTGCAGGCTTGAACGGCGGAAGATCCGGCAAGAATCAACTTTATGATATCATCTGAACTTCGTACTCCTCCTGAAGAGGAGATATCACAACTCACTCTATCAGCCAGAAGAGCCACCCATCTTAAAGACTGAAATAAATTACCTTTGCCCTTGATAGCCTTTGTCGTCCGATTGTTCACATCAATATCAGGTTCGAGAAACCAGTTAAACAGGACAAGGGCACTCACTCCTGCATCGGCAAGTCTATGTGCCAAATTTGGGATTGAAGTGATTTGAGAAGTCAATTTAATCGAGATGGGAATTGGCACTTCATCTTTTATTCTATTCAAAATTTCAACATGGTTTTGTTCGTAATCAGAGCCGGACTTTTCCAACTCGAGAGGAAGAAAATAAATGTTCAATTCGAGCGCATCGGCTCCTGCCGCATATAACTGCCTGGCAAAACTTGGCCACAATTCTGGAGTCTGGCAGTTGATACTGGCAATCAGGGGCATATCCACTTCTTTTTTGGCTTCGAGTATCGTTTTGCATATCTTATGAGGCGCATACTCAAGGAGACCTCCTGCCCGCAGATAATCCAGGGCTTCAGGATGAACTGAATATCCTTCCTCAGGAATATCGCCTTTGACTAAAAATTGTTCCTCAAAGATGGATTTCAACACTACAGCTCCTGCCCCGGCATCCGCACATTTTTTTATTCCTGCCACAGATCTAGTTAGATCACAGCTTGAAACAATGATTGGATTTCTAAGTTTCAAGCCCATATATTGAGTCGATAAATCAGACATTCATTACTCCTTTCCTTTGACCTCAAATACTAGAACGTCATTATAAATAATTTATCTCTCCTTGTCTTGTCTCACTACATGGATTTCTATTTTCAAGATTTCAGTCAAAGATTTTTCCTGGATTGAGGATGTTATTGGGATCAAAAATAGATTTGATCCCCTTCATGAGTGCAATTTCTTCAGGATCGAGCACTAGAGAGAGGTAAGGTTTTTTAACGAGGCCAATACCATGCTCCCCGGATATCATTCCCCCCCTTTTCCTGCAGTCCTTATAGAGATCGCTGCGGATAAGATCAAGTTTTGTTTTTGCTTCATCCTCGCTGACTGGAATAATCGTTTCATCGACAAATCTGGCTTTCATAATATGTGTATGGACATTCCCATCGGCTGCATGGCCAAAAGTTGGGAGCCAGATGTCATATTTTTTTGAAACCTCTTGGATTTTTTTCACATGATTGGCGATTTCTGCCCTTGGGACAACGATATCCAGGATTTCTAGTGTATGGGATTTAATGGCTTCATAAATTTGGCTTCGGATTTCCAAAACCTGCTGCTGTTTTTGTTCACTGTCAGCCACAAAGACATCAAGTGCGCCGGATGCTAAACACAGTTCAGCCACATCCAAAGAAAGCCGATCGATTTCTTCTTTCCCTGAGGCATCCAAGATGATCAGCAAATAAGTGCTGCCTATGGAACTGGGCCACTTTTTATTGAGGAATTCTTCGGTGATCCGGATCACTTCCCGGGGAACAAATTCAACCGCCAAAGGAAGTATCTTCTGATCGATAAGAGAAGGCACGGTATCGATCGCTTTTTCCAGCTCATCGTAGGGGATTATTAGAGATCGAATCACCTGAGGAGATGGCATGAGCTGTATGGTTGCCTGAGAGATCACTCCTAAAGTCCCTTCTGAACCGATGAACAGATTCAGAAGGTTGTACCCAGTGCTGTTTTTCATGATCTTCCCGCCGACATTGATGATTTTTCCGGATGGAAGCACAAGATCCATGCCCCGTACATAATTCCGGAATACACCGTGTTTAACCGCTCTTGCTCCTCCGGCATTATTGGCCAAGACTCCTCCGATCATGGCACTCTCCTCCCCAGGATGAGAAGGAAAAAAAAGGCCGGCATCTTCGACAGCCAGGTAAAAATCCATAAGCCTGACACCCGATTCGACAACAGCCATTTGATTGGCGCTATCGACTTCGAGTATTCTGTTCATCCTCTCCAAAGACAAGACAATTCCTCCAAAAAATGGGACGCATCCCCCACAAAGACCTGTAGCCCCTCCCCTTGGAGTTATAGGTATTTTTTCTCTATTGGCCAGCTCCATTATCTTTGAAATTTCTTCAGAGGTCTTTGGTTTAACGACAGCATCCGGTTTACGAGCTATATCCAAAAGGGAGAACTCATCATGACTATAATCTTCCATTTGTTCTTCTTGCTGGATACAATTTGTTTCTCCAACAATATTTTTTAGCTCAACAAGAATTTTGTGATTGAGAGTGTTGTATAGAGTCATTTTTTTCTGTTTATAATCACAGCCGGAATTCCTGCATCCTCCACTTTTTTGTTCAAGTCGGGAAGATCTGATTTTAGAATGTTTTCTAATTTTTCGATCTGCACATCTGCCAATGCGGAAAGCTCTTCAAAAAGTTCGTAAGACTGATCTGTAGGCCGTGCATCGGCCCTGGCCACGATTCCGGCAAGGGCGGCAATTTTGTTGTCCAACAAAATGGGGTAATTCAGAGGATCTTGGCCACTTTTTGATTTGGATTGAATAAGCACATCCTCAATTTCTTTGAGTTTCTTCTTTATTGAATTTACAGAGTTAATTATCTCCTTCCCCTTTTCTGAACTCTGGACTTTTATCGAAAGGTTTTCGATCTGGCTGCGGACCTCCCGAAGTAAGTTGATTGAGCTGTTGACTTGTGTGATCTTATCACGGATCTTCATCAGGAAATCAAACTGTTCCTGGAAATCTTCCTGTGTGGTCTCCAGACGTGGATCTTTTTTCCATTCCCATGTCTGAGAAAAAGTTTTTCCACCTACCGTCAGTTTGACCTTGTAGGTTCCCGGAACTGCCGTGGGACCGCTAAGATTTCCACCCCAAAGAATAGCTCCAGGGACACGTTCTGCACCGGGGTAGCGCATGTCAAAAATAAACCGGTTCATCCCGGCCTCAGCCGTCAATCTGCGGGATCCAAATCCACTAAATCTCCCACCCATTTGTCCTGAAGATTGTGCCGCCGCAGATCGGCTAGAGAAGGCCTGGATTGTTTGAC
>CAZLLG010000046.1:0-16741 GCA_964560275.1 uncultured Eubacteriales bacterium | reverse complement strand
CCGAAAAAAATCCATTCTAAAAGGGATTTCTCTTCACGTCGAGCAGGGTGAAATCTTCGGCTATCTCGGCCCGAACGGTGCAGGAAAAACCACCACATTAAAATGCGTCTTGGGATTGATCTTTCCCGAAGATGGAGACATGAAGTTGTTTGATCTTCCTCATCTTTCCCTTAAAGCCAAAGAGCGCATTGGATTTCTTCCTGAAAATCCTTATTTTTATGATTATTTGACCGCTTCTGAATTTCTCCGCTTCTACAGTCAACTTTTCGTGATTCCGGAATTGGAAAAAGAGAAAAGGATTGAAGATCTCCTTAAATTAGTGGATATGGAGGAGGCGAGAAACCTTCAGCTCCGCAAATTTTCCCAGGGAATGCTGCAGAGGATTGGGCTTGCTCAAGCTTTACTCAACAATCCCGATCTCGTTCTTCTCGATGAACCTCTCGGGGGCCTAGACCCGTTGGGACGGAAAGAGTTCCGAGATATCCTCGTACGGCTCAGAGAAGAGGGAAGGACCGTCTTTCTATCTTCTCATATTCTTCAGGACATAGAAATGATCTGCAACCGGGTGGCGATCATCGTAAACGGAGAGATCGTCAACCAAGGATATTTACAGGACCTCATTTCAGAAAAAATCCTCTTCACGGAAATCATTATCTCTGGTTTAAACAGGAGTGAATTGGATGAATTGGGCGAGAGCCTGTCGACACCCGGAGGGAAAATACTACTGAAAATCCACGACGAAAAAAAGATGAATTCTGTTTTTCAGACTATCCAAGAGAAAGGAGGAAAAATCCACTCTCTGAATCCTAGAACCGAAACTCTTGAAGACCTGTTTGTGGGCATGGTGAAAAAGGAATGAAAATAAAGGCTATCGCGCTTAATACGTTCAGAGAAGCTATTCGAGACAGAGTTCTCTACCTTCTCCTTTTTTTCGCCTTAGCCAGTCTTTTATTTTCGCGCCTCTTAGCCCTCCTAACGGTCGGCGACAGGATCAAAATCGTCACGGATGTGGGATTAGCATCTATTTCGCTCTTTGGGGCCTTAATGGCCATTCTCATGGGAACAGGGCTTGTCTACAAGGAAATCGATAAAAAAACCATCTACACTCTTTTGTCCAAACCTATCCACAGACACCAATTTCTGCTGGGCAAATATTTCGGTCTTGTGTTGACTCTTTTTGTCATGCTGATATTGATGGTTTTGATATTTTTCGTTGTTTACTTCCTCCATGCCCTCACCCTTGAGTGGACTATGCTGATTGCCGTCTTTTATGTATTTTTAGAACTCTGCCTCATCACAGCCGTGGCCCTCTTTTTCTCCTGTTTTTCAACACCTATCCTCAGTTCCATCTTTTCTCTGGCCTTCTACCTCATCGGGCATCTGAGCTGGGGCTTAGAAACCCTCATCCAAAAAATGGAACCCGGCCTAGGGAAAGTGACAGCCAAAATTCTCTACACTTTTCTGCCTGACCTGGAAAACTTTAACTTCAAGACCGAAATCGTTCACCATCTCCCTATTCCCCCTCAAGTACTATTTTTTTCAACCATTTACGGTATTTTCTACACGGTTTTTGTTCTCTTCCTGGCCATCCTTGTTTTTAGAAAAAAAGACTTTATCTGATCCCATGAAAAAAAGTTTGATTATCGCCATGCTCATCTCGAGCTGCATCCTGTTTATGGCCCTCAAACTCAAAATCGACGGGATTCCGCGCACAAAAGTTCCGGGCTCATCCATCATCTACATGCCGTCTGGAAAACACCTGAAGTATGCCTCTTTTGGCAACTCCGAAGTGATGGCAGACCTGATTTATCTCTGGGCTATCCAATACTACAGCGATTATAATATCCCTGACCGATTTAAATATCTCGATCACATTTTTTCTATCACTTCAGAACTCGACCCTCATTACCTCGATCCCTACGAAGTTGGTGCACTCATTGCCGTTCTTGAGGCCAAGGATGTGGAGCTGGCTTTCCAAATCCTCGATCGGGGTTTAAAAAACAATCCCGACCAATGGATTTTTCCCTTCCAGGCCGGACATTATGCCCAGATGTACCTAAAGGACTTTAAAACCGCACGTGACTACTACGAAAAAACTCTGACCATAGAGGGAGCCCCCTCCCAGGCCGTACGACTGGCGGCCAATGCGGCTTTCAAAATGATGGATTACAAGGCGGCCTATAAGAGCTGGCAGGATATCTACCAGACAGCCACAGATGAAAGGATAAAAAAAATAGCGGAAAACCATCTCTATAATGTCTGGGCGTCCAGGGATATCCAGATCATCAACGAGGCTATAAATCTCTATTCTGAAAAATTCAGACGCAGCCCCCTCAGCCTGGAGCAGCTTGTACAAGAGGGTTTTCTCCCCCGTGTGCCAAGAGATATGGACGATAAGGATTATATATACAATCCTCAAACCGGTGAAGTCAGGACAACAACAATATGGTCGAAAAGATAATTCTGATTTTACTTTTCGGCCTCGCCTGGGGCAGCTTTCTCAATGTGGTCATTTATAGGCTTCCCCGGAATATAAATTTCGGCAAACCTCCATCCAGCTGCCCAGAATGTGAAACAAGGATCAAATTCTATGACAACATTCCGATCCTGTCCTTTATTTTTCTCAGAGGGGCCTGCCGCCACTGCCGCAATAAAATTCCTTTCTCCTATATCCTTGTCGAAATCCTGACACCCACAAGTTTTTTACTCCTCTATTCTAAATATGCATTCACTTTTTTCTTCTTTGCCTCCTGCCTCTTTGCCAGCGCCATGATTGCACTTGCCGTAATCGATTATTACCATCAAATCCTTCCGGATGAGATCACGCTTTCTGGATTAATTCTGGCTGTGATCTATTCCTTTTTCAGGACCGACCTCAGCTTGACTCAAGCGCTTATCGGAGCCGTATCCGGTGCAAGCTTCCTCCTTCTTGTCTACGGGGCCTACTTTCTTATCCGGAAAAAAGAAGGCCTTGGTATGGGTGATGTAACATTGATGCTTTTTGTGGGCGCCTATTTGGGATGGCAGAAGTCTTTTTTGACTCTTATCCTCGGTTCATTCATGGGAGCGATTATCGGCATCTATTTTGTTTTCATCAAAAAAGAAAAGCTTCAATTGGCCCTCCCTTTCGGGACGTTCCTAGCTCCAGCAGCCTATGTGGCTCTCATCTGGGGCGAAGAGATTATACAAGCCTACCTCAGCCAATTTAAAAATTTAGTCCCCTAATTTGATTTTGTGATCAACTTGGATAATTCACGAGAATGAAGGGTTCCGCAGTTTTCATGAATTATTCAAGTTGATTTCCGATGGTTTGATACCAGGATTTGACAGACTAAGTCCATTTTTTTCAATCACCAATAGAATCACTATCACCGAGAGCAAGATCATAGTGAAACCGTGCGTTGGATAAAAGTTCGATATATTGTCCAATAATGGAGCCATAATAGTCTACATTCTTAAATCCGCCGGTTACATAAAGAGATACGTCTGTCAAAATTGTTACCGCGGTATTTGATCAGAGTCTAAACGATGTATATTCCCGACTGGATACGACTGCATCCTTTTTGTGCGGAGTTTGAAGTTCCGATTATTCGGATCTCCCTCCCAAATCCATATACTGCCGAAGTTCAACTCCCAAATGGCAAGTTCAATCCCCGCTTCTGCCAAATTTGTCGCTGTGAGAATTCTGTATGACTTTTCGGTCAGCCTGTCGCTCCACAAAGTTTGGTTAAAACCGGCATCGTCAGGATGAGCAGCATCAGAGTGACAAGCAGGGCGCGGATAAGTGCAGATCCTCACAAAAAGATCCATTTCTGTTTTTTGGTTCTATTGATGAGACGGGCAGTGAGATTCACTGGACTTCGCGCATGTTGATATTTCCACCTATCTGTGGTAATGGTTTAACAAAATGCCAACAGAGAAAAATCCCATGCGCATTCCCATTTTTTTGATCTTTGTATTTGTTTTGGGATTATCCCTGTTTATCAACATTCCAGTGCTCCAGAAGGAATTCCTCTTTGCAGACCAGTCCACCTACTTCGCCTCCACTCAGAGCCTGGCCTATGATTTTGATTTGGAATATTCCCTGCAGGGACAGGACCTCAATAGATATTACCGCAAATTCCCATCAGGGCCCCAGGGGATTTTTTTAAAAAAAGGAAAAGACGGAAAAATCTTTTTTGCTAAATCCTTCATCTACCCGCTGTTTTCCACTCCCTTTCTCAGAATCTTTGGAACCAATGGTTTTTTTGTGTTCCATACTCTGCTTCTGATTCTGATGCTGCTTATGGGCTACAAGTATTTTTCACTTCATAATCCACCTCTGCTCTCCCTCTTAACAATTTTGACCTTCTTATTCGCTTCGGTAGCCATGGTTTATTTTATCTGGATTTCGCCCGACTTCTTTAACATATTTATGGCTTTTTCGGTCATATTTCTCTGGCTGTACAAACACAAATATAGAGAAGCAAAACCAGAGGAGAAGCCAAAAAAAAGGGGAATCCTCCGGTTTCTTCTCTCAGATGGGTCGGATTATCTGGCCGCTGCACTGGCCGGGATGGCCTTCTTTGCCAAACCTCCAAATATCATCCTGCTGGGCCCACTCGTCGTCCATGCTCTCTTCAAAAAAAAGTTTGTAAAAACAGCGATTATCCTCCTCATCTTTATCACTGTTTCGGGAGCATTCTGGGGAACAAACTATCTAGTGACCGGAGAATGGAATTACCAGGGAGGAGAGAGAAAGACATTTTATACTGGAGAAAACCGAGGATTCCCTTTTGAAGCAAAGAATTTGACATTTGAAAATACAGGTTTGTCCATGACATCAGAAGGTTATGAGCAGGCCCATAGGCGCCCGGCAATGATCTCTGTATACAACTTTTTTTATTACTTTGTCGGCCGGTTCACCGGTGTCATCTGGTATTTTTTCCCTGCTTTTCTCTTCCTCATCGTGTTTATCATGCGGAAGAAGAGTTGGGAGCAGTGGTTGGTTTTCTGTGCCATATTTGGTGGAATTCTTATCTACATAGTCCTCATGCCCGACAACTATTCAGGGGGAGGGGGCTCTCTGGCCAACAGGTATTTCCTCAGTATCTACCCTCTTTTCCTCTTCCTTCCCGGAATTAAAAGGAATTCCAAAGAATTGATATCCTCATGGCTCATGGCGGCCATCTTCATATCGCCCATCCTCATCAGCCCGTTCCTTCACTCCCAAAATCCTGCCACCCATGCCAAAAAACTCCCCTTTAAACTTCTGCCCGTAGAAATGTCTCTTGTCAACAACCACCCCACTATGACCAACCCCGAGGCCTTTAGAGAAGTCGGCACCCCAGAAAACAAAGGTTGGCTGTACTTCCTGGATGACAATTATAATCCCAAACACCTGACAGAAGATGGATTTTGGACAAAGGGAGACCGCACCTGCGAAATGATCTTAAAAACCTGGTTTCCGGTTAAAGAACTCCGCTTTCTCCTCTTGAATAATCCCCATGCTTCTAATGAAATCAAGGTCAAGATGGGAGGAAAAACCCAAAAAATTACACTTGGAAGTAATCAGCGAACCACATTGAGCGTCTCCCCAAAACGCGTTTTTAAAGTGAAAGACAACCATTTCTACAGGATAAAAATCAAAGCTTCCGAAGGGTCCATCCCCTATTTCGAATACAAGGATAGGCGAGAAGGCCGTTTTCTCGGAGTCTTTTTTGGTCTCGAGATTGTACGCAGGAACTGATGTGCGGAATCTGCGGTATCGCTCATAAAATTAGAAGTCACCCTGTCCCTCCTTCACTCATTGATGCCATGTGCCAGACGATCATCCACCGTGGGCCCGATGATCAGGGTGTTTACACGGAGAACAACATCGGTCTCGGTGCACGGCGGCTGAGTATTCTCGATGTGGAGGGAGGACACCAACCACTGGCCAATGAAAATACATCTGTTTGGGCCGCACATAACGGAGAAATCTATAATTGCCCGGAGTTAAGGGAGGAGCTCAAAGCGCGCGGCCATATCTTTAAGTCCCAGACAGACACAGAAATTTTTGTGCACAGCTACGAGGAATGGGGGATGGATTTCGTCCAGAAGCTGAGGGGAATGTTCGCCACGGCTGTATGGGACCGATCAGAAAATCGGCTTGTTTTGGTACGGGATAGACTGGGGATCAAACCGCTCTATTACACTCTTCTTGAGGACCAGACACTCGTCTTCGGATCCGAGCTTAAAACCCTTCTCGTTCATCCCAAAGTCAAACGTATTCTGGAACCGCAGGCCCTCGATATCTTTTTATCACTCGAGTACATTCCTGCCCCCTACCCAATTTTTAAAAACATCTTCAAACTGCCGGCAGGGCACCGTCTTGTCTACCAGGACGGGCACATCTCCATCACAAAGTATTGGGATCTCGAGCCCTCCTCACTCGATTCATCCATTTCACGAAAGCCAGACATCGAATCCCTCAAAGAAGAGCTTTACAGTCTTCTTAAAGATTCAGTCAGGATGCGTCTCCTCAGCGATGTCCCGCTGGGGGCATTTCTGAGCGGGGGGATTGATTCGTCGGCCATCGTGGGATTGATGAGAGAACTCGGCTCGAATCCCTTAAAAACATTTTCTATCGGTTTCGAGGATAAAAGCTACAACGAACTCGATTATGCCCGCAGCATTGCCCGTAAATTCAACACCGATCACCATGAATTGACACTTCGTCCTCAAGCATTAGAACTGACAGAACAACTCGTCAACCATCTCGATGAACCTCTTGGAGATTTCTCCATCTTTCCCACCTTTCTTGTGTCCAAAATGGCACGTGAACATGTGACGGTGATCCTGTCTGGAGACGGTGGAGATGAGGTGTTTGGAGGATATGAACACTATTTGGCCCAAAAGATGGCCAGCCTTCCTATGATGACAGCCACCCAAAAAATTATGGCTCCTCTTATCAAAAGATGTCCCCCTTCGTCAAAAAAAAAGGGGGTATGGAATAAGCTCCAGCGTTTTAATCAAGGATTTTCTTTTCATCCGGCTCTGCGGCATTTTCGATGGATGATGTTTCTTTCCGAGCAAAACAAACAGTCTCTCTACACGGAGGATTTCAAGAAAAAGATAGGCGGCATCCATTCTCTGCACAAATCTGATCCTTTTTCTCAAATCTTTACCCAAATGGAGATGTACGACTCCATCAATGGAGAGCTCTTTCTCGATTTGAAAACGTATCTGGTCGATAACATCCTCGTCAAAGTCGACCGCATGAGTATGGCCGCATCGCTGGAGACAAGAGTTCCTCTCATCGATCATAAAATCGTAGAGTTTCTCTTTAAGCTCCCGGGACAATTGAAACTGCACGGGAAAGAAACCAAATGGTTGTTTAAAAAAACAATGGAAGATCTGCTGCCCCGAGAAAATATCTACAGACGGAAAGAAGGCTTTAGCATTCCTATTAAGCACTGGTTAAAGACGGACTTGAAAGATTTGATGGGTGACACACTCCAGGAAAAAAATATTGCCGAGGATAACCTCTTCAATTTTAGTGCCATAAAAAAAATGATGGATCTTCATTCTGTCGGAAGAAAAAATTTCAGCCACCAGCTCTGGGCCCTTCTGATCTTTGGCATCTGGAAAGAAAAATATTTGTGATCCGGCTCAAGAAATGGAGCCGGAGGATTTCTCCTCCAAAGAAATGCAAAAAATATCCTTTGTCTCCGGAGCAATTTTAAATTTCTCTGCTACAGGCAGCCCGTATATCCAAACGATCTCTCCAGCCGAGAGAAAAACGGGCAGTTTGTTTCGCTCGCTAACAGGAATCTTCTTAGCCCGCATAATCTCTTTGAGCTTCTTCCGTCCTGGAGATCCTATTGGTTGATATCTATCGCCCTCTCTGCGAGACCTTACCAAAAGAGGAAACTGGAGTTTTCCCGAATCCAGACAGACGCCTTTATAATTATCATACGTCCAATTTTCGGGCAGGCTGGGCCTCCCCATTCCAGAAAAACACATGCCCAAATCTTTTATCTCGAGCTCATTTTTCCCTGTCCATAACAGCTCATAAGGCCATGTCTTCAGGTCGGCCTCTGGACAAAAAATTCTATTCTGTTCTCTACGTAAAAGGCAGTCTTTTGTCAGAGGATATTCTTTCCCCTCTGACAAATTGAGAACAGATTCGATGTCTTCAAACGAAATTTTTCTCAAATCGCCTTTGATCTCTGCAACAAATTCTCTCACCAAACGCCTAGCCAATCCAACGGATAAAGTGGAGAGAATATTCCGATCTAGGAAAACCAAATCCTCCCTCCTCTGAATAACCTTCTTCATCTCCTCATCGACAAGTTTTTGGAGGACAAGTTCATCTTCTTGGAATAACGAGGACACTTTTCCTACCCTAGAAATCAAATGAGGGTCAAACTCTTTAAGGATGTAGGGCAAGAGGTCGCTTCTAATTCTGTTGCGCAAATACCGCTTGTCAAAATTGCTTTCATCCACCTGAAATTCGGCTTTAATGCTGTTGAGATAGGATTCAAGCTCTTCCCTTTTTATATAGAGCAGAGGGCGGACCAAAAAATCGTCAACAACAGGAAAGATCCCGGACAAACCAGGTAGGCCACTCCCTCTGAAAAGCCGTATAAAAAAAGTCTCCGCCTGATCGTTTATCGTGTGCCCAGTAGCGATTTTGGTAAAACCCTGTTTTTTCGCTGTGTCTTTCAAAAAATCATACCGGAGTTTTCGACCCGCCTCCTCAATGTTGAGTTTAAAATCGGCGGCATAGGCACGGACATCTCCCGAACTCACGTAGAGAGGAAGATCAAATTTTTCCGCAACGTTTCGAACAAACAGCTCTTCAATATCGGCATTCGAACGGAGTTTGTGGTTGAAATGTCCCAAGGCAAGTAAAATCGGCCACTCCTCCTGGAGCTCTCTGAGCAGATACAGCAAGGCTGTCGAATCAATTCCTCCCGAATAGGCAATAAGGATTTTTTCCTCTCGAGAGAAAAGATTGTGCCTCCGGATTGTTTCTTTAACTTTGTCTAACAACATTTTTAAAAATTGATCTCTTTTTCTTTTTTGTTTAGAGAGTTATGGGAACTAGGCAGACATGATGGAGAAAACCGTTCCTGTAGGCAGGAGGGGTGGATGGCGCGGCGGTATCTGACCCGGAGCGTATGGTGGTGAGGTGGGAGGGTCTTCGCGTAGGGAAAGATACCCCGTGCGTACAGTGCGCGGTACCGCCCCTTCATGTAAAACGAAGCGTGTTTTCTCATCGACTTACTAGTTTACAAAACTCGTTCTTAAATAACTAAATAGAGATGATTCAATTGTAAAATGGTGGCGGTGGAGGGACTTGAACCCCCGACACTACGGATATGAGCCGTATGCTCTAACCACCTGAGCTACACCGCCGGTGAGAAGATTTTAGCCGACCCCCCTATGAAAGTCAATCAGCGGACGACAACGCGGGCATTTTGGGACGAAAACGCGATAGAATTCCCCCTAGTATCGGTGGCCACGACACTGTCGACCAAAACCTGGCTTTCGCCCGTCTCCTTGGCTTCAAATACCAGTGTGGCAATTCCCCCAGTGCCTTTGACACCTTTGGTAATATCCGGACTGGAAAAAGCGATCGTGCAGGAGCCTGAAGCATTGTCAATATTTTGGAGAAAGGAAGAATCCAGGCCTTCCCGCCTCACAAAGCCCCCGGCTGTAATTTGTTTTAAATTGAGAACAGAGGGATTGAATGACAGATTCAAAGACATGTTGTATACATCATCCTGACTCCGCAGGTTGACGCTGATACGGAATTCCCGATTCTGAGGAACCTCGAAGTTCCCAGGATTGAGACTGATAGAATTGACCCCAGTTTGTGAGGAGGCCTGCTGCCTTTCCTGAAGCATCCTGGCTCTATCCATTTCCTCATCCAGGGGGCCCTCATCAGGTATCCGCAATGCTTCTCCCGCTGTGGAGCTGGGAGAGGAATAAAGGTTGACCCATATAGGTTCCTTATCCATATCGGAAACCTTAAAAGGCCGGATAATGTAGGGAGTTATAGTCAAGATGACTTCACTCTGTTGGATGGTCTGATCCGTATTAGAAAAAAGGCTTCCCAAAATGGGCAGGCTTTTTATCCCGGCAATCCCACGCATCGTCTTTCGCTCCTCGTCTTTGAGAAGACCTGCCAAAAGATTGGTTTCTCCATCCTTGAGCCGAATGATGTTCTTCACTTCCCTTGTTGTGATAATTGGGATGTCGGCATAGCCGGTTCCCCCGAGAGATTTTATCTTTATTTCCACCTCAAGAGTGACCTCATTTTCCAGATGCAGCCGTGGTGTGATAAGGATATCGATACCGACAGGTTTAAAATCAAATGATGTCAAGGGCTGCTGCCCAAATCCACCTGTCGCGATAGGCTGGAAAGTGGTTCGGGGGATGGGCACCTCTTCTCCGACAATGTACTTGATTTCTTCTCCATCCATACCCCGGAGTCGTGGCTGGTCAATAATTTGTGTGTCAGAATCGGATTCCAGAAAATCAAAAAACGCTGCCGGTAGCGTGACCTGGAAGTTCTTGGCATTAGAAAAATTCAGACTACCTAGCGACAGCCCTCCTTCTTCTTCACTCTTGTATGCGATCCCTACAGTGTGTGGATCGATGTCGAGGCCCAACTGCCTAAGTTTGGTTCGTGAGGCCTCCATGATCTCTACATCGATGACAACCTCTCCTTTGGATTTATCCCAAACCCTGAGGATTTTTTCAGCCAATTCCAGAACAGCCGGGGCATCTTTAATTGTCAGGGAATTCAAGTTTTTGTCGACCATAATGAGGGGAGCTTTGTATTGGGAGCGAAGAAGCTGAGCGAGAGAGGACTGGATATCAGTGGCAAGGATATTGGACAGATAGAATGTTTTCACCGCAGTCACCTCATACTGCATCCGTTTTGCCGGCAGATCTGGGACAACAATGATCGTCCGTTCATCTATGATCGAAAAAAAGTTTTTAGTGGCCAGACAGAGAATTCTTACAGCCTCTTCGAACGACTTATCGATCAAACTGATGGAGTAGGATATATCGCGAAACTGCTCATCAAAGATAATATTGATTCCTGCAGATTTACCAAGAGCTTGAAATATCGAACGGAGACTGGTCTGTTGTCTGAATAACAGTTGTATAGGTTCAGATCCGACTTTTAATTTGACAGGAGATTCGATGTGAATTTCTTCGGGTTTTTCCTCTTTGAGTGGTCCTTCCGATAAAGCTTTGGCCTCATCGGCGATTAAACGACTGTAATTATAAGAGAGGGATTTTTCATACTCTTTTATGGCTTCCTCTTTTTGACCTGCGCTGGCTAACCGGCGGGCCGCATAGAGGTGAAACAGACTGGCTGACACCTTAGCCCTCTGTAAAGACAATCGGTAGACGGAATTTTTTGGATTCTCTGCATAGGCCTTTTCATATAGTTCAACGGCCTCGTCCCAATCTTTGTTTTGCATGGCCTCAGTACCTAATTTATAGGTATGGCTAAACGTCGCACAGCCCCAAAGGGCCATAATGACAACCATCATTAAACTCATCTTTTTCATGGTATCTCTCCTTCTAAGAGGAAGTTCCGAGGCTCTTGGTCAGGTCCAATCACCGTGATGTCCTCGAGTGTGATCTTTGAAATACTCACACCATCCGCTATCTCTTCACCAACATCAACTGCCAGGGCCTCCCCTTCGAAAAGAATCAAGGCCGTAATTTTTTGACCGGATTTGACATATCCGATATACCTTAAACCGAGTGCATTCTTTGCAAGCTGTTCCGCTTTTAAATCTTCAATATTCTGAAGTTCGGCTCGTTGTCTTTCATTCAAATCTTCAAACTCGTCAACCTCCTGCCCTGCCTCACTGTTTGGAGTAAAAATATTCCGTTTGGGTGGATCTAATTTTTTTATGTCATGGGCGAGGAGATCTTTTCTTATCAGGCCCACGGGAGGCCGTTTTTCATCCGTTTTTTCCTGGTTTTTATTTTGAGAAAAAACAAAGGCAGAGAAAAACAATAAAAGAACCAGGCTGAGACATAGGGATCTAAAATAACGCATGATACCCCGCAAGTTGAATCCTTAACTTGATCCCCTGTCCCTCTGGATCGATATCGAGAAAATCAATTCTTTCTATCATCAGAAATTTCTGGAAAGTCTCCACCGCGTGGATAAAATTTTTAAGAGACACATATCTTCCTGTGACAGTAAAATCAACAATGACCTTTTGGATCTCTTCTTTTTCAAAATTTGTGTATTCATATTTTTTCCGGGTGTGCTGGATTCTAGATGTGTCCAGGATGTGCTGGAGATCTGTCACAAGCTCTCCCCCCCATTCTAAACCACTATAAAAATATGTGTCCCGCAGTTCCCTTATGTCCTGATGGACTTGATTCCATCTTTGGTTCTCCGTCGTTTTTTGGGATTTGCTGGTTTCTGCGGTTTGAAAGTTCCTTTGAACGGCAGTCAGAAGATCCACAGAACGAGAATACGACCTTTTTATTCCAAGGGCAAAAAAGACATAGAAAAAAAGAGCTAGTCCTAAAACCAGGCAGAAAAGTCCGAGAATCCGCCGCTCATTTTGTGAGAAAGAACTAAATATGTTTTTCATAGATGAATGAAACCTCTGATATGAGCAGGCCATTGTTGGCTTGTTCCTCGCTGCGGATAAGGACATTCTCGAATCCTGAATTCACCAACTGAGTAATCAGTTTCAAAATGTCATCCAGAGTTGGGGATGCAACTCTAATCCTGACATCCATTCCCAATTCTCCCATCGGAGATGGGGCCAGAGACATAATATAACAGCGTGCAGGGAGCGCACTTTCCAGATCGGTGAGAAAATCAACCCATGAAAAACTTTTGCGGTAGATCAAGCCATTGATGAAGTCAATTTTCATTTGATTGGCCTTAGATAAGCTTTCGATTTGATTGGCCAGTTGGATTTCCTCCCTCAGGGCGCGCCCTCTTTGCTGTTCGATTTCTTCGACTTTTAATTGTGTTTCCCTATATTTGTTTTTAAATTTGATATACTTATTGGTTGAGACTACGGTTACACTTATGCTGAGAATCCCCAATAAGAAAAGACAAAGGAAAAACAATCTCCTGTTCCGGAGGGGATGGGAGGCCAACTCTAAGTTTAATTTGGAGTTATGGTTCATTGGATATGCCCTAAAAGTGGAGACAGAAGTCTTTTTTCGTTAGGCGTCAGCTTACCCGGCAGACAGGAATCGATGCCTTCCACAGGAATCGATAATCTGGAAGCTAAATCGGACAGCATACCGTCTCCATCTCCAGGCAATCCTGTCCGTACCCATAACGCACTCATTTTTGTTTTTTCTTTATCTTCTATAAAATTTATGGTGTTTTCGATCTCTAAAATGATGTCCTCATTCTTTTGCAGGAGAGATTTCTCATCAAACGATTCGAGCACAAAGGATTTCTGACGGTAAAGAGATATTTCAGAAGACGTGATGCCTACCAGGCTAAATGCGTCTTCCTCGATGTTCACCAGCATCACATTCTCTTCCTTTTTCCCGATCAAATTGACAAGTCCAGCAAAAGGCATCCCCACCGAACGCACCTTGATTTTGAGCTGACTGAAAAAATCTTCATACTCCTTGATGACTGAAGCACGCGCTACGGAGGCCAGAATACGAACCTGGTTTTCGGTTTGTATTAGAGAATAAGCAATCCGCGCATCATCCGGCAGGAGGGGCAGCTGCTTTTTAACTCTGAACTTCACGAGCTGTTCTCTCTCTTTTAAGGTGACCGGCAGTTTTTCAAACGAGAGAACATACGTTTTTTGTGAAAGTTCAGGAAGGACAAATACAACACGCCTGTCTGTCAGGGGATATTTTTTCAGCTCCCGATCAAAAAGATTGGATAAGAGGTCTCTTTTTTTAATATTGTTCTGGTAGAATGACGGCTCGATGATTCCCTTCTCTAATATAATGGTGAAAAAAGACTTGATCTTTTTATCTCTGGGAGAAAGCTGCACGCCGGTTAGGTAATTGGACGCCACTTGAAAAGCAGAAAGAGGTCTTGGTTGGTTCACAAAAAAATCTTTCGCTTTGTCTAAAAAGGTCATCCTTTTCCTCAATTGATTGTCGTGTGATTCATCCCTTATTCTACAAATGTCACTTTATTCAATTCCTTAAGACTCGTTATCCCCTTGACCACTTTTTCCACTCCTACTTCTCGCAGAAAAATCATCCCTTCATTTTTAGCCTGCCTTTTCACTTCAGAAAGAGGTTTTTTGTCCAAGATCATTTCACGCACAATGTCAGAGAGTTCAAGAAGTTCAGCAATCGCTGTTCGACCCTGGTAACCGGTAAAATTACATTCAGGACATCCCTGGGCCTCAAAAAAAACATGGTCTTTATACTTTTTTGGATCGAGCCCAGAGTCTAAAAGAATGTGATCTGAATAGGTGACTTCTTTCTTGCATGTGGGACAGAGGACTCTCACCAGCCTTTGGGCGAGGATGCAGTTCAAAGCAGAAATGAAGCTGTACGGATCGACCTGCATATGCAGAAACCGACCGATCACATCAAACACATTGTTGGCATGGACTGTTGTGAATACAAGGTGTCCAGTCAATGCCGATTGAATTGCTATCTGGGCCGTCTCAGGATCACGGATTTCACCCACCATAATTTTGTCCGGATCATGGCGGAGAATGGACCTCAATCCTCTGGCAAAAGTCAGACCTTTTTTTTCATTCACTGGAATCTGTGTGATTTCATTGATCTGGTATTCAACCGGATCCTCAATTGTGATGATTTTATCTTCCGGGGATTTTATTTCTGTTAATGTGGCATAAAGAGTTGTCGTTTTACCGCTTCCTGTCGGACCGGTCACAAGCAGCATGCCATAGGGTTTGACGATATACCTCTGATATCGTTCGAGGAGATGGTCTGTGAATCCCAGAAGATCCAATCTCAATTCTGAAATGGCTTCGGTGATCATCTCCTTGTCCAAAATTCTAATCACCGCGCTCTCGCCATAGACACTCGGCATGATAGATACACGGAAATCTATGGTTTTATCTTTAATTCTCAGCCTGAATTTACCGTCTTGAGGAACCCGCCTTTCTGTGATGTCGAGATCAGACATCACCTTTACTCTTGAAATGATAGGAGCCTGAAACTTCTTATCAATAGGTTCCATGGCTTCGCTCAAAACCCCATCGATCCGAAACTTGATGGTCAGGCCCTCCTCCCTGGATTCAATGTGCACATCGCTCGCTCTCTTTTGAACTGACGTAAAAATGATCGAGTTAACGAGCTTTATGATGGATCCATCCTGGTCAGCCAATTTTTCAACAGAAATTGTCTCGTCTTCCTCTCCTCCTTCTTTATCAACGACCTGCATAACAAATCCTTCCGTTGCATCCTTAAGGACCTGTAGTGCTGTTTCACTGCGGCGGAGAGCCTCGTGTATCGCCCGTGTCGAAGCGGTGAAGACTTTAACTTTCCTGCCAAGAAAAGACTCTATAGAGTCGATCGTGGCAAAGTCGGAGGGATCGGCTATGGCAATTTTGACCACACTTCCGTTCTGATCCAGAGGAATAAAATTGGACCGATGGAGAAAATCCACAGGGAAAGATTGAACCAGTTCTCTGTTTATGACCTGAGAGGCCAGATCAATATAGGGAACCTTGTATCTTTCGGCAATCTTCTTGGTTTCTTCCTCCTCATTGCGGAGAAAATCCTGCTGTTCTTCTTTTTTTGTTTTGTTTGTCATTGGGCAACTCTTATAATATTAAATATTGGAAGATAGACAGAAAGGAGCATCGCAGCGACAACAATCCCCATGATGATTATGATTAGGGGCTCTATAAGGGAAACAAACGTATCGATGCGCGACCGGATTCTTTCATCATAAACGTCGGCAACTTCGGCCAACATTCCTTCAAGGTTAGCGGATGTTTCACCAATCCGTATCATATCCAGAGCAAGCGGAGAAAAAAACTCCGCTTTTTTTAGCGATTCGGATAAACTCTCCCCATTTTTGATGAACTCGGGGAGATTCTTCATTTTTTCGACGAGATACTTATTGGGAGCCGCCTTTGAGGCCACCCCTAGTGAGGACAAGAGAGAGATTCCACCCTCTAGAAGCAGTCCTAATGTTCTGCAAAAGAGAGAAATGGAAGACTCGATCCAGATAGGCCGCCCATACGGAATTTTAAGCTGGAATCTGGCCAACAGTACGGAGCTTTTGTCCCCTCTTCTCATCTTAAAATAAATTAAGACTAGCACGAGCAGAAAAACAAGGATGATGACCACATTTTTTTTGGCAAAATTAGAAAATGCCAGGAGTGACTTCGTCACTGCAGGAAGTTCGGAATCAAAATTTACGTAAAAATCATTAAAACGGGGAATGATAAAATTGATGAGGATTCCTAAAAGAACGAATGAAAAAAACAGCAGAAGTGTCGGATAGGCTATTGCAGAACGAATTTTTGATTTGGTGGCCGCCATAACTTTGGCATAATTGTTATAACGGGTGATGGTCTCAGCCAAATTGCCGCTCCTTTCTCCAGCCATGAGAGAAGCGATATAGACCTTTGAAAAATATTGATCATAGGGAGCGAAGGCTTCAGAAAGAGATTTTCCACCTCGGATTTCTTTTTCAATGCGCATCATCAGTTCCTTCATATGCACATTCTTCGCCCGGCTGACAATAATTTCAATGCTTTTAAGAATGGGATATCCGGCCTTTATCAGGGCCACAAGTTCC
>CAZLLG010000045.1:7342-17096 GCA_964560275.1 uncultured Eubacteriales bacterium | reverse complement strand
TCTTACGGTTCAATAACTTCCATCATTATCCATCACACTTTTTGTTATAGAGCCTCATTGGGTTTGACATCGATTTTTAGCAGTGCTATAAATCAATAAATTTCCTTGAAGGGAAATTTTGAACTCTACATAGAGTTTAAATGGAGGGAAAATGAGAGGAAGAAATTCAGTTCTAATTTTTGTTATTTTATTTGCCCTGTTTTTTCTTCAGCAGAATGTCACTGCCCAGACAGAGACAGAAACTCGAATTGCTCAATTGGAGAAAGATGTTGGGTCACTAAAATCTAAAGTGACAAGACTCTTTTCAAATGTGGATGATAAAATTGGACCTGCGTTAGTAATGTACTTTTTTGGGATCTTTTGTGCTCTTTGGGCTCAAAACACGGGAAGAAGTGCGGTTGGATGGTTTTTTGCCGGGCTTTTCTTCAGCATTTTTACAGTTCTCATCCTGCTCGAAAAAAATTCAAATGATTTAAAAAAAAATCCAGTAATTAGATAATAATTCCCGAAAACAAGAAATTTCTGTCGGATAAATCTTTGTTCGATGCCAGGAGGTTTTGATGGAAGAAAAGGACAGGCCTAAACCTAAAAAAAACTCACGGACCTTGACTGTATCTCCTTCTCAGACTCAAACACAACATCCTCATGAAGTTGAGGAATCATCGATTCCTGCAGGACATAAATTAGGCCCCTACAAGATCCTTCGGCAGCTGGGCCGGGGAGGAATGGGTGCCGTCTATTTAGCGCAGCAGGAAAAACCGATCCGGCGCCAAGTAGCCATAAAGATTATCAAACCGGGTATGGACAGCAAGGAAATTATTGCCCGTTTCGAGTCTGAACAGCAGGCCTTAGCCCTGATGAACCATCCCAATATTGCTCAGGTTCATGATGCAGGCGAAACAGACAAGGGGTATCCTTATTTCGTGATGGAGTTTGTTCCGGGCAACCCTATTACCGGCTACTGCGATAACCACAGATTGACAACCCAGGAGAGGCTTAAACTCTTTGAGAAAGTCTGCGATGCTGTTCAGCATGCCCATTTCAAAGGGATCGTGCACCGCGATCTCAAACCATCAAATGTGATGGTGGCTTTCCAAGACGAAAATCATGTTCCAAAAGTTATCGATTTTGGCATTGCCAAAGCGCTATCCGATGAAAAACTTACAGAAAAAACATTGAAAACAATGCCCGGTATGTCAGTGGGGACTCCTACATATATGAGTCCCGAACAGGCCGATCTATCAAGCTCCGACATTGATACACGTACAGATGTATACTCGTTGGGAGTGATGCTGTACGAGCTGTTAGTGGGCGTACCCCCTTTTGATAGAAATGAACTTGAGAAGGCCGGATTGATGGAAATATTAAGGATCATTCGGGAAGTTGCACCCCCTAAGCCGAGCACTCGATTTGGTTCTCTTGGAGATACCTCGACCGAGATCGCAAAAAAGCGGAGCACAAATCTTAATGCCATCTCAAAACAATTGCATGGAGATCTGGATTGGATCGTTCTAAAAGCCATAGAAAAGGAACAGGAACGCCGGTACAACTCACCTGCTGACCTTGCCGCAGACATTAATCGTTATATAAATCGAGACCCCATCCTAGCCCGTCCCCCGAGCCTTGCGTATAAAGCAAAAAAATACATTCGAAAACACAAAGCGGCTTCAGTCGCAGCCATGTCGATTGTTCTCATAGTCATTCTTTTTTCTGTTTGGAATTTCGCTGAGAGGCAAAGAGCCGAAAGATCTTTAAAAGAGGCCCATTACAATTTCGCTCTGACACTCAGGGAAAAATCAAGCGCTTATATCAAGGATAAGAACTGGCAGTATGGAAAACTTTTCAATGCAAATTCATTACTCTACCAGGCAAAGGCCAGAAAATTTGTATCCGCGTTGTCGGACCTGAAGCTTCCCCTGGATCATCAGGACTGGATACTCAAGAATAGTATCAGAACGAAGGACGTTATGGCCTATAGTCTGAGCCCTGACGGAAGATACATTGCGTCAGGCAGTGCAGATTCAACCATAATAATCCGGGATTTGACAAATGGCAGGGAAACCGCTTCCTGGAAGGCGAGTGAAAACGAAATCGCCTCGGTATGCTACAGTCAGGATGGAAAATATCTGGCTTCTGGAGATTGGCAAAGTACAGTAAAGATATGGGAAGTTCCCAATGGGAAAGAAATTATGACTCTTTTTGGCCTCGTGTCCAAAGTTAAATTTGCAGGGCCCGTTACTTCTCTAAGCTTCAGTCCTGATGGGAAGTATGTGGCCGCTGGCGGTCCCTTCCATGAGGCCGTACAGCTTTGGGAAGCATCCAGTGGAAAAGTCGTAGGCTCCTTGAAAGGAGATTATAATCCCCGAGCTTCGGTATGTTTCAGCCCTGATGGGAAGTATTTGGCTTTTGGAAGTTCTGACACTGTAGTCAAACTCTGGGAAATATCCACCGGCAAAGTGATAAGGTCTTTTGTCGGACATCAGGGAGCGGTTATTTCGGTCATTTTCAGCCAAGATGCAAAACTTTTGGCTTCGGCAAGCGGTAAAACAATAAAAGTCTGGGGAGTATCCAGCGGCACGGAAATGATGACATATGCCGGACACGAAGGGATGATTACATCAATGAGTTTCAGTCCCAACGGAATTCACCTGATTTCAGGATGTTCGGACGGCTCTGTAAAGCTTTGGAATGCTTCAAATGGGGAAGAAATCGCAGACTTCCTCGGCCATGAGGGAGCTTTGCGAGCGGTGAGCTTCCATCCTGATGGGAAACATTTGGCTATCGGAAGCTGGGAGAGTCTCAATATTTGGGAATACTCAGAAAAGAGAGCGATTGTTGACCTCAAAGGACATCAAGAAGGGATCATGCAGCTCTGTTTCAGCCGTGATGGGGAATTCCTGGCTTCGGCAGATTTTGATAATAAGGTGAAAGTGTGGAACGTATCGAGCAGCGAAGAGATCGCTTCCTTAGAGGGATTCGAGAGACAAGTAACTTCGATAGATATATGCCCTGAGGGGAAAATCCTTGCCCTCACAGACTCGAACGCTTTAGTAAAAGTTTATGATGTAGACTCTGGCAAAGAAATTTTTAATCTGAGCGGACACAATGGAGTCGTTTTTTCAGTCAGTTTCAGTCCCGATGGGAAATACCTGGCTTCAGGAAGTGAAGACAAAACAATTAAGACCTGGAATGTTTCAAGCGGCCAAATGATCAACACCTTCAAGGGACATGATGGCCTTGTCAGTTCAGTGAGCTTCAGTCCTGACGGGAAATATTTGGCTTCGGGAAGCGACGATAAAACAATTAAAATTTGGGAAACTTCCAAAGGCAAACTATCGGCGTCACTGAAAGGCCATGATGACGATATCTTCCACGTTTGCTACAGTCCAAATGGGAGACACATCGCCTCAACAAGCATACGCACAATTAAAATCTGGGATGTATCCAATGGTGAAGAGGTGTCATCTTTTTCGGGACATCAGGGGCAGATATTTTCGGCAAGTTTCAGTCCTGATGGGAAACATGTCGTTTCGGGAAGCGGGTTTGACTTTACAGTCAAGGTCTGGGATATTCTCAGCGGCAGAGAGGTCACGACTTTAATCGGGGTAAAGCCCGTATTCACCTCTGTGTGTTTTAGCCCGGATGGAAAACGTCTGGCTCTGGGGATATTGGATTCCACGAAGGATCGGAAAAAAATCACAAAGATCAGGCTGTGGGCGCTTGATTATTTTTGGAATTACTTCTGGTTGGAATCAGATTCTCCATACAGTGAAAAGGAAGTGCAGAGTCTCCTAGGGAAAATAGAGAAACAAACAGGTTTTGTCCTAGATGAGTTAACTCCGGTTTTTACTGGGGGAGTGGCAGAGCAACACAAGTAATTATAAGATAAAACGATTTATTAATTTAAAAAATCAGAAATTCTGTAGACCAGCCAGACACTTATTCCAAGGATTATTCCTGTAATAGCCCCGTGTATTTTTTTTCATCGCTTGATTCTCTTTCTGAGATTTTATCGGCTATTTTTTTTAGAAGCATTCCCCAGATATCCGCTCGGGAATACCACGATAAAAAAGGTCATATTTAGTTTACACCAAGTAAACACACGCAAGCTAATACTTCACATACAGTTAAGACCTTATGAAATCATGTCCCAAGTCGTCTGGCCGTACTGCTTCATCGCAGCGAAAACAATCCCCAAAACGACGACTAAAGCGACCGGAACGGCATAGGGAATCTGTGTCAATCCATAGTGAATGCCGCCCAAAGTCGCGGGGAAGAGGAAGAGAAGCACTCCGGTCAGGCCTTTTTGACTTTCCGCTGCAGAGGTGGCTTTCTTGGAGAAGGGAAGATCTTTTCTGACCATAAAACCGACAACCAGGCTGGCGAAGATCATGTTTAAAAAAGCTAGCATAATATCATCGAGTACATGAGGTCCCCAGACCAGAAAGACAAAAAGTGCCAGCGGGATAAAGACTGAAAAACCGTATTTGACCACCATGGCCTTGAGGCTTCCTTTTTGGATAACTCCGGGGGAGTTAAATGGGAAGGAATAATAGATCCAGGAGGCTTCGTGCTGGTCGGAATATCTCTGCTGAAGCACAACGATAGGGATGACAATACAGGCGACATAGAGGAAGATGAGATATTTCCCTGAGGAAGGAAGGCTCTGTATATTCTGGAGGATATCCCCCTCTCTATAGACGCTCAAAATAAATGCGATGATCAGCATGTACCCGAATGTGGGATAAGTCCTGAGCTTGAATTTTCTATCGCGGGAAGACAGCTTCCAGGCCAGTTGGAAAGCACCCCGTTCTGAGGATTTAGTTGTGAATATCCGGGAGAGAAAAGTATGGAATTTCCCTTTGCTTTGGTCTGTGACCATGTCTGTGTCTTTAGAGCCGCCCGTGGACTCCATTTGTGAGAGGGCGCGGCTGAAACCCGGAGCGAGATACTTGATAACAACGTATACGCTCAGGATGGGGATTAAAAGTCCGGTCAAAGTCATTGTAATGTTTGCAGAGCTGAAATTTCCATTCACAGCCATATCGATGGGCGCGGCCGCCCAAGCGGGAGGGATGGTATATGTCCACCAGCGGATGGGCAGGGAGAATCCCCTTATGGCATCCATTTCCATTAGCCTTGGCAGGAGCTGGTAGCTTCCCATGGCAAAAGCGGCCATGAGTATCTGAAAGTAGAGGATGATGTCCTTGAAATGATCTTCGGTAGAGATTTTCATGAGCATCAGGTAGAAAACATTGGCCAAAAAAACGACAAAGAGAACGGCAAAAAATAGAGAGACAATAAAAACGATCGTGAACAGCGGGCCGAATTTGATGGTGCCGATGATTATCGAAGCAGTTGTCAAGGCCAGAGTGATCATCAGGATATAGATAACGATGTGTGTGATCCTCGCTGTAGCCAGGGTGCGGCTGTCTATGGGGCGCGGCATAAGGATGGCATTATCCGTAGTGTCGAGCAGGACGGAAGTAAAATCTGATATAAGGGCAACGGCCGTCATGACCATAACCATGGAAAAGACAAAGACCATGGATGTAAAAACGGACTGTATGCCCAAAAGCATGGCACCGAGAAAAATCCCCATAAGCGCATAGATGATCGTTACCCGCAGCATGGAGTTGGACATTTCTTTTTTGCTCTTTCTCTGGACAAGGGATTTTTCCTGCCTATTGTCTACAGTGAGCTTGACCCAGATAAGTGCCCTGAATTTTTCATAATCCACTCCCAACCAGCGAAAAAACCATTTGAAGATATCCAGTATTTTAAGAATATTGTCGGTCATTTTTTTGTCTTTTGGTGAAAAGTTGAAATGAATTCGCTGGCCTTTTCAGCGTGTCCTGTGCTGCCGGTCAATTGGGAGAAGATTCTTTCCAGAGATTTACCCTTATTCATCTCCTGGAGTTCATCGAATGAGCCGTTGGCGATGATGGTGCCTTTGTCGATGATGATAATCCTGTGGCATATGCGTTCGACCACATCCATAACATGGGAACAGTAAAAGATCGTTTTCCCCTCCGCGGCTAGCTGAGCGAGGATTTCCTTTATCACCATGGCTGCGTTGGCGTCGAGGCCGGCCAGCGGTTCATCCAGGAAAAGGATGTCGGGATCATGGATCATGCCGGCAGTGACCAAAACTTTTTGTTTCATTCCTTTTGAAAAAGAGTTCATCCTCACGTTTAAATGGTCTTGGAGGCCAAAAAGTTTTAACATCTTTTGAGTCCGGGAAAGAATGGTTTCCTTGGGGATTCCATAGATCTGGCCTATAAACCTGAGATATTCCAATGGCGTAAGCGTATCGTACATGGCTGCTGTTTCCGGGACATACCCAATCCGTTTTTTGACCTCAACCGGATTTTCCGCCACATCATTCCCAAAGACGGTCACTTGCCCTTGGAAATCAGGCAGCATGCCGATCAGGATTTTTACCGTTGTGGTCTTGCCGGCTCCATTGGGTCCGATGTAGCCTATGATCTGTCCGGGATAGATATCGACATCGATACCGCAGAGAACATCGACTCTTCCATCATAGCTTTTTTTAAGGTTTTTGATGGTGATAATCGGTTCGTTTGTATTCATGATTCCGCCTTTTGAGTCCTTATCGATAAATACGTATTATATGCCACTTTGTTCAATTTCTATAATTTCATGCCGCATTGCTTATATACAGAAAAGCTTAACTTTTTTTGTATTGGCTTAGGGCGTTTGACACAGGCCCTCTATTTGAATAGCATATCTTCGTATTTACAAGAAGGGAGGCAACTATGAAAAAACATCTCTCTTTGATGTTGGTCATTCTGAGCCTCTGTGTCTTTGCCTGCCAGACAGGCAAAAAGGCGGAAACGCCCGAGGAAAGCAAGGGAATCAAATTCCAGAAAACAACCCTTGAGGAGGCAATCGCCCAAGCCAAAACACAGAACAAGCTCATAATGATCGACTTCTTCTCACCTGGTTGAGGGGCTTGCGTAGAGCTGGACCAGTTGGTCTGGCAAGACAGCGAAGTCGGTGAGTTTTCCAACGCCAAGTATGTCAATCTCAGAGTCACTGTTTCGGATGATGATTACTCCGACTGGAGAAAAAAATTCAACACTCCCGGAACTCCAACGGTCCTTTTCCTCGATGCTGAAGGCGAAGAGATCGACAGGTTTGTCGGATTTGGCGGGGAAGACGCCGGGAAAGACGAAGTGTTCCAAATGCTTAAAGACTTCTCTGCGGGTGTCAACACCCTCTCAGCAGTTTTAGCTGAACTCGAGCAGAACCCTGAGGATGTGGGCATCAACTACAAGTTGGGAAAAAAATATTTAAGGCGTTTCGAAACGAAAGAGGCGATTCCATATTTCGAAAAAGTGCTCGAACTCGATCCGGATGATACCAAAGGCTATATGGAAGAGGCTTCGTATAGAGTTGCCCTACAGCTGGCAAGAACTGATAGGGATCCTTCGGCGCTAGAGGCGTTTATCGCTTCAGATCCGGGAAACAAGGACTATCTTCGCACCGCATACACGACCGCTGCCTCGACACATGCCCGAAACGAAAACCTTGATAAGGCTAAAAGCCTGTACGAAGCGGCTATGGAAGCCCTGCCCGATGATGCAAGGCTAACCCTTTCCTATGCTGGTGCGATTTTTAATTACAAGATGGAGGATCTGTACGAAAAAGGCCTGGAGCTCAACGAAAAAGCCAAGGAACTCAATCCCGATTATGAGTTGAGTACCGTCCTAAACCTTGTCAACTACTATGGAAACACCGAACAGAAGGATAAAATCGTCGACCTGTTTGAACAGCAGATCAAGGAAAATGAGGATTTAAAAAGCCTCTACGCCTCGATGATTGTCAGACATGAAATTGCTGGTAAATATGACTATGCTATCGAAATGATGAAAGCTGAGGTCGAAAAAGAAGAGAACGCCAAATCTACCTTCTTGTGGAACACGCTTGCGCAGCTTTACGAAAAAAAGGGAGATATCGAGGCCGCTTTAACCCATGCAAGAAAGGCGGCTGAGCTGAGCAATGGAGCGACCTACTACACTAGAGAAGTGGCTAGACTGGAAAAGTTGCTTCAAAACAAGTAAATCAAAAGGTACTGAATCATAAGGCCTGTTCGTCTAAGAGCAGGGCTTTTTTCATTCTTTGACCACATCCTTTTTTGTGTGATAGAGTTATTCCTTTAACCTCCTTAGGGGAAAAGAGATGCAGGGCACTTCGATAAACCGCCGCGAGTTTATCAAAACTTTAGGTTTTTCTACTGCTGCTTTCACACTTCAAGGGATTGCCAGCTGTAAACAAACTATAACCCAACGGCCGAATATTCTGTGGCTGGTGAGCGAGGATAACGGCCCTTTTCTAGGCTGTTATGGGGATCCATTGGCCGAGACACCAAATTTAGACAAGCTGGCATCAAAGGGCATTCGGTTTGAAAACGCTTATGCCAATGTGCCTGTTTGTGCACCCGCACGATCGACCATCATAACAGGGATGTATGCCTGTTCATTGGGCACACAGCATATGCGCAGCTACAATCCCCTTCCTGATCACATTAAATTCTTTACGAATTATTTAAGAGAAGCTGGATACTACTGTTCCAATAACGCGAAAGAGGATTATAATATTGCAGAGAAGCCAGAGGGGTGCTGGGATGAATCCAGCAGGGAAGCGACCTACAAAAAACGTCAACCCGGGCAGCCCTTCTTTGCCGTGTTTAATTTTAACGTCTCCCATGAAAGTTCACTCCACAAATCTGTGGAGGTGAAACAAAATCCGTCAAAAATGAATCTCCCGGCCTATTTTCCCGATACAGAGGAGATCCGACATGATTGGGCGCAGTATTATGACAAAATTACAGAGTTGGACCGGCAGATTGGGAAGAAACTGGCTGAACTGGAATCCGAGGGACTTGCCGAAAATACCATTGTGTTCTATTTTTCTGATCATGCGGGCGTGCTCACAAGAAGCAAACGATTTTTGTATGATTCAGGCACACATGTACCTTTGATAATCCGTTTTCCGAAGAAATACCGAAATCTCGCCCCTTCCGGACCTGGATCGCGGCTCGACCGAATGGTGAGTTTTGTGGATCTGGCTCCCACAGTACTTAATCTTGCTGATATTGCCATCCCTGAACACATGCAGGGTTATGCTTTTTTGGGCAGAGAGAAGACCGATCCGCAAGATTATGTCTATCTTTTCCGCGACCGTATGGACGAGCGTTATGACTTGATGCGGGCAGTCCGGGATAAGCGTTACAAATACATTCGCAACTTTATGCCCCATCTTATTTATGGACAGCACCTTGAGTATCTCTGGCGCATGCCGACAACACGCTCTTGGGAGAAGATGTACAGAGCGGGCAAATGCACCGGGCCTCAAAAATTCTTCTGGGAGGCGAAGCCCTCCGAAGAGCTTTACGACACCTATAATGATCCAGATGAGGTAAACAATCTGGCTGAAAATCCAGCCCACCAGGGCACATTAAACCGCATGCGAAATGCTCTGGACGCATGGATTCTAAAGGTACACGACCTCGGTTTTCTGCACGAGGCAGAAATGCTCGAACGTTCCCAGGGTATAACGCCCTATGACTTGGCCAGAGATTCCGCGAAATACGATTTGAAACAGATTTTGGAAGCCGCAGATACTGCCATTCAGGGAAATCCTGAGCTTCTTCCGAAATTGATCAAGATGATGGAACATGAAGATTCTTGTATCCGTTATTGGGCTGCCCTGGGGTGTCTGGTGCTTG
>CAZLLG010000045.1:0-7332 GCA_964560275.1 uncultured Eubacteriales bacterium | reverse complement strand
CGGATCACAGCATGTTGCAGATCTGAAGGGCAGGGTGCTTGGAGAAAAAGCCGAATCGGCAATACCAATGTTGAGGTCTAGACTGGATGACCCGGCGCCCAATGTCCGAGCTGTTACAGCCGAGATTCTTGGAAAATTCGACAGTCCAAACAAGCCGCTGCATGTGTTGAGGGAGATGCTTTATCATTCCGATGAAAAAGTACGCCTTCACGCGATTAACGCCGTCGATTATTTGGATGAAAAAGCGTTGCCGATTCTGGAAATTATCCAGGATAAAATGAATGATGATACCAACTATGTCGTTCGTGTGACGAAAAAAATCCTAGTGGATTTTAAAATTGAATAAGGAAAAAATAAGGATGGAATTCCAGGATTCAAATTGTAATCCCAAGATAAAAGGATTATATTGCTGAAGTGGAAATCTGAATGAGATGAAAAGTCAGACTAGAAGAAATTTTTTAAAATCCATCGGGGCCGCAACCGTGTCCGCGGGATCCTTATCTGTATTGTCAGGCCTCGGTTTGACTCGGTGTTCTGCGGACGGGAGGAAAAGGCCGAATGTGATTCTGGTCATGACAGATGACCAGGGCTATGGAGACATCGGGGCGCACGGAAGCCCCTACGTCAAGACACCAGCTCTGGATCAATTGTATCAGGAAAGCGTGCGCTTGGAAAATTTTCATGTCGATCCTTGCTGTTCTCCCTCCCGCGCCTCACTACTGACCGGACAGTATTCGGCTCGATCGGGAGTCTGGCACACCATTGGCGGTCGATCCTTGCTTCGGAAAGATAAACTCACGATGGCCAATTTTTTCCAGTCATCCGGTTATAGAACCGGCATCTTCGGCAAGTGGCACCTCGGGGATAATTATCCCTTCAGGCCGCAGGATCGAGGTTTCGAGGAGGCCTTGGTCCATAAAAGCGGTGTTGTTGGAAACAGATGGGATCACTGGGAAAATGATTACTATGACGACACATATTACAGAAACGGCAAACCTGAAAAATTCAATGGATACTGCAACACTGTCTGGTTCGACGAAGCCATCAAATTCATAAAGAATAACCGTCAAAATCCTTTTTTCTGTTTTCTTTCAACCAACATTCCCCATGCACCGCTCCTGGTGGATGAAAAGTATGCCAAACCCTACCAATCCCAGGTTTCAGACAGGCTTGCCAATTACTATGGAATGATATCCGCGTTCGATGATGATATGAAACGTCTTCTCGCAGAACTTAAGGCGTTAAACTTGGAGGAAAATACAATTTTTATTTTTATGTCCGACAATGGCCCCTGTCCCTGGTATGGAGGCATAATAATCGATGACGAAGGTTTTGTCGAGGAAGGCTACAGTGCAGGGATGAGAGGAGGCAAAATCTGGGGGTATGAAAACGCCCATCGTGTCCCCTTTTTTATTCGCTGGCCCGCAGGCAACATTGGAGGTGGAAGAGATGTGAAAAATCTCACAGCCCATTTTGACCTGCTGCCGACATTGATCGAAGCCTGTGGATTGAAAAAACCCGAAGATGTGAATTTTGATGGCGAAAGTTTAATGGCACTCATCAAGGATCATGGAGATCAATGGCCTGAACGGACTCTTTTTGTGCATAACCAGAGAACGGATTTCCCTGTAAAATACAAAGATTACCAGGTGCTGACCGAACGCTGGCGTCTTGTCAAGGCGGATAAAGAAGAGCTGTACGACATCACGACGGACCCCGGCCAAAGAAAAGATGTTTCTGGGCTGTATCCTGAAGTTGTCAAGTCTCTCCACCAGAGATATGAAGAGTGGTGGGAGGATATATCCCAGAATTTTGACAAGTATGATGAGATCATCATCGGCTCGGATCGGGAAAATCCTGCAACGCTGTATTCCCATGACGCCCACAGCAAAAACAGCAGAAGAATTTGGATTGTCGATGTCGAACGAGATGGAGAATACAAGTTCAAAATATCCCGTTGGCCTGAAGAAGCGGATAAACGGATTTCAGAAAACAAAAATGGCGGTATTGATTTTGACGTGAACCAGGCCCATCTATTGATCGGAAATACAGAAATAAACGCAGATGCCCGCCCGGATAATAAAAATGTGGAATTTATCGTTCATTTGAAGGCCGGGACGACCTGCCTTGAAGCCTGGTTCAGCGCAGATAGGCAAAAAAGGAAGCTGGGCGCAGATTTTATTTCCGTTAAACGCCTTGGTCCGGAGGATCCTGCTGCTGCCTCTAAGTACAAGGCTTCGAATCCGGATCGGATTTTAAAAAAATAACATCATTGATCCAGTGATCCAGGGAAAGCTAAAGTGGACGATGCGAAAAAGCGGCTGGTTGGTTGAAGTACCACTAGACAATATGTGGTAAATGAATTATTTCATTCCATTGAGTTATTTTTTGACTCCCAATTTTTTCAACTTTTCCATGCTATTCTTATTGTTCGGATTCATCTCTAAAGATTTTTGATAGTTTTCAATAGCCAGCTCTTTTTCCCCCTGTTTCATGCAAGCTTCTCCCAGACTATCGTATACATTCCAGGACTCGGGGTGTTCGGAGACATTGAGCTTGAAGATCTCGATCGCTCCTTCGACCTCATCATCTCTCAGAAGCTTGTAGCCAAGGCTGTTGATTTCTTGTTCGCTGTCCAGCAAATACGTAAGCCATATGTGTTTTTATTGAAAATAAAGAAGGAATATCATAGATTTTTCTGCCTTTTTTCAGCTCCTCTTCTAAATTGAACTGGACGACCTCTTCGAAATTGTGGAAGTTGTATAGATAGAGGATTCCATTTATCAGGTCGCAGATGTTCGAGTAGAGTGTCGGGTACTGGTCTTCTTGATGAGTAGCAGACAAAACCGCTCTGACAAGGTCCAGAGATACATCCTCGGCATTTTTTAGCATCTTATCGGCGGTCCTGTATCTTGTGCAGGGATAGAGCTCTCCTTTCACATTAGTGAACACAAAGTTTGTCGCTATTTGATAGATGCCTGTCTTTCTCACATACTGAACTTTTCCCTTTCCGTATTCGATCACTACAGATGCACATGACCTGTCAGCTACTGGAAACCTGGCGCTGGCCAGCCCGGGAAAATTATATTCATCGCAGAAAGCAATGGCCTCCTCCACTGTTGCACATTTAGTCAGAATGGTGTCAAGGCTTCCCTGGAAGGTTGGCTTGCCCTCGATCGGTTCCCAACCCGTTGGACTGAGGGCGTTGGCATCGATAAACAGTCCCTGATCATTCATGCCGCCCTGGGCAAACAAATTGTCAAATCCAACGCAGACTCTTCCGTATTCCCCGTTTGATGCAGGAGTAAACCATATCTTGGTTTTTGGATTTCTCCAGTCTTCGTTGTTTCCAGCCAGAATGATCTTCCCTTTGGCGACCATTACAATCGTGCATCCTTCTGTGGGGTTGGCCGAGCAAAAAAATAAAATTATGATGAGAAAATAAGAAAGATGTTTCATGGTATTCCTCCTGATTTTTTCACTCTTAACCTTCTCTTTCGCTTGTAATGAAAATCCTAAAATATTAATATTAAATACTTAACTAGACTGAGAATGTCAATTTATGCGTAAGTCATTCAGATAAATATATAAATATTGCTAAATATAACATTTCATGCCATTTTGAAATTGACACGTCTAATATAAATAAATATTCTAGAGTTGCTCAATCAGAGGGGAGTAATGGCTATTAAATGCCCCAAATGTAAAGTCGAAAATCCTGACACTAAAAAATTCTGCGGTGATTGCGGAGCTCCACTGGAAACAGCTGAGGATATCTCTATAACGAAAACTCTGAAGACTCCAAAGCCGTCTAAAACCATCGCAGGTAAGTACAAAATATTATCCGAGCTTGGCAGAGGTGGTATGGGCGTAGTCTATAAAGCTAAAGATATCAGGTTAAAGCGTCTTATAGCTCTTAAGTTTCTCCCTGCTGAACTAACACAAGATGAAGAGGCAAAAAAGAGGTTCATTCAGGAAGCTCAAGCAGCGGCTGCATTGGAACACCCAAATATCTGTATGGTTCATGAAGTGGATGAGGCTGATGAACAGACTTTTATCGCCATGTCTTACATTGATGGCCAAAGCCTCAAAGATAAACTCGAATCAGGACCGCTAGATATTGATAAGGCAAAAGACATTGCTTTACAGATTGCGGAGGGTCTCAAGGAAGCTCATGAGAAAGGTATAATCCACAGAGATATCAAGCCTGCCAATATTATGCTGACAAAAAAGGGGCAGGCAAAGATCACTGATTTTGGACTGGCAAAGCTATCCTGGGGAGTCGATCTTACTAAGACCTCAACAATCATGGGAACAGCGGCTTATATGTCTCCCGAACAGGCAAAAGGAGAGGAGGTTGATCAACGTACAGATATATGGTCTCTAGGTGCTATGTTCTTTGAGATGCTGACCGGGGAACGGCCTTTCAAGAGGCGTCAAGAACATGCTTTACTCTACGAAATTCTCGAAAAAGATCCTTCTCCAGTCACTTCGCTTAGAAAAGACCTGCCGATTCATTTCGAAAAAGTCGTTGAGAAAGCTCTCTCAAAAAAGCTGAGCAAAAGATATCAGACTGTAATTGAACTTGTCCGGGATTTGAAACAATCTCAACCTATTACATTTCCAAAGGTAAAGAAATCGATTGTTGTACTTCCATTTGAGAATCTGAGTCCTGACCCTGATCAAGAGTTCTTTTGCGATGGGATGACTGAAGAAATAATCTCAGATCTTTCCAAGATTCAAACGTTAAAAGTTATTTCCAGAAGTTCTGCTATGACCTTAAAAGGAACCAAAAAGAAGATAAGAGAAATAGCAGAAGATGTGAAAGTTCAATATGTTTTGGAGGGAAGTGTTCGGAAGGCGGGGGATAATCTTAGGATTACGACTCAATTGATAGAGGCGTCGAACGACGCACATCTTTGGGCAGAAAAATACGTTGGGACCTTAGAGAATATTTTTGATATTCAGGAGAAAGTTTCTCGTTCTATCGTGGATGCTTTGCAGTTGCAGCTCACGCCTCAGGAAGACAAGAAGATCGCAGAAAGATCAATCGAAAATATCCGAGCCTATGAATGCTACAGTAAAGCTAGAGCAGAAATGGTCCATTGGACAAAAGAGTCTTTGGAATATGCCCTTCAACTCCTGCAAAATGGTCTTGATTTAATCGGAGAGCATGAAGACCTTTATGCAGGAATGGCATTAGCTTATATCTATTGCTATGAGGTTCATGTCAAAATAGAAGAGAATCCTCTTAAAAAAGCTGAGGAATTCGTTCAGAAAGTGAAGAAGCTAAATCCTGATTCCCATCATTATCATCATTTGTTAGCAAGGCTTGAAAGATTCCAAGGCAGTGCTTTAAATGCAATCAGGCACTTAGATAAAGCTTTGTCCCTGGATACGAATATTCCCGATGCTCTGCTGTTCCATGGGTATCTATTAGCTGCATTCGCAGGGAAACCAGCTCTTGCAGAACCTTATGTGAATAGGCTTTTAGACATCGATCCTTTAACGCCTATGAATTATTTGGCGCCTGTGATGCTCTATGCTGTGAGAGGAGAATTAGATCTTGCTGTTGCATCAACACAGAAGTGGTGTCAAATGGATCCGGATAACAGATGGGCAAAATGGTTTCACACTAGGTTTCTCTCTTGGAATGAGCAGTATGATGAAGCATTCGAACTTGTTGACCTAATTGTTAAAGAAGACCCAAAAGATTTAGTGAGTGTTGTAAGCACATTTTCCAAATACGCCCTTCAAGGTGAGAAAGCAAAAGCATTGCAGGCTTTGACTGAGGATGCAAAGAAGTATTTTTGGAGTGATCCGGAGTGGCCTTTGTGGGCGGCTGGATATTATTCATTGATAAATGAAAAAGAAGAGGCGCTGAAGCTGCTGGAACATGCGATTAATCGCGGCCTAATAAATTATCCTTTACTTTCCAAACAAGATCCCTTCCTCGAAAACATCCGCGGCGAGATCCACTTTAAGAAACTCATGGAGCGTGTCAAACATGAGTGGGAAAATTTTGAGGTTTAAGGTTTGGACGCAGGTCTGCTTCAATTTCAATAGTGAGTTCGGTGTTAAATTAATTATTTCATGCCATTATTTTTTCTAGGAGATGAAAAATGAAAGATTCAGAGGTCCTAAAGAGGATAAAACTCACAGTAATCATTATATCTTTTTTCGTTTTTTTATTGGAATTATATCTTTATGTTTTTGTAAGAAATAATAATATACTTGATTTATTCGTCACAATTGCAGCTGGTATGGTATTTATTGCTTTTCTTACGATGTATATCAAACGTTACAAAGATAGGGATTCTGATAAAAAAACATAACCATAAATCAGTGTCGGAAATTCCTCTCCCTCTAGAAAGACACCGATCCTGGGCTTCCTGAAGTGAAGATGCAAAGAAGAGACAAGATGGATTACTTTATGGAGCTTTATGGACACCTGCCCAGAGCAGGGCCCGGGGATAATGACTCTACCAGAAAAGCATATGACATGATCTCGGATATGCCACCTGAACCACGGATTCTAGACATCGGCTGCGGACCAGGGGTTCAGACCTTGGAGCTTGCCAGGCTCTCGAGCGGTGTTATTGTAGCGCTGGATCTCATGCCGCAGATGATAGAGAGGGTGAAAAAGGCGGCTGCTGAGCAGAGCATGGCAGACAGGATCGAGACGCTTCAAATGGATATGAACAAAATGGATTTCGACAACGAGAGTTTCGATCTGATCTGGTCCGAAGGGGCCATTTATCTGATGGGATTCAAGAACGGGCTGGAAAAGATTAGGAGGTTCCTCAGGCCTGGAGGATACATAGCCGTCACCGAGGCAGTATGGCTAAAGCCCGATCCGCCTGTGGAGGTGGTCAAATTCTGGGAGGAATATCCGGAGATAGGGAGCATCGATGAGAAACTGAAGGTGATCGCAGATCTGGGTTACCAAGAAGTCGGCCACTTCGCTATCCCAGACAGCTCTTGGACCGAGCCTTATTACGTGCCCTTGGAAAAAAAGGCAGAGGAACTCGAGCCGGTCTGGAAGGACATCCCCAAAGCCATGGAGGTTATCCAAGAGGCCAGGTTAGAAATCGAATTGTTCAGGAAACACCTCGAATTCTACGGCTACTGCTTCTTTGTGATGAGAAAGTGATATCCGGCTAGGTAATCTTATTTCGGGCCGAATTGCCAGTATTTGTTGAGGATTCCAGGAGGAGGCTAGTAGGGTTGAAGAACAATTAAACAAAACGGCATTAAATTAATTATTTCACGCCATTTTAAAACATAAACTCATTACAAACACTATTTCCTCAGTCACATTTGACTGCATTT
>CAZLLG010000044.1:11394-17157 GCA_964560275.1 uncultured Eubacteriales bacterium | reverse complement strand
GTTCTGTGAGGGGCATTAAACCAAAAGGAGGTTGAAAATGTCTACTCGACAAAAATATTTGAAAAAAAAGTTGAACCGAAGAAACTTTATTAAAAATTCTGCGGTCGGACTGGCCGGTCTCTCTGCCGTAAACATTGGTGCTCTGATGTCCTTTCAAAATGCAGGAAGGACTCAGGTCGTAGTCTTTAAAACAGATGACAGAAAGGAAGGAGTTCGTCAGGTTTTGAAGACTTTGAACTTTCCTTCGCCGGAGGGAAAACAAGTCTTTATAAAACCGAACTTTAATTCAGCCCATGCAACTCCCGGTTCTACACATAACGACACGTTGAGCCAGATAGTATCAGAGCTGCATCAATCCGGAGCAGAGAATGTAACATTAGGGGAGAGAAGCGGTCCTCCTGTAACAAAAGAAGTGATGGAAGAAAAAGGGATTTTTCAGATGGCCTCTGACTTGGATTTTTCGATCATCGATTTTGAAGAATTGGAGGAGAAGGACTGGATTGCATTTAACCCTCCGGGAACCCATTGGAGTGAAGGATTTTCTATCCCTCGTTCCGCTGTAGAAGCGGAATACTTTGTTTCGACATGCTGTCTGAAAACCCATGCCTACGGCGGTGTTTTTACTCTGTCTCTTAAGTTGGCCGTAGGATTAACTCCAAAAGACTTGATGAGAGAGCTTCACCGTTCCCCCGATCAGCGCCGAATGATCGCGGAAATCAATCAAAGTCATGCTCCAAAGCTCATTGTCCTGGATGGTGTAGAGGCTTTTGTTGATGGCGGCCCGAGCACAGGGGCTAAAAAGCAGGCGAATGTTTTTGTTGCGGGAACGGATCGTGTGGCCGTAGACGCTGTAGGCGTTGCCATCCTCAAAGACTTGGGATCAAATGATGCCATAATGGGAACAAAAATATTTCAACAGGAACAGATTCAGCGTGCAGCTGAAGTGGGATTGGGAATAAGCGGCCCTGATCAGATTGAATTGATCGCTCCTGACAAGGCCAGCGTGGAGTACACCAAAACTCTAAGTGAAATATTATCAGAAGGTTAAGGAGAGAGACGTGAATGTTTATGAACTGATTCTTTCGAGAAGGTCTATCAGGCAGTTTAAGCCAGATCCTATTAATAGAGAGACGCTCAAAAAACTTGTCAATGCAGCCCGCCTGGCTCCTTCAGGTGCAAATCGACAGCCTTTAGAATTTCTCATTGTGGATGAAAATCAAGTCAAAAGTGATCTATTTCCAAGTTTGAAATGGGCGGGTTACATCACTCCAAGGGGAAATCCAAAACTTGGTTGTGA
This sequence comes from uncultured Eubacteriales bacterium, assembly GCA_964560275.1. Lineage (GTDB taxonomy): Bacteria > Acidobacteriota > Aminicenantia > Aminicenantales > Aminicenantaceae > JAUWVG01. The sequence goes on along the minus strand of CAZLLG010000044.1, from coordinate 15,860 downwards.
ACCTACTGCTTACATTATGGTCCTCGCCAACACGACCATTAGAGCCAAGGGGTACGAATGGGATGCAGGAGCCGCTATCGAAAACATTATACTGGCAGCTTGGGAAGAGGGGATTGGAAGCTGCTGGCTGGCATCAATAGACCGTGAACATATTCGCAAAACCTTTGAGATTCCAGAAATCTACCAAATAGACTCTGTTGTTGCATTGGGGTATCCCGCCGAACAGCCTATCACAGAAAAGTTGGATGATTCTGTCGAGTACTGGAAGGATGACAACAATCAGCTTCATGTCCCGAAAAGAACATTGGACTCTGTCATCCATTTCAATAAGTTTTAAGTTTTATTCTCCAGCAACCGTCAATTCTGCAATCTTGATTGTGGGGCCTGTCACGGCACTCCGGAATTCAAGATCGTTTCCGACCTCTACGATCGTGTTTAAGACTGTCCCTAAATTCCCAGATATTGTGATCTCTGATACAGGGTGGATGATTTCACCGTTTTCTACCCATAGGCCAAATGCACCTCTAGAAATATCGCCTGTCACAGGATTTAGGCCGTGTCCTATCGTTCTGATTAGAATCAGGCCTCTGTCCAAAGTCGCTGTGATTTCTTGGGGGGTCAGTGTACCGGATTCAAGATAAAAGTTCTTTGGGCCGACTGAGTTTCCTTCGGCGTTTCCTGTGGTCTTCAGCATGAGTTTCCTTGCGGAATAGGTGTCACAAAGAAAATTTTTTAAAACTCCTTTGTCAATAACTTTAGTTTTTTGTGGGGGAACTCCTTCCGAGTCAAAAGGGCTTGTACCCAGTTTTCTGGGTAGAAGTCCATCATCCACAACAGAAATTATTTCGTTCCCAATCTTTTTTCCAAGTTTGTCTGAAAGAAACGACGCTTTCTGATAGACAGACTTCCCGTTGATACAGGCAAAGAGAAAGCCGAGCAGCCACGATGTCATTCGGGGCTCAAAAACAACTGGAATGTTTTGTGTTTTGATTTTTCTTGGATTCAATTGTCGCAGGGTTCTGTCGACTGCATGTGTAGCAGTCTCTTCAGGAGTATCGAGTTCATTAAAAAAGCGAGTTGAAGACCCCCAATAGTCTTCGACTTTTTCGTCTGTGCCTCCAGCTTGAAGTCCAATCCCCAAGCTGAAAAATGTCTCTTTATATGCTCGAGAAAATCCTTTTGAATTGGCAAGAATAATTTGCACGTCTCGTGTTTCGAAACTGGCGCCGTGTGAATTTGTGATCTCTTTATTTTTCAGCGCAATCTTCTCTGTTTCCAGGGCTAGATTAATTTTTTCCCTTGATCCGAGTGATAAAATACCCGGATCATAAAGTTTCAGAGAGGCGGCATCTACTTCCATTTTCTTCAATGCGGGTAAACCGGCAAATTCATCTGGATTAGCAAGCTCTGCCCGTTCTATGGCATTTTTAGTCAGTCTGTAAAGAGTTTTTTCTGTCAAATCAGATGAAGCTGCAAACGCAGTTTTTTGGTCTTTGATAATTCTTAAACTCAATCCGCATGATCCCGCTTCGACCAAATTCTCAACTTGGCCAAGCCGGATATCCACGTTGAATTCACTCCCCTCAAAGACAGAGACTTCGATCTCCTCCGCTCCGTTTTTGCGTCCGTATTCCACAAGATCTTCGGCGAGGACCTGGAAACCTGTTGAGTCTTTTCCGGATTTCATTTCTGCCCTCCCACAGTCATAGCAGATATTTTGAGCGTGGGACATCCATCGCAAACAGGAGCAGCTTGTCCTTCTTTTCCACATGTTCCTGTTTGAAGGCCGAATTTGAGATCAGAACCGATCATTTCAATTTTGTTTAAAATGTCTATATTTGTACCGATAAGAGTGGCCTGTTTGACGGGTTGAGTCAGCTTCCCCTTTTCGATCAAAAAACCTGAACTTACTGAAAAAGTGAACTTCCCAGAGTCCTCTACCTGTCCGCCCTGGTATTTGTGGGCATAAAATCCTCTGTCGACAGACTTTAAAATATCTTTGGGATCTTCATTGCCTTTATCGATATAGGTGTTGCTCATTCTGGGTATAGGAATGCATGTATAATCCTGCCTCCGGCCGTGTCCTGTTAGCGGTTTTTTTAAAAGACCGGCAGACAATCTATCCTGTAGCATTCCGGAAAGCTTACCATTTTGAATGAGGGCTGTCTTTTTAGGCGGCGTGCCCTCATCATCCATATTGTAGGAACCACGAAAATGGGGTATCGTTGGATCATCGTAAATGTTGACCTGAGGGCTGGCGACATTTTTCCCTAATTTATCCCAAAAAATGGATGTTTTTTTGCGGATAAAGTCGGCTTCTAGCAAATGCCCCACAGCTTCATGAATTAAAACCCCACTGTGGCCTGGAGCCAATACAACGGGCATTTCTCCGGCCGGAGATGGGGTCGCTTCCAGAAGATGCAGCGCTTCTTGCGCCGCATCTTTTCCTATTGTTTCGGGAAGGAGCTGTTCCTGGAAGTACTCCATACCTACACGGCCTCCTCCTCCTGAAAAACCGGCTTCCCTTAAGTTCGACTTTTCGGCGATGGCCAGACATGTGCATTTGATAAGAGGGCGGACATCAGATGTCACAAGACCTTCGGAATTGATAACTTTAATGTGCTGGATTTGGTCCATGTAGGACACTTTAATTTTTTTGATCGCTTTGTCAGTGTTTTGTGCGGCTAAATAGACTTCTTTAACGAGTTTAATCTTTTTTTTCAGATCTGTGTCCTGTGCAAATTTGTTGATCGGATAGTAGTTTTGATTTTGGGGTCGAAATTCGAGTAAATTCGAGACCTTTTTGGATTGATTTTTTTGAGTGATAGATGATGCTGTAATGGCAGCTTTTTTCATTTTAGAAAAGGATAAATCATTTGTATATCCATATCCTGTTCGGTCTTCAGCCAGCACACGGATGCCCATCCCAAGGCTGATGCTTTCGGCCGTTTCTTTGATAATATCCTCTTCCATGTTGATGAAGTTAAAGGTTTTGTATTCCAAGAAAATTTCAGAAAATTCTCCGCCCTGAAGGAGAGCAGCATTTAAAATTTTCTTGAGTTCTTCCTCAGGAATATTGAAATGATCTTCGAATTTTATGGGTAATTTTATTTTCATTTTTTTGAGAATGGAAGAGCAAGAAAAAGAATACTCAATAGACCTAAAATGTACTCGAAAAGGTTGGTGACAAGGTGAATACCGCTGGAGAGAATAGCTTCCCGCGATGTGAAACCTAATAGTTTAAGTGTCACTGCCCAGCCGGTTTCCCACGTTCCAAATCCTCCGAGTCCCTTTATGGGAGAAAAACCTGTCATCTCCGCGCCTGTTATACCGAGGATGGTTTTCCAAATACTCAGATTTCCAAGCGAGTATCCATAAACTTGAAGAAGAGCAAACAAGAGAAAAAATAAAGATCCGTACTTGGCCATTCGAATCCCTAGGGAAAGAAGGAAGACGGGCAAATCTGTTCGTCTTTTTCTAATGTGGGCGATATCCGAAACTGTTTGCTGCAATTTTTCGATGGATACAACTGCCCATTTTTTTTGGTCAATTTTTATGACACGGAGAAAAAGCCGGTAAATGGCTATAAAAATTTTACAGATTCTGAGAAGCTGCCAATATATTACTAGTACAATCACTAAAAACAGCATCGAAAAAAGAAGCATCAAAGGAGTGGAGATAGACGTTGTCCCCAGACCAACAGCGAGGATGGCCAGGATGAGAAAGGGGCTGAGAGAGATAAAGTCATAAACAAAAGCTACAATGAAAGACGAAGTGGCCGCATTGAACGGGACATCAAACCTTTTGTTGAGGATATAAATATATGATAGAGAGCCTATCCGTGCTGGCAGGAAATCGACGAAGAGGTTGCGGATGAAGGTGACGAGGAAAATATTTCCCCATCCAATTTTTTGTGGATAGAGGAGCAGTTTATACCGCCAGGCACGCAGGAAGGATCCAAATAAAGATATGGTAAAAAAGGCCAAAAGAGCAGGAATAAAAATATTTGAGAATGTATAGAGAATGTCTTTTGTATCTACTTGAGTTTGCAGTTTCCAAATTAATGCAATCGAGACAATTAAAGAAAGCAGAATGTATAGGATCTTTCTTTTTGTCACAAACCATATCTTAAACAGACTCCCCAATTTAAGTCAACTGGATTGGGGCCTGGCTTTGAAAACTTGAGAACATGAAAAATGGGGACAGTCCCCAATTAAATTTTTTTAATTGGGGACTGTCCCCATTTTTCATGTTCTCAAGTTTTCAAAGCCAGACCCCATTTGACTGGATTGGGGACACAGCATATAATTTACTCATGAAAAAAGAAGTGGCCGCCATCATAGAAAGAGCTTTGGAAGAAGACTTGCCTTTTGGTGATATCACTTCAGAGAGCATTATACCGCCAGAATCTCAATCAAAAGCAGTCATCCTAGCTAAAGAATACGGGATTCTTGCGGGAATTTCTG
>CAZLLG010000044.1:0-11384 GCA_964560275.1 uncultured Eubacteriales bacterium | reverse complement strand
TGGCGGAAAGCGTATTTGCCAAAATCGATCCTCTTCTTTCATTTGTTGCCCATATAAAAGATGGCCAGAAGATTAAAAAAGGGGATATGCTGGCTGAACTCCAGGGAAGCTCCATCTCTCTTTTGAAGGGGGAACGGACGGCATTGAATTTTCTTCAGAGACTTTCAGGTATTGCTACGATAACGTATCAATTTGTTAAAGTCTTAGAGGGAAGTTCAACAAAAATTTTGGATACAAGAAAGACTACACCTGGGCTGCGCGTTTTAGAGAAATATGCCGTTAAAATGGGGGGAGGAAGAAACCACCGACAAAGCCTTTCGGATATGGTGTTGATTAAAGACAATCATATTAGGCTTGTAAAGGGAATTTCTGAAGCCGTCCGATTGGCAAGATCCAAGGTTCACGGGGACATAAAGATTGAAGTCGAAACGACTTGCAGGGAGGAAGTGGTCGAGGCCGTAGAGAGTGGGGCAGATATGATCATGCTGGATAATATGTCTCTGAATGAGATGAGAGATATCGTGTCTCTCGTCAAAGGGAAGGTGCCTCTTGAAATATCAGGAAATGTCAATCTGGGAACGGCGAAAGAATATGCCAATATTGGAGTGGATTATATTTCGGTTGGCAGTTTGACACATTCTTTTAAATCATTGGATATCAGCATGGATATTATCGGCAAACATCATGGATAAGGAAGAGATGCTAAGGACAGATGTTCTCATTATTGGCTGTGGAATAGCGGGTGCCAGTGCTGCACTAGAGGCAGCAAAAAGTGGTTTAAAAGTTGTTCTCATCACAAAAAACTCTAAATTTGAGGAATCTAATACTTATTACGCACAGGGAGGAATCGTATCTCTAGGCAAAAATGACCACCCCGGATTGCTCAAAGAGGATATCATTGAGACAGGGGATGGAATCAACGATCCAGAGGCTGTTGACATCCTTGTTAAAGATGGAAAAAAGGCTGTGGAAACAATTTTAATTAAAGAGTTGGACATCCCCTTTTCCCGTAGTTCACCGGATGCCCTTGACTATGCCCAGGAGGCGGGTCACTCGCGCAGGCGTGTTCTCCATATCAAAGACACAACCGGTAAAACAATCGAGGAGAAGCTTATTCGAACGTTGAAAAAGTTTTCGAATGTGACCTTCCTCTCCGATCAAACGGCGGTTGACCTTCTGACTATCCCTCATCATTCGAAAAATTTAACGGCGTATTATAAAGAACCGCGGTGCCTTGGTGCATATGTCCTTGATAACACCACCAATCGAGTTCATATTATTTTTGCCCCCTATACTGTTTTAGCCACAGGGGGTTGTGGCGCTGTGTACCTTCACACATCAAATCCCTCTACGGCTATTGGAGACGGTTATGCCATGGCCTTCAGGGCAGGAGCCCGTGTTGTCAACATGGAATATATCCAATTTCACCCCACCTCTCTTTATCACAGGGATTCCGATGGTTTTTTAATATCCGAAACAGTCAGAGGGGAAGGCGCTCGGTTGAAAACGCGAGAGGGCCAGACGTTTATGGAAAACTACAACAGTAAAAAAGAAATGGCTCCCCGCGATGAAGTCGCCCGGGCCATTTATGAGGAAATGATAAATAGCAATTCTAACTATGTGAACCTCGACCTTTTTTCGTATGCCGAAATTGATATAAAGAAGAGGTTTCCCAATATTTATAAAACCTGTATGGAATTCGGAATCGATATCACAAAAGAGTCTATTCCTGTTGTACCCGCCGCTCATTACTGCTGTGGCGGTGTTCTTGTGGATGGTTGGGGACAGAGTTCTCTCAAAGGACTTTTCGCCGCAGGAGAGGTGGCCTGTACAGGAGTGCATGGAGCAAATCGTCTAGCTTCAACATCTCTTCTTGAAGGTTTAGTCTGGGGAACCAGAAGTGCCAAACAAATTGTTACACATTTTGATCCTGAGATTCCCTGTAAAATCTCAGAAATACATGATTGGTATTATCCTGAAAAGGAAGAAGAGGTTGATCCTGCCCTGATCCACCAGGACTGGGTGTCGATCCGGACAACATTGTGGAATTATGTGGGAATTATCCGAACAAAAAAACGATTGGAAAGAGCTAAGGCTGATTTGGATTATCTCCGTCACAGAGTTGAAAAATTTTACACCGAAGCAAAAATGGATCCCCTTGTTGTAGGCCTAAAACACGGAATTCAGGTTGCATGGTTGATCATGTACGCCGCTTTGAGCAATCCCGAGAGTCGAGGAGCCCATTTCATTATTGATTGAAAACACTCCTGCGTCACAAAACATTTGCAGTGGAGAATTAATGGAACTTATTCTATAATAGCTGATTAAAGTTTTTTTGGAGCGATTCATGTTCGAAGCAGATAAAATTAAAGACACACTCAACCTCCCAAAGACGTCGTTTTCTATGAAGGCCAAACTAGCCGTAAAAGAACCTGAAATTTTAAAACATTGGGATCAAATTGGACTGTATAAAAGGATACAGGAGAAGAACAAAAACAAACCGACATTTGTTCTTCATGACGGCCCTCCTTATGCTAACGGCAACATCCATTTGGGAACAGCGCTGAATAAAATACTTAAAGATTTTATTGTCAGGACAAAATCCATGCTGGGATATAGGGCTCCCTATGTGCCCGGCTGGGATTGCCACGGATTACCGATAGAAATAAAAGTCGATAAAATCTTGGGCGATAAAAAGAAGGACATGTCCATCAAAGAAGTGAGAGAGGAGTGCAAGAAATACGCTTTAAAATTTGTCGATATCCAGAGAAATCAATTTAAAAGACTCGGTGTCTTTGGAGACTGGGAAAATCCCTATTTGACCATGCATCACGAATACGAGGGAGAAATCCTGCGTTTTCTTGCCGCTTTTTTTGCGTCAGAGAGTATCTATAAAGGAAAAAAACCTGTCTACTGGTGTCCCGATTGTCAGACCGCGTTGGCAGAGGCGGAAATCGAATATCAGGACCGGAAATCCCCCTCCATCTATGTCAAATTCCCCATGATATCCGATCTTTCTTTAGATTTTCCGGCATTAAAAGGAAAAGATGTGTCTGTTCTGATTTGGACCACCACGCCGTGGACCCTGCCAGCAAACCTGGCCATCGCCTTTCATCCTGATTATGAATACGAAGCGTTTGAAGCCAATGGACATGTCTATGTTGCGGCGAAGCGTTTGGTGCCCGTGTTGGTTGAAGAACTCGGATTTCAAAACGTTCAGGTGTTAGCAAAGTTTTCTGGAAGAGAAATGGAAGGGAAAAAAGCGAAACACCCCTTTTTGGATAGGGAATCTGTCTTTGTTTTAGCTGACTATGTCACTCTGGATCAGGGGACAGGAGCCGTGCACACCGCACCCGGACATGGACAAGAAGATTATATGACCGGTGTTGAATATGGGCTCGATATTTATACACCTGTGGACAGTGAAGGGAAATTTATTCCTCAAGTTGAAAAATATGCTGGACAGAACGTTTTTGATGCTAACAAAAACATTACTGGAGATATGTTGCAAGAGGGCACTCTCCTGAAAGAAGACGAAGTCGAACATTCCTACCCCCATTGTTGGCGCTGCAAAAATCCAGTGATCTTTAGAGCTACGGCCCAATGGTTTATCTCCATGGACAAGAGTGACCTGCGGAAAAATTCTTTAGAAGAAATCGAAAGAATCGAATGGATCCCTTCTTGGGGGAAAGAGCGGATCGCCAATATGGTCGAAGCTCGTCCTGACTGGTGCATTTCTAGACAGCGTTCGTGGGGGGTTCCGATCCCTGCTTTTAACTGCCAGGATTGTGGGGCGATATTGGCCGATGAAGCCATCACCCACAAAGTCGCCGATATCTTTTCTCAAGAAGGATCTAATTCCTGGTTTATTCATTCTGCTAAAGAACTCCTGCCTCCGGAAACCAAGTGCAGTGATTGTGGATCCACCAAATTTAAAAAAGAGAATAATATTCTTGATGTTTGGTTTGAATCTGGATCTAGCCATAATGTTCTGGATAGACGAGAGGATCTGCACTGGCCATCTGATGTCTATATCGAAGGACATGATCAGTATAGAGGTTGGTTCAACAGCTCTCTCCTTATTGGAGTCGGAGCCAGAGAGGCATCTCCGTATAAAACCTGCATCACACACGGATTTGCCCTGGATGATGAAGGGCGGGGAATGTCGAAATCCCTCGGGAATGTTATCAATCCAGAGGAAATTATCTCCAAAAATGGCGCCGAAATATTGAGATTGTGGGTCGCGATGTTGAACTATAAGGAAGATGCACGCTTTGGGAAGGAAACCGTGCAGCGTTTAGCTGAGGCGTATCGCAAGATCAGAAACACATGGAGATTCATTTTAGGGAATATCCATGACTACTTACCCGAGGAAGAAGAAGTTCCCCTGCAGGATATGCTAATTTTTGACAGATGGATACTCGAAAAATGCGCTAAAATTGGTCAAAAAATTCTAAAAGCTTATGAATCTTACGAATATCATGTCATATTTCACACCGTTTATAATTTTTTTACTGTTGATTTGAGTTCATTGTATTTAGATGTGCTCAAGGACCGGCTTTACTGTTCAGGCAAGGATACTCTGCTTCGAAAATCGGCACAGACTGCCCTATTTAAGATCCTGAAATCAACTCTTATCCTTTTGTCGCCTATTCTTCCGTTCACCTCAGAAGAAGCCTGGGATATCCTGCCGGATTTCAGCGAGAAATCCGAGTCGATCCACCTCGAACTATTTCCTCGATTTGAGGAAAAGTGGTTGGACGGGGATATCTATCAAGAATGGGAGAGTCTAGTCGCTGTTCGGGAGAAAACTCAAAAAGAGATAGAGATCGCCCGTGAAAACAAACTCATCGGGAATTCACTTGAAGCTCGGCTTAGTCTTTATGTTCAGGATGATTTATACGATTTATTAAAGAAATACACGACGGAGCTACCTGATCTTTTTATCGTATCGGAGGTAGTCCTGGAATCTGTCCCCAATGAAGAAATGACTGTAGACGTCGAAAAAGCAGTTGGAGAAAAATGTCAGCGGTGCTGGAACTTTTCTTCATATGTTGGGAAGAGTCAAGAGTTTCCTCTTTTTTGTAAACGTTGTGAGGATGTTGTTGAGAGGATGAATCTATGAGACACCGGTCCATATATCTTGTGATAATTGCAGTCTTACTCTCCTTTGATCAGATCACCAAAACCGCTATTTCGCGGAGTATTAATCCATATGGGACACGGACAGTCATTCCTGGCTTTTTTGATCTTGTCCATGTCCGCAATAAAGGAGCGATTTTCGGGATTTTTTCGAAAGCCGACAGCTCTTTTTTGTTTGTAATTCTGACGATATTTTCCCTGGGTGCTTTGGGTTTGGTTTTCTATTATTTTATCAAGACTCCGATATCTGAAAAACTCATGCTTGTCTCTTTATCGCTCATTCTGGCTGGAGCTCTTGGGAACCAAGTCGATCGTATTATGAGAGGATATGTGGTAGATTTTTTAGATTTTAGATTCTGGGGTTGGCATTGGCCTTCCTTTAATGTAGCTGATTCCTGTATATCAGTAGGAGCAGTGCTCCTGATTTTCATATTTTTCTCTAAGAGAGGTCCAGAATAATGCATCCAATCCTCTTCAAAATTGGCCCTATAAAAATTTTTAGCCTGGAACTTGGCACAATTACCATCCACACCTATGGATTCATGATGGCTTTAGGTGTGGCCTTGGGATTTTGGTTTCTCTATGTGCAGTCAAAAAAACAGGATCTTCCGGCTTCAAAACTTCTCGATGTGGCGTTCTTTACCATCATCGTTGCACTGTTGGGTGCGAAACTCATTCTTTTCTTTGGCGACATGTCCAATTATCTTGAGAATCCCAAACAGCTTTTTACCCTTGCACGATCCGGAGGTGTTTTTCAGGGAGGATTGGCTTTTGGATTCTTCTTCGCTCTCTGGCTTCTCCGTCGAAATAAAATCCCTGTCTGGAAAACCGCAGATATCATCGGTCCGGCTCTTGCCCTCGGCCACAGTTTTGGTCGTTTGGGATGTTTCAGTGCAGGATGCTGCTGGGGTACGGAGTGTTCGCTCCCCTGGGGAGTCACTTTCCGTAATGAATATGTCGGCAGCTTCACGGGAACCCCGCTGAATACCATGCTTCACCCTGTTCAGCTCTATGAAGCATTCTTGAATCTCACAAGTTTTCTTATTCTCTTCTTCATCTTGAGGAAAAAACGTTTTGATGGTCAAGTCATCTCGTTCTACATCATCAACTATTCCATCATCAGGTATTTTGTCGAGTTTTTTAGAGGTGACCATGAAACGAGAGTTTATTTTATCCAAAATGCCTCCCCCTATTTAAGTGTGTCCTATCCGCAATTATTCTCTATCCTGGCTTTAATTGCGGGATTTATCCTTCTTTTTGTTTTGAAAAAAAAACAGAAGCTAAGTGCCTAAAACATCATTCTTGATTCTTCACGATACGGGACAAAATCAACGAGTTGACCTCTTTTTGTATCAGAAATATCCTCATCTCAGTCGTTCTTATATTCAAAAGTTGGTTCAAGAACAACGCGTTAAAATAAATGGGCAGAGCGTAAAAGCGAGTTCTCGCTTAAAAATTGGGGATACAGTTGAAATAGATATAATCACTTTTGTTCCTGAACAAAATCCTATCTTGCCTGAAAACATCCCGATAAAGTGTCTCTTTGAAGATGAAAATATTCTTGTTATCGAAAAGCCGTCAGGACTTGTTGTACATCCTGGAGCTGGAACCCCCAAACACACACTTGTTAATGCATTGCTTTATTGTTGTCCATCATTGAGAGGAGTGGGAGACGAAGAGCGACCTGGCATTGTTCATCGCTTGGATAAGGAGACATCAGGTGTTATGGTGGTGGCCAAAACCCAGTCGGCTTATGAAGAACTTCAAAGCCAATTCAAGGCCAGAGAAGTGGAAAAAATATACCTGGGGCTTGTCTGGGGAAGGATGCCTGAAAAGACGGGTCAAATCACATGGGCTATAGGCCGCCATGAGAAAAAAAGACAGAAGATTTCGATCAAGACAAAAAAGCCCAAGAATGCTGAGACTCATTTCATCGTGAGACAAGAATGGAGTGAATTCTCGTTTCTTGAGATTAGGCCTCTCACAGGGAGAACTCATCAAATAAGAGTTCATTTTGCGGCTTTAGGACATCCGATTATTGGAGATAATAGATACGGCCGGAAAAAAACGAAACCTCGAATATCTCGTCTCTTTCTTCATGCTCAACAGCTGATTTTTAAACATCCAGAATCAAAGGAAAGAGTGGAATTCAGTTCCCCTCTTCCGGAAGAACTCAGTGAATTTCTCGAAAGACTATCTCCCTAAATTGTCCTTTGAAGCATTTTTATTCCCATGATTCTTAAAGAGTTCTGGGAAGTTTGCGGAACTTAATAAGAATCATGGAAATGAGGACGTCTACAGTATCTTTTTTTTCTTGAGTAACAGCGAATACTTGTTGTATTATACATCTTGTATTTTTTTTACCTGAACGTGGTTTTCGAAACAAAAATGTTTAAACTATATTTAGTGTTGGAGGCCTGAAGATGAAAGATTATCCTGTAGAAAATATCCGGAATATAGCCATCGTTGGACACGGATCCTCGGGAAAAACATCCCTGACGTCTGCCATGTTATTTGATGTGGGAGCAACGACGAGATTTACCAAAGTGGACAAGGGAAATACGGTCACAGATTTTGATCCAGATGAGATTGAAAGAAAAATTTCTATCAATTCTGCATTGTGCCACTGCGAGTGGAAAGATTTTAAACTCAATATAGTGGATTGTCCGGGATATTCCAATTTTTTATGGGACACAAGGGCAAGCTTAAGAGCCGTAGATGCCGGTCTCCTTTTGGTTGGTAGTGTATCAGGCGTCGAAGTAGGGACAGAAAAAGCCTGGGCGATGTTTGAGGAGTTTAAGCTTCCCTATATGTTTGTCATCAACAAACTCGACAGAGAAAATTCTAACTTCGAACGCACGGTAGCATCCATACATGAATTCTTTGGAAGGCAGGCCGTGCCTGTTCAAATTCCTATTGGAGCGGAAGAAAATTTCCGTGGTGTAGTGGACTTGATTTACAAAAAAGCCTATGAATTTGAAAAAGACGAAAGCGGTAAGATGAAAGAGATAGACATCCCTGAAGACTTAAAAAATGAAGCGAAAAAAAGAATCGAAGAGCTGACAGAAATGGTAGCAGAGAACGATGAGCAATTGATGGAAAAATATTTCGAGAGCGGAGAACTTTCTACAGAGGAATTGATCAGCGGTTTGAAAAAGAGCATCCTTGAACGACAGTTTATCCCGATTTATTTGGTGTCGGCTTTAACAAACATCGGTATACAACCTCTTCTCGATGCCATGATAAACTTTCTTCCGTCTCCGTTGTTTAGAGAAGAAATCAAGAGTGAAGAAGGTACTGTAAAGTCCGGTCAAGATGGACCGTTTTCCGCTCTGGTTTTTAAAACATTATCAGATCCCTATACAGGGAGGATATCTCTTTTAAGAGTTTTCTCGGGCAAAGTAAATCCTGATGCGACAGTCACAAATTCCAGCAAAGACACCAATGAAAAACTTGGTGGATTATTTTTTCTCCAAGGAGATCAGCAAACCCCAGCTGGTCAGGCCAAAGCAGGTGACCTTGTGGCTACGGCGAAGCTCAAAGACACATCCACAGGTGATACACTCTGCACTAAGGGAGAGAATCTCATATTCCCTCCCATAAAATTCCCTGAACCCTCCATTTCCTTTGCTATCGAACCCAAAACACGAGCTGATGAGGATCGAATCTCTCAAGCGATCCATAGAATCACCGAAGAAGATCCTACAGCAAGAATCGAGCGGGATCCTGAAACAAACGAGCTCATTATTTCAGGGAACGGACAACTTCATGTTGAAATCATTACCAATCGGCTGGAGAAGAGATTTAACGTCAATGTCGATCTAAAACCGCCAAAGATTCCTTACAAAGAAACCATCAAAGGAAAGTCCGATGTTCAAGGAAAATACAAGAAGCAGACAGGGGGTCGGGGGCAGTATGGAGATGTCCACATAAAATTTGAACCTCTTCCCCGAGGAACGGATCATGAATTCGAGGATAAAATATTTGGCGGATCGATCCCCAGAAATTATATCCCCTCTATTGAAAAGGGGATTCAGGAAGCCCGAAAAAAAGGAGTCATTGCCGGGTATCCAACTATCGACTTCAAGGCTCAACTCTATGATGGGACCTACCATGATGTGGATTCTTCTGATATCGCCTTTAAAATTGCAGCCTCTATGGCTTTCAAAAAGGGGATTAAAGCGGCCAAACCAACTCTTCTCGAGCCAATCATGACTGCAGAAATCTATACTCCCGAAGCCTATATGGGAGATATTATGGGGAATCTCAATGGCAGGAGGGGAAAAGTTCAGGGTATGGAACAGAAGGGAAACATGCGGATTATTAAGGCACTTGTTCCGATGGCGGAAATGCTGGATTTTGAGCCCACTCTGACATCCATCACAGGGGGGAGAGGATCATTTCTTATGGAGTTTTCTCACTATGAGGAGGTTCCAGGGCAGCTTCAGCAAAAGATCATTCAAGATTCCATAAAAGAGGGCCGGATCAGATCTGAAGAAGAAGAAAAATAGAAGCTAGTCGGCAAAGTAGCCGGCACGGTGAGTAACTCTATAATTTTTTCCTTTCACTCGAATTTTCACGTTCTTAAATTCCCCATCTTGTTTGTAATTGAGTGGAGAATAATAGACTAAGTAATAATTCTCTGAGGCATCCAAAGCTTTTTTAAACGTCTCTGTTGCATAAAAAGAGCTGCCGCTGAATCCGCCTGTTGCCTGGGCCATTTCCTGGAATGTGCTGAAAACGTTTTCTGACTGATCGGCCATTGTTATCGTCTGTCCGGTTCCAAAACGTGAAACGGAAGAGCTCTGGAACGGAGGTTGAGTTATATAGATAAAGTGCATGGAAATTGAAGAATCCGAGAATATTTTTTTTACGTTTTCGACATCAATATTGATGTCTCTTCTGAAAAAATCGAAGAGTTCGATCACATTCTGCCCGATATCGGGTCTGTCTTGATTGCTGGTTACTAGCTCTTCAATCGCTCTTGGTTTCAACTGAGGAACGACATCCTTTTGATAGAACATAAAAACGTTTTTTTGTCCCTCTTTTTCTTTAAGAAATTGTGCAAAATTGATCAATCCTTCTTCATCCACAGATCGAAGGGATTCAAACCGACTCAAGACTTGTCTGAAAAGACTCATCTTCTCATCTATATCCAGGTCCTCCGTGGTGAGAACTTCTTCCAGTTCCCTCAACACACTCCTGTATTCAGAATTTCCAGTGATAGAATCAGACCTGAGAGTTTCTTTGAGCTTAGTGGCAATGGCTTCTTTGGAAAACATCTCGAAGGCCTGGCTGTTGAACTTATAGGATTTGACAGGTGTGAAGACGGTAAGTTCGTCTCCTGGAAGTAAAATATTGTTAAAGAAATAATCGATAGACTCTCCAATTTTGGGAAGATAATCGACGATTTCAAACATGAGGATAAAATTTCTCGATACTGAGGGAAAAAATTTCTGATCCCCTTCTTCTTTGGCAACACTCTTCTTTTTGATGAGATACACGGCTTCAACTTTCTGTGAGACGCCATCTTCAAATATTTCGAAATCTTCGATTGTCAGATTGTCGATAAAATTTTCTCCCTGAAACACGCGGACTGGGATCTCGATGTTTACTACAGTTGCTTCATGTTTTTGATCCTGAGAGAACAGAATCAATCCCAGACTAACAAATAAAAGTATTGGAACGATTTTTTTCATGTTTTGTGCCTCAAATTTATAAACATATAGGATACTCTATATGCACTTATCTTTAAAGCTTTTTTTAACAGGAGTGACAGCCTTTCTTTATTGTCAAATCTTGTGTTTGTTCGCTTCCAGATGGTATTATAGCCAGTCCAAAGGAGGCCGATATGAGATTAAAAAGAATAAGTGTTGCTCTTTTTACTGCATTTTTTGTTTTAGCCGCACACAGTCAAGAGGAAGGGGATAAAGTGCTTCTTCTCAATATCGGAAATAAAAATTTGAGGGAAAAGGTGATGACCATTTCTCCGGACAATGTTTATTCTGCTAAAGAAGGCAAGGCCATCTCCTTTACAAAAATGATCGCGGAGATGAGAGACAGTCGATTTGTCTATGTTGGAGAATCTCACAACAGCATGCCCATGCACGATATTCAGCTAAAAGTCATCCAAGCCCTACATGAACAGGATCAGAGCCTTTCCATAGGTTTAGAAATGTTTCCTGTTACTGGTCAAGAAGTTCTTAATAAATGGAGCCTTGGGATTCTTACTGAGGATGAAT
>CAZLLG010000043.1:1010-17427 GCA_964560275.1 uncultured Eubacteriales bacterium | reverse complement strand
CTCCACAAAAATCGGACTCACATGAGACACGGTGGGAAGTGAAAGACTTTGTATGATACGGGGATGGACCGGAGAGGGCCCAGGAATCAAAAGCAGTTTTTCTTTTTCCATTTATTCTCCAAACAAATTTATATTCAATGACACTCCATTTTTATCGATAATCTTTTCGAAATCAAGTTATAATGTTTTTATGAAAAAAGAATCTGTTCTGTTTTCACCAATAAAAATGGGTGGGGTCTACATTCCCAACCGGTTCGTCCGTTCGGCCACACATGATTTTATGGCAACAGATGATGGACACATCACAGAAAGACAGCTCTCCCTATACAGGAATTTAGGAAAAGGAGAGGTCGGTCTTATTATCTCCGGACATGCCTTTATTCATCCTTCAGGAAAAGCGAGCCCCAAACAGATAGGAATCCATAGCGAAAAAACGATTGAAGGCCTGAGCCGATTAACCCAGGCTGTCCATGAGTCTTCTTCCCGGTTTTTTCTACAAATTGCTCATGCCGGACGGCAGACAAAAGAAAAGCTCTGCGAATGTACTCCCCTAGCTCCCTCGGCGGTCTATGAGCCGGTTTTTAAAATCACTCCAAAAGAAATGACCGTCATGGAAATCGAGGCCGTCATTTCACAGTTCATCCAGGCTTCCCAAAGGGCCAAGCAGGCAGGCTTCGATGGAGTGCAGCTGCACGTGGCTCATGGGTATCTTTTAAGCAGTTTTGTCTCTCCCTACACAAATAAAAGAAACGACGAGTATGGAGGCTCCCTGCCAAACCGGGCACGGATTGTCCTAAAAATAGTAGAAGGCATTAAAGAGTCGGTGGGAGTATCATTCCCCACTATAGTCAAGATGAATGCCATCGACTCGCTGCCAGGAGGACTCACCGTTGAAGACAGCATTCAGTTAGGAACACTTCTGGAGAAATCCGGTATAAATGGCATCGAAGTTAGCGGAGGAATGGCCGAGTCCGGGGAAGCATCCGTATGGAAAGGGCTTCGTGCTGAACACGATGAAGGATATTTCGTTGAATATGCCGCAAAATTAAAAAAGGCCGTTCGTATCCCCGTTATTGGATTGGGAGGAATCCGGACCTTTTCAAACATGGAGAAGATTATTTCAGAAGGCCGGGCTGACATGATATCGATGAGCAGGCCTTTTATTCGTCAGCCTTTTTTGGCAAGGGAATTCCGTTTGGGACGATTTACAAAATCAGCTTGCATCTCCTGCAATAAATGTTTTAATCCCCGAGGAATTTCCTGTGGAGACCTAAAGTCAAAAGCGATGACTCCCAAGTAAGACTCACACGTTTTTGTGAATCGATTCAGTCTCTTTCCTCAGCGATAATTCTATAGTTATGGCCTTCAAAAACAATCAGCACATTATCAGCGACCGAAAGATATTTGGATAAACCCGGTTTTTCACTTATTAATTTAAAATAGTCTTTTGAACCAAAAACTATTTCCTTTACAGGCTTCCCTTCTACATAGATGCTATCCACCCAGACATCATCTCTCAAATAAAATGTTTTGCTCGACTTGTAGCGGATCAACTGCGATTCAACTTGAACTGCCTGCTCCTGTGCTTTAAGCACTTGCGTGGCCTTGGCAATCCTGAAAGCTCCTGCA
Organism: uncultured Eubacteriales bacterium; assembly: GCA_964560275.1. Taxonomy (GTDB): domain Bacteria; phylum Acidobacteriota; class Aminicenantia; order Aminicenantales; family Aminicenantaceae; genus JAUWVG01. The sequence continues at coordinate 15,798 of CAZLLG010000043.1, read as the reverse complement.
CCAGTTGTTTTTCTGGCTGCTAGTGCTTCCTGTGCTTCAGGGGCCGCGGCATCCAACAGATGCTGTTCTTTTTCTGTCACTAAAAATGATGTGTACGGCGTAACAATACCAAATTTAATCCCGAGTCTTTTTACTTCCTCGATGAGTTCTTGATTGGCTGAGTGGAGCCTGATTTCCTCCAAGAGGAATCCAATGCGGCGTGTGGCCCAGAGTCGCGGCAGAAAACTGTAGGAATCATCTTTGGTCAAAGAGTGATTATTAAGCACAAATTGTTTTGTCTTTGTTTCCACTTTCCCAGCTAATTCTATCGACACAGGCCCTTTTCCTCTGAATTTTCCGATCATCAAAAGCAAAGATCCTTTAAATAAATCCGGTAAAATTCTCGGGTAAATATCTTCTGTATCGATTCCTGAAAATTTGACCGTGATATCGGACAGGAGCGGGGAAGACATCTTTTCATAAAATTGAGAAATCGCCACTTCAAGATTGTCATTTTCGCTGACGTAAACTGAAGTTCCCCGGTTATCGGTTGATATCCTATCAAGGAGCTCTGTATTGACATCATATCCAACTCCAAAAACAAATATCCGGGACCTTCGATCATTGGCCTTGTTGATATTTTTTAAAATGCTGGCCGTGTTTGTCACTCCTACTGTGGGGAGCCCATCCGTTAAAAAGAGTATGTATGAAGGCCTTTCACCCTTGGGAATCATCTCCAATCCTTTAGAGAGGGCCTCATTGATGTTTGTTCCACCGGAGTCTTCAATGCCATCTACAAAAAGGAGAGCTTTTTCAATATTGTCTTGAGATGCCTCAACCATTTTCGGGGAGAAAAAATCCACCCCGTCATCAAAATCGATCAAGGAGAACATATCGCCCGGATCAAGATGATTGATGATGAATCTGGCTGCATCTTTGGCCTGGATAATCTTTTTTCCGCTCATACTCCCAGAGCTGTCCAAAACAAACATAATATTCTTATTGATCACTTTCGCTTTTGGTTTCACAAATGAGGGAGAGGCCATGAATAGAAAATAGTTATCCTTTTTATCACCCCAATTTATAAACGACAATCCAATATCATCCTCTGAGAGAGAATAATAAAGAATAAAATCTTTCTCAGGTTTAATGTTTTTATTCTCGTATCCAACCCTGACATGGTTTTTCTCGATTTTTCTTATCGACACTTTGTGAGAAGGGGAATACACATTGGTGATTGGGATTTGTGTCTGAATATCCACAGAGATTGACACGTCATCAAGAGGGCGAGCTGAAAATCTTTCCGTATTCAATGGATAAAGATAGCGGACAAGGCGAGACTCAGATTTTAGGATTTCCGTGTAAGAAAGTTTGATTCTCTTTTCACCTTTGGCGGGGATTGGATACACCCTTGCTCGGAACATGTTTTGCCCCACATATTCAAGCAGGGCCGGATCTTTCATTCGCCGAACGATATCTTCGTAAACGCGGCGGGCTTGGTTTCTATCGAGAATTTCTCCATCAACTTTTTTATCTCCAATGTACATAGAGAATTCAGATATTGACGCATCTTTAGGAAGGGGAAAGATGTACGCGCCCTCAATATCTTTGGAATAGTGGTTTATAAATACCTGGTCGATAGTCGTTTTCGCCACCTGGCCCAGAATACTGACCTTGACACGGTGATATTTCACACTCAAGGGAGGGATCAGCTCTCCCCGCCGAGGTTGAGGGATAATGAATCCATCGGCATAGACTTGAACGGATGAGAAGCACAATAAAAAAAACAATCCCGTGAAAAGATATTTTCTGTGGGAGTTCGAAATTTTCATGGCTAACCTCCATAAAAATACTGGGCTCTCAACTCTTTAAACTCAAATTGAATCCATTAAGTTTCCAAATCTGAGCCATTCATAATCCACAATCAGGACTGATATGAATCACTGACAAGACTTTCAATTTTTTTCTGAATGGCTTCAATCGACACAAACATTTCTGCCCGAGTGGATTTAAAGTTTTTTCTTTTGGGATTGAGTATGAATATATTGGTTAATTCAGCATCAACTCCCGCCCGGATATCGAACTCAGAATCTCCGACAGTGCAACATTCATTCTGGGATAAATTGAATGTCTTTAAAACCGCTCGAAAGGGGGCCCCTGACGGTTTCCAAAGACCGCTCTCTCGAGTAAGGACATAGTCAAAAACAAGCTTGTATTTATCCAGAAGATAGGAAACATTCTTTATGCTGTTGTTCGTGACCAAGGCCTTGATAATTCCCGAATCCTTTAGAAAATCCAGTAATTCAGGAGTTCCTTTTTTAAGGACGGCATTAACAGTAGCCTCATGCTCATATTTTTCGAGTATCTTCCACTTCACAGACCTCTCTGGTTCCTCTAATTCAGAAATATAAGATAAAATCGGTTTACCGCGCGTATCTAAATCTAACCTGATTTTCTGCCAGTCGTAGGGGGCATCAAACAGGGTTCCATCCATATCGAAAATGACGCACTTGATTTTCAAGAGAGGTTCTTTTTTAAGCTCTATTTTTTTATCCGCCCAACTTCAAAAAGTGGTTCACCTTTGCTGGTCGGTGGTGTCTGGATTAAATAGAGCAGGATGCCTGTGAAGGGTGCTCGAAAGACTCTTCTTGTTTCCCCTAAATAATCCTGGACATAACCAATAACTTCTCCTTCCTCTACATGATACCCCATTTCTGTGAGTGGGTAAAAAAGACCATCACTATCTGAGTATACAACTTCATACTTGTCAATCCATATTGGTTCCTCAACAGGATTCGGCAGCCCATCTATCATTTCGTATAACCGCATCACACTGAAAATCCCGTCAATATTGCGCTTGATTGAAATTTCATCTGTTTTTCCAAGATATCCGGATTCGGTCGTGATGGCCGGTTTGTCATAGAGAACAGCTGTATTTCCCAGATATCTTGAATCCGTGATATCCTTTGTTCTGGACGCATCGATGATAATATATTTGAGTCCAAAAGCAATAGCCATATCTCGTGTTTTATCATCAAAATTTTCGTCGCCACTCAGCATCCAATATGAATAAGGGATAAGAGCTTCATTCCCATCACCACAGTGAAGATCAATAAGGCTGTCACACTTTTTGACGACCTCCTCAACAAGGACATAGGCAATACGCTGCGCCGATGTTCCATTGGGATCACCGGGAAAAACCCTATTCAAGTTCTTCCAGTCATAGGGATTATAGTAAACTATCCTTTTTTCGAATCCGGGAGGGTTGGCCACATGAACCAGAATCAACGTGCCGGACAATGCAGCCGGATCGATTTTATGTTTCAATCGATAGAGAGCCAGAATAGGTGGATACTCATAACCATGAACCCCGGCTACCAGCGCTAAAACTATCCCTTTTTTTGCTCCATTGATAATCGTGACTGGAATTTCACAACCAGGATCGGATTTTTGCGGGACATGAAGATAGCCAGATTTGATTTCACCTGCTTCAGCCGTAATCGTTCCAATGGTAAATGGTCCATTCTCCTCGGCAGAGAATAGTGGAAGACTAAATCCATAAATTATAATAATAGCCAATGCAAACCTTAAATAAGACTTTTGACTCATATCAACTCCTCCTATCTCACTAATTTCCGTTATTTTATCTCAACACCCTGGCTTCGTCCACCGTTCTTCAAAAAACTGTTGCTAAACTTAAATTTGTTTTGTTATAATTCTTATCAGAAAATAAATCTTCTTTTAAAATTAGGGAGATGAAAGAATGGGAAAAATACTAGCAATTCTTTTTGGCCTTATCGCAGTCGCCGGTGGAGTTTACCTGGCTGTATTTGTCTGGTGGCAGGAGTTTTATGAACTCGTCTTTGGGTTTATTCCCCCAATTCTTTTTTTTGGTGGGCTTATTGCGTTGATCGCAGGCTTCAGCAGCATGAAAGATGCAAAGCGGACAAAACAGCTTGAAGGTGAAACAGAAGACATTCCTGAAGAAACGCCAGAAGAGGCCAAAGAAGAATAGCCTAAATATTCTAGCTAATTATTCCAATTATCTGGTCCTGAGTCTACCTCACTATCTTTTTCATTCACACATCATTTCTCTGCATTATTTTTAAAACAATCATTTGTTTCATTTATCTACAATGCTATCGACAAGGAAACTTGATTTTTTGCATTATCCGTATAATTCAACATTATTTACTTGACAGAACACTAATAATCATGTAATTTGTATCTGAGTTACAAAATACATAAGGAGAAATACAATGACGACTGAAAATACAGACAAAGAGCCTAAGGCAGAAGATAAGAAAAGAACACATAGAGAGACGTTTGAAGACTTAGGCAATCAAGTTGAAAAATTTGCAACAAAAACGGCTGGATCTATTAAAAAAGTTCTTGACAGGACTCTATCCTCGAGAAATACAGTTTTAACAATCCGTGTGGACGATGAAAGCAATCGAAAGCTGAATATGCTGGTGGATTCCGGAATTTTCAGAAGCAGGTCGGAGAGCGCGGCTTTTCTTATCAATGAAGGGATAAGGAGCCAGGAATCCTTGTTCTCTAGAATTGCAGCCAAACTTGACAAAATTGACAAAATCAAGATGGAGCTTTCCAGCATCGTTTCAGAAGAAATTGAAGCAAAAAAGGACAGCTCAGAAAAATCCGAATCCAAAACAAAACCGCGAAAAACAGGAAGTTCAAAACCGATCAAATAGATATTTTAAGATTTTACGTTTTTTCTTTGCTGTGCTATCATTTTTGAGGTGGCAAACCTCATTATTTCTCTGATAGCAACACTCTCCCTCCTTTTTTCTTCTACATCCCAGAATATTGAGCAGGCCTTCCTTCAAAACAGCCCAAGAATGCTGCATTCCCTGTTCTCAACACAAAGCAGTGTCAACATCTCGCTCCCTCAGCCAATATCATTTTCCGACCAGCTCTCCAATCAGCAGGCGTATTTTCTCTTCCGGCAAATACTCTCCTCATACACAACATCTGGTTTTTTTTCCGATCAGCAACCCTCTTCTACATCGGAAAACAGCTTTATTATCCAAGCAAGATGGTCTTTCAAAGACAAAAAAGACAAAATGTATAGATTTTTTGTCTTTTTTTATTTTATAAACGAGTCAAAAGAGACAAGAAACGGCATAAAAAAAGAATGGAAAATCTCAGAAATAAGGGCTAAAAGTGAAAGTTATTGAGCATGCAAGACGACATAGAATTCTTGTTCTAGGCTCTCTTTGCTGTCTTTTTCTTTCTATCCTCTTTCTGGCTCTCTCATTCTTCTTGACTAAGCAAGCATCAGAAAAATATCACGAAAAGAGCCTTAGGCATCTGAAAAACAAAAAACAGCTTATCCAAAAAGAATTCCAGAATAACCTGGATGAAATATTTTCCCAAAAAAAACGCCTTCATTCGATCCCATTTCCTGAGGACAACAATAAAATTTTCTCTATCCTAAAAACACTCATCTCAGATCCGGAGATCGAGGGAGTCGGATATTACAGCAACGTGGGGAAGATTCTCCTTTGGTACGGGAATGTGGTTGATGTCCAAGAAATTTTTGCAGCATCCACAGACCTGAAACCCTATACCGGAAACCCGGTGTCCCTGCTTGTCAAAAATAAAGCCTCGTCTTATTTGGTCCATATAGAACAGGTTCAACCGGAAAAATTCGTGATTTTTCACCGCCTCTTGGCCTTCCAGCCAGAACTCAAATCGCCATACCTCACCGAATATCAATTCCTGAAGACAACTCACCTCAAAAACAGCATAATTTCCTATTATGATTTTCAAGATAATGTGTCAGGATTTGAACAGTTTTTTTCTAGACATAATGATGAATATGTCGTAGAGATGACCTCCCCGGATAGCATCCTCACTCTTTCTTTCCCTTTGAGGAATGAAGAAAAAAGGATCATCTCGACTGTTGCACTCAGCTCCACTCCCATGCCCGCAATCTCCACCTTTCGAAAGGAATATTTCCTCCTCTTTTTTTATGTACTTTTTGGATCCTTCTTAATATTTACTTTAATTTTTCTGGTTAAAGTCTTTCCTCCCACACAAACACGAAGGTCTTTCTCAGGTTTGATCGTTATCCCCATTTTGATCGGCATCAGGTTGATAATTTTTCCCCTTAGCCAGCTTGAAAGGATCCAAGCATTTCCTGTTTTCTCTCCATCAACAGCGAGTTTTTTTTCTGTGTGGGATTTCACAAAATCCCCGGTTGATATTTTTCTCACATCAGCCTGCTTGTTCCTAATTTTTGGTTACCTTCTCATTTATTTCTTTTGGCCTTCTAAAGAACAAAAAATAAAAAACCGGCTTTTCTCGACTTTGGCCTCAAATGGGGTTTTTGTTTTTTTTCCATTTGTCTTTTTGTATCTCTTTCAAGAAGCCCTTTTTCGTCTTGTCCTCAACTCCAATCTCAACTTACTCCGTTTTTCTTTTAATCCCTCATTTCTGTTGATTCATCTGAGCATCCTTCTCTTTTTTCTAGTCATCATATTCGGCAGCTTGGCATGCTTGAAGTTCGCCTCTTCGTTTACTCAAAATATGTTGTTTCCGTTAATCTTCTTCTTCATCTACTTTGTTTTGTATGTTTCTCTTTTTAAGAACAAGGGCACCCTGCTGGTGATCCTTCAAGCCTGCCTCATTTTATCGTTTATTCTCTGGATCTACCGACCGAAAATTGGGGATAAAAAGGAATATTTGTTCATCTTTATCTGTCTTTCTACTTTTTTGATTTACGCTTCTATTGAAGAATTCACGATAACGCGCCACCGCAATCTTTTGCAGAATACGATAAAAAACACGATTGAATCCCAAAAAAATTGGGGGATGTTTCTTATCAAACAGTCTCAGTCGGAAATCGATATTAGACAGGAGTCAATACATTCCTTTTTTAAAAGCCTTGAACCCTCAAATTTGGCCCATACACTCTGGGGGCAGACTCTCATTTCAAAATTTAACTGGTATTCCAGCCTTGAACTCCTCCATCCGGACGGGTCAATTCTCTCCCGCTTCTCTCTGAATGTTTCTGAATATTCACGAATCAGCTTTGATCTTCCTCTCAATCCGGAATGGACCATTTCCTCCAATAAAATCCCATTTATAGGGCGAGAAAAAGACTTCCTTCTCGCTTATAAGGATTATTTTGAAGGAGATGTCTATCTCGGAAAGTTGATCATTTATCTGTCTCTCGACTATGACATGCTGCCATTTCTCTATTCGGCCAATCCGTACTTCGAACTCCTTCGAGTCAGTTCTCTCCCATCGCTTAATGAAATGGACTTTGGCTTTGCCGTCTATGACTCAGACGGAAAACTGCTTCTCAATCCCTACAACATATCATCTGGTATTGATCCCGATCTACTTCAGAAAATTGAGGAGAAGTCCGCTCCTCAATGGTCTTCCTTTGCTGAAAACCAAAAACGCTATCGCAGTTTCTATTTCAAGGAAGACAACAAGATCTATTCTCTTTTTCTCCCAAAAGAGAATATCCTCGATTTTTTGGTGGAATATTTAGAAATCTTTTTCCTTTATCTTTTCTTTTCGATGACCCTCTTTTTAGTCATCTCCATTGCTCTCACAAGAAAAAAACCGAAAAATCCATTTTGGTCATTCTCCAATCGAGTTTATATCTCCTTTGTCCTTGTTGCACTGATTCCACTTATCCTCTTCACGGTTCTGACAAGAAGTTTTTTTGACCAGATTTTTACGCAGCAGATCACTGAAAAGGCGGAATATCAGGCTGAGCTTACCCAGAGAGAAATGGATAATTTTTTCTTTGCTCAGCAGGAAGAACAAAGCTCTCTGATTCTCCAGCCTGAAGATGTTGTTTTCTGGATAAGTTCCACAATTTCCAATGATGTGAATCTCTATCGCGAAGGTCTGCTCGCTTTTTCAAGCCGGCGAGATTTTTTCGATTACGGCCTACTCCCTGACCTGATAAACGGTGAAATCTATTACAAAATGCAGTACGAGAATAATCCATTCCATACTCAGGCTCAGAAAATCGGTGATTATTCGTTCCAGACTCTCACTATTCCGTATACCTTTCAGGGTCAGATGCTTCTGATTTCTCTGCCCTTACCTCTACAGCAGCAGGAAATATCTGAGGTTTCAGAAAAACTCATTGAATTTTTCATACTGATCTCTGTGTTTTTTCTGGCTGCTGTTCTTCTTTTAGCCCGTGGAATTGGAGGCATGATCATAACGCCGATCCAAAAACTTCTTGCCGGCACAAAGGAGGTCAGTCTCGGAAATCTCGAAATTTCTATCCCTCATAAAACCCACGACGAGATGAAAACTCTGATAGACGGTTTCAACACAATGATTCGAAACCTCAAACAACACCAACAAGACCTAGCCGATATGAGTAAAAAAGTAGCCTGGGCGGAGATGGCCAGGAAAGTGGCTCATGAAATTAAAAATCCCCTTACACCCATTCAGTTGTCGGCCGAACACTTATTAAATGTCTACAATGACAAAAGTGAAAATTTCGACGCCGCACTTAAAGAATCGACCTCATACATTATCCATGAGGTGGGAAACCTCAGGAAAATTGCCCACGAATTTTTGGAGACGTCGAAGGACATAGAGCTGCAAAGAGACATTCTGGACCTCCAAAATCTCATCCATGAAACAATCGCCCCGTACAAAAAAATCCTCACTGAAAGGATTCAGATAAAGGAACACACTCGCAGACAAAACTTCCAATTTTCAGGGGACAAAGTCAAAATAAAAATCGCCATAAGAAATATTTTGACAAACGCGATTGAGGCCATCCAAAAAAAGGGAGTGATAAGCATCTCCTTATCGCGCCAAAACAAAGAGTTAAAGCTTGTTATCCAAGACACTGGTGCCGGTATCGGCCAAGATATGTTGAATAGAATCTTCGAGCCTTATTTTTCTACAAAAGACGTGGGTACAGGTCTTGGGCTACCGATTGCAAGGAAAATCATCGAAGATCATGACGGTTCTATCGAAGCTTCGAGTCAAGAAAATAAGGCAACAACCATAACAATCAGACTTCCCGCAGTTTAATTTGATCATTGAGCCGGCAATTGAGCATTTTCGAAATATTTGACAGGGACAGTTGAATTTAAGCGGATATTCCTTTAAGGTAGAGGCCAAGTTTAACCTTCAGTAGAGGACAAAGGAATGTCAAAGACTCTTGTAACTTTTGTCAGTCAGACAGGGAATACAAAAACTGTCGCAGAGGCCATCTATACCGCTGTCAAAGGCGAAAAATCCATTAAACCTGTAGAAGACATTCTGGATGAAGATTTGATAGAATTCAGCCTCATTTTTATTGGTTTTCCCGTTCATTCGCACAGTATTTCTTTTAAAGCGGAATCCCTTATAAAAAGGCTTCCACCAAAAAAGAAAATCGCTTTTTTTTCCACTCATGGATCACTAGCGGGGGGGCGCCTAGCCCAAGAAGCGCTGGAATACGCTGCATTCGTTGGCTCACATACCCAAATACTGGGGACTTTTTCATGTCGCGGAAAGGTATCTATGCATGCTATGGATGTACTCAGCAGATCTCCGGAGCACAAAGCATGGGCTGAAATGGCAGCATCCGCACGCACCCACCCAGATGACAATGATCTCGCCGATGCCAGGTCTTTTGCGAAATGGGTGCAAACTCTTTTTGCTCAAAATTAAAGCTGAACATCCTCTTCCAAAGTTGGAAACACTTTTCAAGATCTTTTACAGCAATCCCGATATGGTCATTCGTCTTGATCATCTGATTCCTTTTTTATCCTATCGACAATCTCATCCGCTAAAGTATAGGGATCGATTTCCTTTTTATGAATTCTATCTATAAAGCCTTCGAATTCTTCTGATAGAATGTGTTCACCAATCAATTGATATATTTTTTCCGCAACAATTTCTTTCAAGATCCCGGTCAAAAGCCTTCTTTTCCTAATCGCACGAACCTTTTTGCCTTGGATGTGAGAAAGATCGCCAATTTCCTCAATAAGTGAATTTATTCCCTTGCCCTTTGTAGCAATCGTTTTGACAATCGGAGGAATTTTTTCTTTGTCGATCCCGAGGTCAAGCATGGCCTTAACCTGCCTTTCCGTTCTATCAGATTCGGGAGAGTCGGCCTTGTTCAGAACAAAAATATCGGCAATCTCCATGATTCCTGCTTTAAACGCCTGTATGTCATCCCCAACTCCAGCGATCAACACAACGAGTACAATATCCGCAAGTCTGACCACCTCCACCTCATCCTGTCCAACACCTACCGTTTCCACAATAATGATATCTTTTCCTGAGGCCTCAAGGATGGAAATAGCTTCACCCGAAGCTCTTGCCAGGCCACCAAGATGCCCGCGAGTCGCCATACTCCGGATAAAAACATTGTGATCTGTACTGTGGCGCATCATTCGGATTCTGTCTCCAAGGATCGCTCCTCCACTGAAGGGGCTGGAAGGATCGATGGCGATGATACCGATATTTTTCCCTTTCTCTTTGAAGGATCCGATAAGCTGATCAACAATTGTGCTTTTTCCGGAACCGGGAGAACCAGTAATCCCAATAATGATTGAATTCCCCGTATGAGGGAATATGTATTTAAGGACTTTCTGAGCATCTGGATGCTTGTTTTCAACAAGAGAAATCCCCTTGGCGATAGCCCGGGAATCTCCTTTGAGGATCTCTTGAGCAAGTTTGAACATTCAATACTCAGACAGTACTTTTTGGGCAATGATCCATCGTTGGATCTCAGATGTCCCCTCTCCAATAGTAGCCAGTTTGGAATCTCTGTAAAATTTCTCTACAGGATAGTCCTTTGTAAAACCGTAGCCTCCATGAATTTGGACGGCTACAGACGACGCTTTTACAGCCAGCTCGCTGGCGAAAAGCTTAGCCATCGCTGATTCTTTCACAATTTTGTTCCCTTTATCCTCTAAGAAGGCCGCTTTATAGGTCAAGAGTCGTGCGGCTTCCAGCTCTGTAAATCCATCGGCAAGCATCCATTGGATAGCTTGAAAATTCGCAATCGGTTTGTTGAATTGAACACGCTCTTTAGCATATTTGAGGCTGGCTTCAAGAGCTCCTGCAGCAACTCCCAGGGAAAACCCGGCTATGCTTACCCTTCCACCATCTAAAATGGTCATCGCTTGACTGTATCCCTTATTTTCTTCACCTATTAAATTTTCAGCCGGAACTTTAACATCCTCAAAAATAAGCTCCGCAGTATCGGCCGCCCTAATTCCCAATTTATCTTCTTTCTTTCCGACCTTGTAGCCCTCCATCCCTTTCTCCAAAATAAAAGCGGAAATCCCATTCCGTCCTTTTTCAGGATCTGTTTTTGCCAGAACTACAGAAATTTCAGCCAGTGTTGCATTTGTGATAAAACGTTTCGTCCCGTTGAGAATCCAATTCTCCTCATTTTTTATAGCTCTTGTTTTCATGGCAGCCGCATCTGATCCCGCTTCAGGTTCGGTCAGGCCCCATGCCCCCAGAGTCTGACCGGATGCGGTCCGGGTCAGGTATTTCTGTTTCTGTTCCTCACTGGCAAAAAGATTCAAATGGTTGGAACAAAGAGAGTTGTGTGCGGCCACTGTAAGCCCCACTGAAGGATCAACTTTCGACAGCTCTTCAAGAATAATGACATAATCCACATTCGAATAACCTGATCCATTGTATTCAGTAGGGATAACAATACCCAGCAATCCCATCTCTGCAAGTTTCTTAGTGAAAATTTCCGGCCAGACACCATTTTCATCGCTGTCTTTGACAAGAGGTTGGATTTCCTTTTGAACAAAGCTTCTGACAGCATCCCTTAAAATATTTTGTTCTTGAGAGAATAAAAAGTCCATTTTTACACCTTGGATATAAAATAATATTATTTGTACATAAAAATAAAAACCTTTTTAATATTACTTTTTAGACTGTGAAGAATCAAGTTAAATGGCATCCCGATTGACAGAAAACGGGAAATCGTCTACATTAAAATTATGCTGCCAGGACTATTTCGACTTATCTTCTACACAATTCTTGCCTATTTTGTCCTAAGGGTATTCCGTTTTTTCTTGGGAATAGGCAAAGAATCCATTCCCTCTGCAGAACGTCCTACAAAAAAAATTTCAGGAGTGATGGTTAAAGACGATATCTGCCAAACCTATCTCCCAAAAGAAAATGCTATTAGAGAATTAAAGGGAGGAAAAGAATATTTTTTTTGTTCGAGGGAATGCCAAAATAAATTTTTGAATAAAAAAGACAAATCTCCCGATTAGCCCAGATAATTCACGATCCGAATCAGGGAGCTAAGCTCCAAGCATCTATAGTCACGCTGTCTTCAAGGTTGATCTGTTCATGTTCAGTGTTCGGCGGGACAATGTAGGCATCTCCTGAATGAATAACGCTATCTTCGATCTTTTCATCTTTTCGAATGATAATTCTCTGTGATCCCTCCAGAATAGTAGTGACCTGTTCATAGGCGTGTTTATGTGGGGGAATTCTGGAGTCCTTTTTATACTCGAACTTCGCCATCAAGACATCTCTACCACATGCTAAAGTATGTCGGATTACTCCATCGAACATTTCGACTCTTGGTTGATCTTCTTTCGCAATCTTGTACATCTTATTTCCTCCAAAATCTTTGTCTGCCCTCGATCCTTTTATCACACATTGTCAACACCTCATATTAGCTTTTCGCACCAATATGGGAATGTCGAGTGTGAATTTACCAGGTGATCCGAAAATCGTCATAACTTCCTTTATAATCAGTCCATTCGACATCCACATTCTCGACTAGAGACAGGGGCGGCCCTTTTCTAACGAGTCTGATCAAGTCTTCAATTCTGTCTCTTTCACCTTCAGCCAGAATTTCAACCTGTCCATCGGCCAGATTTTTCACCCAACCACAGACACCAAGAGCAGAGGCCCATTTTTGTGTATGGTCACGAAAAAAAACACCCTGAACTCTTCCTTGAACCAGAATGATTGCCCTGGCGTTCATTTCAAGCATGCTTCATATTATCATAGGGTTGGGGCAATCGTAAAGATTTCTCCAGCAACAAAGTCGGACGGAACCCTTACGCATTCTGCCCCCATCACATACAAATGTGGATGGTGACAGACATACGACGTCCATCCAACTCTGTTGCTGGATTACGAAAAGGGAAATGCTTTTAGGTCAAAAGGGGTGGATGGCACGGCGGTATCTTATCCCGGAGCGGATGGTGGCGCGGTGGGAGGGTCTTCGCGTAGGGAAAGATACTCCGTGCCGGGTACCGCCCCTTTTAGAAAAACGCAATGTGATTTCCACTCACTTTACAGAATTTTACAAAAATCATGGAACAGAGATTCCAGTAACATTGACATGACTAGGGGAGTCTGGTAGATATCTTCGTGGCGGTATAGAGAAAATATAACCGATGAACAAAGTCCTATTGACTATAGCCGGATATGATCCGACCTCAGGAGCCGGTGTCGTCCTCGATATAAACGTATTTCAGCATCTTGGTTTCACGGGGATGGGGATTGTCACATCACTGACAGCCCAAAACACTCAACAGGTCAGCAGGGTTTATTGTCCTTCCTCAAACTTTATTATGGACCAATACAAAAGCCTAGGGGAAGACGTCCAACTATTTGGGATAAAAGTGGGTATGTTGGGATGTAAAAAAAACATTTCTTCTGTGGCCAACATTTTGTCCAAGAATTCTTTGATCCCCCGGGTCATTGATCCCGTTTTCCAATCCAGTTCCGGGACTTGGCTTCTCGAACCAGATTCCATCCCAGATTTTTTGAGTGCTATCGCCGGACAAATGACCGTTCTCACGCCTAATGTTCTAGAAGCTGCCCTCATTACAGGAAACAAAGTAAAAAATCTTAGAGATATGGAAAAAGCCGCCAAAAAAATTCACACACTTTGTAAAGCCCCGTGTTTAATTACAGGTGGACACCTTAAAAAAGAAACTATCGATCTTTTATTTGATGGGAAAAATTTTCATGTTTTCATGCATAAAAAAATCAAAACTGAAGTGCATGGCACAGGATGTTTTCTCTCATCTGCACTGCTCTCGTATTTGAGCAGAGGGGAAACCATAATAAGAGCCTGCCAACTTGCCATCGATAAAACCTATGCAAACATTAAACGCTCTGTCCGGACTGGTCATGGACAAAACCTTTTTTCCCTGCCTCTCCCGAGCGAACCAAAAACCTCTGCAGAATAATTGGGCCAATTATCTGATTTAAGGCGATGATAGCCAATACTAAAGTTTTAAATTCCCCCCCCCAATTTGGAAAACTCTCTTCGACCACAATAGCCATTCCCAAGGCGACACCAGCCTGAGAAATAAAACCCATCCAGCTCTTTTTTTGCACCTTGCTATCATCTCGTGCAAGTTTAGCACCAATATAGGTCCCAAAAAATTTGAAGCCTCCCCTCAAAAAAACACAAAACAGTGCAAGGAGCCAACCCACTTTTAAAGCGTCCAAGTCCAGAGAAGCTCCTGAAATCGCAAAAAAAACAACATAGACAGGCAGGGAACTTCTCTCTATTGCCAAAATGAGTTTTTCTCCCTGAGCTGAGAAGTTTTCGACAAGAAAGCCAGCAGTCAAGCATATGAGCAGAGGATGGTAATCGTAGCTTTGAGAAATCTGGTATGTAAAAAAAGCAATACTCAAAATGAATACCGTAAGCTCTTTTTTAATATATTTGAGATAGAGGATGATACTCCCTCCCACAGCAATCCCTATTCCAACAGACAAGCCCACTTCTTTCAGGATTTTCAGAAGAAAGTTCACATCAAAATTAGGAGAGGGAGACGTCATAGACATTGATATC
>CAZLLG010000043.1:0-1000 GCA_964560275.1 uncultured Eubacteriales bacterium | reverse complement strand
CAATCTTTGGGTGACAGCACCTTCCCTTGGAAGTTCCGGGGATACTTCTGCCCAAGTTGGAATAACGACTACGGATCGTTCTGAAAATTATGGATATAACTACTATAATAATTCTTCAGATATTGGAGATGATGATAAAAAAATCTTTGACGACGGCTACACTGAGAATGAGGTCGCTGTATTTACCTGAAGATCGTGTTTCATTGATAATGGCGATGGTGGTGGAGGGGGAGGTCGCTGTTGCAAGAATTCCGAGAAGCAACGAAAATGCAAAAACTGTTGATGTTGTCATTTCAGAAAATATGGGAAAAATTGACCTTGCCACCAAGCCAAATAAAACGAATCCTCCAACAATGATCAATGTCTGGAAGAGGACTAGATAAGAAATTATCTTCAATCTTCCTCTCAATCTACTGATCTGCATCTCTCCTCCAGCAGTGAGAGCAATCAAACTTAGAGCCAAACCATCGAGGAGTTGAAGTCCTCTGACATCCGTTGAGGAAAGAAATTTCATCACATAGGGACCACAAACTATCCCGGCAAGGATAAAACCTGTAATTTGAGGCAGTTTAAGACGAGAGATTTGTTTTCCAAACAGAAAAGCAAATATAAGGATAAATCCAAGCGCGATAGAGGTACTTTTTTGTGGATTGGCAAAAGGGAAAAGAGCGGAACTCTTTAAAAACAACATAAACAGAAAAACAAAGATCAGAGGAATCATGTTTTTTCTTCCGTATCACATTTAAAAAGAGAATATTTCAATCCCAGTGGGCTCAAAATTTCACTTAAAATTATTGACAATAAAGCAATGGACAAAAATTTATCTGTTAGGGGAAGTGGATAGGTCAATTTTAAGCTGACAGCAAAGGCGACGCCAATACCACCTGATGACAAAAAACTCAGACCAAAAGCAGGTGAAAGCTTTAAGGGAAAAGACAATAGGCGACCTATCACCGGAAGAGATAGCGTATAGCCGAGCACACGTAGCGCCAAAGTCAGG
>CAZLLG010000042.1:0-17552 GCA_964560275.1 uncultured Eubacteriales bacterium | reverse complement strand
CGAATAGCACCAGAATTATCAAGAGCAGTGCGGCAATGGAATAATTGTTTGGATTGATCTATAGTAGTGCTATAAAAAAACGAAAAATTTAAAAATAGAGGTTTATAATGGAATTACTTAAAGAGTTTCAGGTTATTCCTGGAGTAGGGCCAAATATTGCTCGGGATTTAGTCGATCTGGGCTATAAATCTGTAGAGGAACTCCGGGGTGAAAATCCAGGAACAATGTACAAGAAACTGATGTCTCTCCGCGGGGTACACATTGACCGTTGTGTCCTGTATGTATTCCGGTGTGCCGTCTATTACGCAAGCAATCAAAAACATATTCCAGCTTTGCTCCAATGGTGGAATTGGAAAGACAGCAAGAATTGGAGTGAATTATGAATCGTAAATATTTTTGGATAGGTTTTCTTTTTTTACTGCCATGTTTGCTGTTTTCTCAGGGCGTCAAATTTTCTTTTCTCACACGCCAATTCATTGTCCATCAATCTCCAGTTTTAGTCCTGCAGAATGCACGGATAATCGATGGCACGGGTGCACCTGCGAAGTCCGATTTGACAGTCGTCATCCGCGAAGGAAAGATCGCAAAAATAGCTTCATCAGGAGACGTGCAGATCCCCGAAGGTGCCGAATTGATCGATCTTGAAGGGAAATCCCTTCTCCCCGGCTTTATCATGTTCCATGAACACATGTTTTATCCTGCGGGAAACGGGCACTATAATCACCAATTTGTCAGCTTTCCCAGGCTCTACCTGGCTGGAGGTGTCACAACGATACGCACAACGGGGACTCTTGAACCTTTTGGGGACTTGAATTTAAAGGAGGCCATCAATTCTGGCAGAACTCCAGGCCCTAAAATGGATGTCACCAGTCCCTACTTCAATGGCCCTGGATTGGGGCTTCTCCAGATAAAAGCTCTCACAGGACCGGAAGACGCCCGGAACATGGTGGCCTATTGGGATGAAGAAGGTGTGGACTCCTTTAAAGTCTATGCACAGATATCCCGGGCTGAGCTCAGAGCCGTTGTCGAAGAGGCTCACAAAAGGGGTAAAAAAGTGACGGGTCACCTCGGCTCTGTCACCTACAGGGAGGCCGCAGAAATAGGCATCGATAACCTGGAACACGGTTTCTTTGTATCCTCGGATTTTGTTCCCGATAAGAAGCCTGACCGAAATCCCGGGGGCAGAGCCCAGAGCCAATCTCTGCAAGAACTTGATGTCGACAGTCCTGAAGTGCAAACATTGATTGAATTTCTCATCGAAAAGGATGTGGCCTTGACATCCACCCTGCCTGTGTATGAAACCTATGTACCAGGGCGTCCTTCAGCCCCGAGTGCAGCTCTGGATGCCCTGCTGCCCGAAACGCGGGATCTTTATCTCAGAAATTGGGCCCGCATCGCGAGCAATCCTAACTCAAGTTGGCCCGAACGCTTCAAGAAGGGGATGGCCCTGGAAAAGAAATTTTTCGATGCGGGTGGCCTCCTGCTCGTGGGCACGGATCCCACAGGGTACGGCGGGGTGATTGCCGGCTATTCCAATTTTCGCGCGATCGAACTTTTGGTGGAAGCGGGCCTGTCGCCGTTGGAAGCCATTCAGGTGGCCACGCTCAACGGAGCTAAATATCTCGAGAAAGAGGACAGACTCGGATCTATAGAAGTCGGCAAAATTGCGGACATGGTGATCATCGACGGCCAACCGGATCTCAACATAGAAGATGTCAGAAAGATAACAATCGTTTTTAAAGATGGCATAGGATACGACTCGAAAGAACTCTTCGATTCCGTCAAGGGCTGGGTGGGACTTAAATAAACTTTTCCCGGTGCTGCAGGCTCAGAAGCCCAAAAAGTGTTGTGATCACAGCGCCGATAATCAGATAGACTCTGTTCAGCAGGGTCGTCTCAACCAGAGCCAGGGTTTCTAACTGCTCGACGACCTGAAAGGGATTAAAAAAGACATACAGGCTGCTTCCCTGTACCGATTCAAGTGCGATCCAGAAAAAGAGGATCAGCAGGACCAGAATCACCGCACTCCCGTTTCCGCTTCTCGTGAGGGCGGCGATCATAAATCCCAAGCTCCCGATAAAAATGACAGGAAACATCAAATGAAACAGCATGGATCCCATGGAAAACTCGGCTAGCCCGAGCCGGCACAGCACGATCAGAACAAACAAAAGAGCCGTTATGACGATGTACTGCGTCAGGTTCCGAACAAGCCATATTTTATATCGGTAGTCCGGAATACCGAAAAGCGTTTCGATCATCCGTGAATCGACGTCATTCTGTATGGAAAAGGCCGAAGGGTAAAAAATTAGAAGTATTCCCGGGATCAGAAGAAAATTGTAAATATCCTCGGCAGTGGGGGAGGCGTCATTGTTGACGACATGGAGCACCACAATAAGGAGGAAGAGAACGATGGCCAATCCTAAAACATAGATGAATTTCCCTGAGAAGCTCGTGAACACATTGTAGCGAAAAAATGTCGCCAAGGTTTTTGATTTAGTCCTCGATCTCTGTCTCACGGATTTGTTGTCTCTGTCTCTCATGATGAAGTGTCCTCCTGTCCGATCAGCCATATGTACGAGTCTTCAAGAGTGGGAGTGACCTGAACCGCATCCGGGACAGGTTTTTTTGCGGCCAGGATTCGCACGCGTACCTTGTTAGCCGTGCGCATCTGATGGACGATGTTTTCTGTCCTCCGTATTTTCGCGAATGTTTCTTCTGTGACATTGGCTTCCCAAACAAAGTCAGATGTGAGCTCGATCATCTCCTGTGGAGTTCCGATGAACTTTGTTTCCCCCTCATCCATAACAGCCACGCGGTTGCACGAACTGGAGATGTCCTCGATGATGTGGGTGGAAAAGATAACAATCCTGTCCTTGGCGAGCTCGGAAAGCAGATTCCGGAATCGGATCCGCTCACGGGGATCAAGACCGGCCGTGGGTTCATCGACGACCAGAATACGCGGCAGGCGGAGGAGTGTCTGTGCAATACCCACCCTCTGCTTCATCCCACCCGAGAAGTTTTTGATCTTGATATCGCTGCTTTTATCGAGGTGTACGGAGCTTATGGCATGTTTGACGGACTTCTCTCTTGTCGAAGCGTTCCATATCCCTTTGAGTATGGCTTGATAGTCTAGGAATTGATAGGCGGTCATGTTCTCGTATGTTCCGAATTCTTGAGGGAGGTATCCGATTAGGGACTGCAGTTCCTCGCGCTTTGCGCCAAGATCGATGTCATTAAAAAACACTTTACCCCTGGTAGGGGGCAGGATGCCGCAAATAACGCGCATCAAGGTCGTTTTTCCGGCGCCATTGGGCCCCACCAGGCCGAACATGCCGCTTTCGATTTCAATCGACACTCGATCCAGGGCTCTGAAGGGTGTCCTCTGCCGGCCGATTATGGGAACACTTTTAACCAGTCTGTAATAGAATTTTCTCGCCCTTCTGAAACGGCCTTTAAGGCGCATAATATCGATTTTCTTGCGCGAGAGTTTTTTCGAAGTTGCATAGATGAGCAGGCAGAAATACCAGAAAAAGGCTACGGCCCAAACGGGCTCTTTCTGGCCCCATTGTTTGAAATAAAACCAAAGATTGGGGAGAGGAAGACCCCAGTACAACAGATTGTAGAAAATGGTTTTGAACCGGCCGCGCGCCAGTGCAAGTGTGGAGCCATAAAAGAGCAGAGAGAAGAAAAGGATCCAGAATCCCCTGGACAGGTACACATAGGTGAAGTAGAAGAGAAAGATGTAGAGCGGAATCTGCCAAACGAGATTTCTTGTCAACGAATGGAGTTTTTCGATCCGTCCCTTCCGCCATTCTTTAGAAAACCGCGAGAAGTCGTCGTAGAGTTTAGTGATGTTTCGTACCGTGATAGTGATTGGCAAGCCCTGTGCAATCAGATCGGCATGCGTACGTCTCAAGCTGGTTTGGAAAAAATAGGTTACAGAGGGGATCAACAGAAACAGGATAAACGTGATCGCTACCCTCCATGGAAATGTGTAGACCAGTGAAAAGATCACAAACACACCGCCCACAAAGGCCAGGCCCTGGATGCCCTTGGTTTTCCAATTCAGCCCCCGCCACCAACTGAGAGCATTGTGCAGGCCATAGGACACGGTTGGAACCAGAAGCAGTGTAAATAAGGTTCCCACACCGAGCCCCCCAATCACTGTGACAGCGAACGGAGCGCCTATGGAGGCGATATAAGCGGACTTGCCAAGCGCGATGGGCAACATGGCGAGGATGGTTGTCAGGGCCGTAATCAGGATCGGCCGGACACGGGCCAAACCAGCAGTCACCAACGCCCGTGTGGTCCGGAAGTTTCTTTTCTCTAATATCCGTGAATAATCGATCAGGATGATGCCGTTATTGACCACCACGCCCAAAAGGATAAACAGGCCGATCAGGGCATTGGCGTTAAACAGGGAATGGCCGGTAAAGATAAGGCCCCAGAAAGCCCCTACAGCAGCCAAGGGCAGCGTCAACATCATCGCAAACGGGGTGGATAAGGATTCGAAAGTCGATGCCAACACCATGTAGATGAGAAGTATTCCCACAAAGATAAGATAGTAAAACTCCGAGAGATCATTTTCAGCGTGTTCGACCTCGAGCAGGATCCCAGGAGGGGGCGAAAAGTCGGCGACAATTTGCTGGATCGAAGCTCTCGCAGCTTCGAGAAACTGCTTGGACTCTTCGATATCCGATTCGAATCTATAATAGACATAGACCTGTTTTTCCTGATTTATCCGGTTGATCCTGAAGTAGCCGTTCGAATACACCAGTTCGGACAGCTGGAGAATCGGGACTGTTCCGCCTGCTGCTGAGGCAATATTAAGCCGCCGGAGATCTTCCGAAGTTTTTTCCTCGTCTTCTTCTCCTTCCTCCACCTTGCCCTTGATGATGATCTCCACTTCTTCAAAGCCCAGCTCTTGACTGACTCCTGAGGACATTTCCTTTTGTAAGCTGGCGATCTCACTTTGGAATGACTGCAGGCTCACATCGAAGTGGCTCATGGCCGGTTTGTCCAGGTAAAGATCGATGCTGGGGGCCTGACTGGAAACGCTCACATTTGAATTGCTCACCGTCTCCAGCTCCTCGATGTTGTACTGGATGTCCTCTGCGATGTCGATCATCAAATCGAGATCCTGGCCGTGAATGACAACCCTTTCCTGGCTGGTTCCTATGCCGAGAATTTTGTTGAAAGAGTTGCCCTGGGAACCGACACCTCCTGAGCCGCGGGATCCGACATTCTGTTCGGATTCTTCGTAGGAGAAATCAACTTGTCGAAACGACTCATCGAGTTCTTCAAACAGGGCCTCTCTCAAAGCGTCAAAAGACGAGCCCGAGCTTTTTACGAAATCCTCAGTCAGCCTAAAGTTAAAGACAGCATTGTCTTCCTTGATCGTGACCAGTCGCTCCTCGATTTCCGTGAATTCCTCCACCTTGACATCCATTTCCTTGACAAGACTATCGGCGGTGTCCAGTGTGGTTCCAGAGGGGAAGGTGGCATAGAGAAAAAAATTGTCCAATTCGATCTCTTGAGGCACGTTGATACTCAGAGTAAAACAGAGATAGAGACTGACAGCAAAGGCCACCAGTCCGATAATGAGGGTGCGTGCGGGAAAGCGGAGGCAGGATTTCAGGAGCACATTGTAGATCTGGGTCAGCCGGTTGTTTTTATCGACGGCGCTGAAGGCTTTTTTGGATCTGTCTTTTCTGGACAAGTATATGTAGCTGAAGGCAGGGATCAGGAGGAAGGCGACGGCCAGAGAGATGAGCAGTGTGGAGATGATGGCCACGCCCACCTGCCATCCGAGAGCCTTTAATTCCCGGAACGTAGAAAAAACGAAAGGCAAAAAGATGCAGATGGTTGTCAATGTGGCTGCAAAAATAGCCCGGGCCACTTCATTGGTTCCTTGCACAACGGCTGTGCGCACATCCTCCTTTCGGCCGAGATGGCGGTGAATATTTTCCAGGACCACAATACTGTTGTCCAGCAGCATACCTATAGCGATAGCCACACCCACTAGAGACAACGTATTGATTGTAATGCCCAAGGCATAAAACAGATTCATGGATATCAAAACAGCGGCAGGGATGGTCAAGGCCACGATTAAAACCAGGGAGATATTCCTGAGAAAGAAGAAAAGAACGGCCACGGCCAGAAGACCTCCGACCAGCGCTAAAAGGAGGATGATGTCGATATTCTCTTCGATTTCCAGAGCTGCATCCTGCTGGATGACAAGAGATATTCCGTCTGATTCGACTTCTCGATTGAGATCTTCGATTATCTTTCGGGTCTTTCTCGAAAGGCTGAGCAGGTTAGCCTCCGGGCTCCGGTAAAGGGAGATGGTTACCGATTCCATCCCGTTGATTCTGGAAATCGAGTCTTCTTCGGCCACGCCATCCATGATGGTGGCGATGTGCTTGAGAAGAATTGGCCCCTGCTGCCGGATCACGATATTTTCGATGTCTTGAAAAGTGGCGAGCTTGCTCTCCAGATTGACGAAGAATTGCCGGCTGCCTTCAAAAACCGGCCCCATATACTGTCTGTCAGAAACACCTTGGGAAACAAGGGAAGACACCTGAGAAAATGTGAGCCCATATTCTTCCAGTTCATCCTCATCCAGGATGATCTCGATGGAGCGCTGCTGGCCTCCATAGATCTCCACATTGGCCACACCATCTATTTTTTCCAGATCCGGTACAATTTTTTCGTCGGCCACCTCCCGGATTTGATCGAGTCCCCCATCCCCTCTCGCCTGGAAAGTGATGAACTGATCGGTCAGCTGATCGGGATTGGACTTTTGCACTGAAGCCGAAAAGCCCTCTCCCATCTGCGCCTCGTTCGTTTCCACACATTCTTGGAGTTTGATAGAAGCATATTTGGGATTGCTCTTTTGGGTGTAGAAGACAAATATTGTGGCCTGTCCTCTTCTGATTGAGGATTCGATGCTTTCGATATTGTCCAGGCCGGCAATAGCGCTTTCGATAGGGATGACCCCTTCTCGTTCCATATAAGCGGGATCGGCATTATTTGGGCCGTTCACTGTGACAATGAGCATGGACGGTTCGATCGTTGGAAAAAGCTCTAAAGGGAGCTGCATGTAGGAGATGACTCCCAGCAGACTGAGTCCAAAGAGCAGCATTGCTACAAAAACCGGTCTTTTGATAATGGACGCAATCATGAATTTTTCACTCTTCCTGCCAAAAGCCTGTAAACGGCCGGGATTACCACAAGTGTCAGCATTGTGGAGGTCACTAGACCTCCGATAACGGCTAGAGCCATGGGAGCGCGTAATGATGAGCCCTCCCCGATGCCAAAAGTCAGGGGAAGCAGGGCCAGTATAGTCGTGACACTAGTGATGAAGATGGGACGAATGCGTGTTTGTCCAGCATCGATAATGGCCGCAGGTATGTCCATCCCAACCCTTCGGTTCTGATTGATGCGGTCGACAAGGATGATGGAGTCATTGACTGCAATCCCTACCAGAATAATGATGCCGATCATGGACATGATATTGAGAGGCATTTGGAGTATCCAAAGCAGAAGAACAGCCCCCACTCCGGCCAGAGGGATGGTCAAAAGGATGACAAAGGGGTGAAGGAGAGACTCGAACTGCGAAGCCATAACCATATAAACGAGTATGATGGCAAGAAGCAGTGCGAACTTGAGGTTGCCGAAGGACTCTTTGCGCAGTTTTTCTTCACCTGTGATCGAAAAGGCATAATCCTCTGGCAGGGGAATCTTTTGGACAGCAACTTGCACTTTTTCAGCAATCTTGTTGAAGGGAATCCCTCCTGTGATATTGGCCTGCACTTCAGCTACACGGATTTGATTATTTCTGATAATTTCCCGGGGTGCAAAAGTCCTGGTGATCCTGGCCACTTCATCGAGCCTGACTCGTCCTCCCGTCGACGATTCGAACAGCACAGCTTCCAAGGCATTGAGTGTCACTTTTGGAGTGCTGAGGTTTATACTGATGAGTTCGCCTCCGTCTTCCATTTCTCCCAGCTCCTGGCCCGACAGCAAATTTTTCAGTTGGGTGCTGATGTCGTTGGCTGTGAGAGAAAATTGAGAGGCCACTGTCCGGTCGATTTCAATATTGATCTCCGGCCTCCCCTCCTGAAATCCCGTTTCGATGTTGGACAACTCGGGTATCCCTGTCAGCTGTTCCTGGACATTTTCAGCAAGTGTGGTCAGAATCTCAAGCTCCTCCCCCTTGATTTCCACGATCATAGGCGCTGCAGATGTGCCTAAAGTCGTTTGAAGAGCGGTCTGCTGCCGGATGAGCTGGGCATCGATATCGGGCAGCTCGGAGAGCATGGTATTCAACCAGACCATGGTTTCGTCTGTCGGGAGTCCGGATTCAGGAGCAAAGACCAGTTGAATAAGAGCATTGTTTTCCCCGGCAAGGGCCTGGTTCACATCGAGGGCTGTTCCTGCAGGCCCCACTTTTGAAAAAATCATTTCAATCTGATTCGTAAATCTCTGCCCGATCACAGCCTCGAGATTCCGGGCGGCTCCGGCTGTGCGCTCGAGATCCGTTCCTTCGGGCAGCTCCATACTGATGTACATTTCCCCCTGTTCGGTTTGGGGAATAAATTCACTGCCGATATGGGGTAAAATCAAAACAGCGGCTGCCACGAGCACCACAGCCATAAGGATGACGATTCCTCTTCTCTTGAGCACCACCGATAAAAACCTTCCATACGTTGGAAAATGGATGGATTTGACTGGTTTGGTCCTATCTCCGGTCTTGAGAAGCCGGGAGCAAAGCATCGGGATAACGGCCATGGCTACAAAAAGAGAGGACAACAGAGAAAAAGCCACCGTCCAAGCTTGATCTTTAAAAAGTTCTCCGGAGATGCCGTGCAGGTACACTATAGGTAGGAAAACTATGATGGTTGTGAGCGTTGCACTTGTGATGGCCCCGCCGACTTCGCCCGTGCCCTTGATCGCGGCTTCACGAAGGCTTAAACCTTCCTCAAGATGACGGGTGATATTTTCCACAACCACAATGGCATTATCCACCAGCATACCGGCCCCGAGCGCCAGCCCTCCAAGAGTCATGATGTTGAGCGTCAGGCCGTTAAAGTACATCAAACTGAAAGTGGCCACAACGGAAATGGGGATGGCCAGACTGATGACAGCCGTAATTCCTATCCGTCGGAGAAACACATACAGAACAAGTACAGCAAGAAATATTCCTATCAATCCTGTCTGTTCAACTTCCTGGATGGAGGATCGGATAAACCGGGCCTGATCCTGGATCACTTTAAGATCATATCCTGATAGACCTGCTCTCATATACTCCAGCTGTTCATGAATGCTTTTGGATGAGGCTGTTGTGTTGGCCCCCGCCTCCTTAAAGATCTCCAGAGCCACTCCTTGCTTGCCATTGAGCCGCACTATGTTTTCCGGGTCGCTCAGGATGGTGTCGACTTCGGCGATTTCTCTGAGATAGATAGGTGAATTTTCTGTTGTTCCGGCAGCTGTGGTGGTCTCGGTATAGGCTACAATGAGGTTATTGAGGTCGTCTTCTGAGGTCAGCTCTCCGATACCACGAATGGTGTATTTTATGCCCATTTCCACAATCGATCCACCGGACATATTCTGGTTCGAATTGGTTATAGCACTGGCCAGCTGGGATTGAGTCAATCCATAGGCTTCGAGGGTGTAGGCGTCAGTTTTGACCTCGATCTCCCGTTTTTGGTCTCCGAGGATTTCTACGGCCGCGATACCGGGGAGCCGGATCAATTCATTCCTGATGTTGTTTTCCGCGGTCTGCCTCAGCTTGTCCAGGTTGGTGATCTCGGAATGGGAAAGGAAGACCACAACCACAGGGCGTGCGTTGGGATCGAGCTGGCTCACGACCACTTCGTCTGCTTCTTCATTCTGGGCATAACCGGCCATGACTTTCTGAAGATCGAGGAAGGCCTCATCCATGTCGGACTTCCAAGCATATTCGACCGTAATCAAAGACTGCCCAACCTGGGTGATCGAGGAGACATTGGTCACGTTCTTTTGGCGGGCGGCCTGAGATTCCATGGACGAAGTAAATTTCTGTTCCATCTCTTCGGGGGGGAGTTCCCCGGCCGTGACTCTGACATAAAGTTTGGGGCTGTTGAGATCGGGCAGAAGATCCATGCCCAACCGCTGGAATGATATGTATCCCAGCAGCAGGATGGCCAGGACAATCATGATTATCGTCGTGGGATATTTGACTGAAAAACGAGCCAGTTTATACATTCTTTACACCTGAAGCCGTGCTATTTGAGAACATTGACCCGAGAATTGTGCCGAAGTGTTTCAAAACCCTCGATGATCAGGCTGACGCCCTCCTGAAGCCCCTCGACAATCTCGATCTCATCGGGATTTTCCATTCCGGTCTGGAGCCGTCTTTCCTGGGCCAATCCTCGGTTGACCACATAGACCACTTTGCGTCCCCGTCGCTCCTGAATGATGTCTTTGGGTATCACGAGTGCGGACTCTTTTTCCGCGATGATGATATCGGCCTTGATGAACATGCCGGGTTTAAAAGAAAAATCGGGATTGGGGATTTTAAGACGCAATGTGAACATCCGGCTCACGGGATCGAGTGCCGGTGATATTTGATCGATCCGGGCATCGAGTGTATTTATCGCAGAACTGAAGTTGGTCACAATAGCCTGCTGGTTTCGAGAGACACTGTTCATTTCCTTGCCCGGCAGCGTGACATCGGAAAAAAGTGTGGAATAATCCATGACCGTTGCTACGCTGATGCCGGCAGCTAGCCACTGATTTTGGGTGTAATGATCCAGTTGGACAATCGTGCCTGAAAAGGGGGCTTTGATCTCGAGTTTTGCTAGGGACAGCATGGCGTTTTCGTAGGTATACTGGGCATTGATTAAGGTGCTTTCCGCGGCAGTCAATTCGCTCAGTGTTATGCCTCCTTTGTCATAGATGGCCTTCTGTTTTTCGAGTTCACGCTCTGCGCTTTCGAAGTTGAGTTTTTTCGAATCGATGGCTATGGAATTGACATATTCAGCATTTGTGATAACGACCAGATTTTCTCCGGATTTGACATCGTCTCCCATGGCAAAAGGGCGTCCTGTGCGGGGATTGGTCTGCAGCATGTAATACCCCGCCTGTTCGTTCATGAGGATCATCTCTTTGGCTGAGAACACCGTGCCGGTGGCCGTGACATATTCCTCTATCGGTTTCAACTCAAGTATTTCGACCCTTACCGGAATGGTCGATTCCGATGACACGTCCACGTATTCCTGTTTGCATCCTGAAAGTGTTAAAAGGAATACAACGGGTAGAATAAAGAAGATAAATGTGGATTTTTTCACTTTGATTCTCCTGATTTTATGTCGATGACAGACATATTGTTTTCAAAATCCCAGAGGGTCCGGATCTTCAGATCCAAAAGCGCGAGCTTGTAATTGATGAGAGCTTGGACTTCATCGAGCTGTTCCTGGGTCAACTGGATTTGGAAGAGCTGCATGTCGTAGGCCGAAAGCTCCCCGCCCTTGTAGCGCTCGAGATTGATCTCATATGTCCGCTGGGCGTTGACCACATTTTTTTCTGAGATCTCGATCTGAGTCTTCTGGTTTTGGAGGCTGCGGAAAGCTTCTCGAATTTCAAGTTTGATACTTTTGATCTCTTCACTGGCGGACAACCGCTGGGAATCAACCTGGGCTTGGCTGGCTGCCAGCATATGTTTTTTTTGTCCCCAATCCCAGAGTGGTATATCGAGGGACACCTGCACGACCTGATCGATATTAGGTGAGTTGTAGATCTGCCCGAATCCAGGATCATTCCCTGTCAAACCGAGTGTAGCACTCAATTCTCCTCTAAACTCGTTGAATGCGCTGGCTTCGATGAGGTTGTGCAGGGCATTCTGGATGGCAATGTCATTCTGCCGCAGTTCCATTCTGTGGGTCAATCCGTGCTCGGTGGCCTTGGCTAGGTCCACCTCAACAATGGATTTACGGATATCGGCCACGAGGATCAGCTCGTTCTCCAGGGGAAGGCCCAGGAGGATTTTGAAGCTGTCCTGAGCGTTTTCATATTGGGTTTTCTGGTTTTGCAGACTGGACTGACTGTTAGCCAGAGTCAAATCAGCTTGAAAGAGCTCCTCGGGTGCCGAAATGCCGGCATCGACCTTGCTTTTTATGATCTGGTAGCTTTCTTCGGAATTTTTCAGCTGCCCATCTGCGATTTCCAGGCCTCTCCAGGTATAAAACAGGTTGAGAAACTGCTGAGTGACTTGCCGTTCGATCTGCAGTTTCTGCATGGCGTAGTTCAGCTGAGCGCTCTCCAGGGACAGCTCCAGTTCTGTAATCTGCATTTTTGCGCGGTTGTATGTGAAGAGGGGCTGACTCAGTGTTAGAAAAAGCGAATTGTTGAATTGGGATTCTTTGACCGAGCCCGTAAAGGAGCTCGCGGCTTCCTGCCAGCCGAAGCGGTTGGTGAGCCTAATTTCTCCATCTGTCCAAAGGATGGGCTGCGTGACCGTGAGCCGCGCCTCTGATTTTGTCAATTCCTGTACGTTATATTTCGAGGCCAACTCGTTAAAAACCTTCACATTCGAGTACTGATAGGGCGTGAGTGTCAGGTTAAACTGGGATTTGAGGGAGGCCTTCTGTGCTTCGAGGTTGTGCTGGCTGATGTCGAGGCTGTAGGCGGCCGACTGTATGGCCGGGCTGTTCTTGAAGGCAATCTCCAGAGCTTTCTCTAGAGTTAGTTCCTGTGCGAAGGTCTGGTGCATGAAACCCAACAAAAGAAAAATAACCAGCAGCCAGAGCATGTTTTGTGGCCCCAGTCTCTTCTTCTTTTTATGTCTTTCTTGTCTCATTTTCCTAGTCTCCTCAAAAGTCAATAATATGAGTCTCGTCTATTTATCTATTTAGACAACTCTTTCCTTTGTTTTCTTCCATCTGGGGCAAAACCGCTTGTATTTGGAAATCCACACCTGATTCGTTTCGAATTCCATTAATCTCGTTTTACCCATTTGACGGCATCGGCCACCACGTAACCTGCCTCGTTTTTGTCGCTGAGTTCAATCGAGTTGGGCCCGGCATCCAGCGGAAAAGTTCCAATGGGATTCCAGCCCAATTCGATATTATTCAGATCGATTTCGACCTCTTCTCTCCCATTCTGGGATGAGATCGAAAAATACTTTGTTCCCTGGGCTGCCTTAAATGACCTTCCTGTCGCAGCCGCTTGTCTTGCTGCAACGCCCTGCTGCATCATCTGAGCGAATGGTTGATAAAAGTAGATGTCGTACTCACCTGCTTCTGCGATATCTGTTTTCCATTTTACCTGTTCCTTTCCCGCTCCGGATTCTTTGATATAGGCTGAACGGACCATCTCGCCGTAAAAATCCGGTCCCGCCGACGGAGTCCAGAACGCGGGAGGCTTGAGGAGATTCATGCCTGTAAAAACCATCTTATCCTCCTCGACACTGATAAGATTTTGCAGGAAACGGCTGAGCCAGCCCAGTTTGGCTGCACCGAGAATCTCGAATCCAGGATCTTCGTTATCGACGACAATTTCATTTGCGAGAAAAAAATCCGATCGGTCATAGGGCCTTGAAATTTCGCCATGGAAAGGAGCCTCCTCTCTTACGGCCCGTTTTCCCAAAAACGGCATGTCGATGGTTGCGGGGATGTTTTGGGAGACAAATGTCTCGACAGTCATAGAGGCGGGTGGTTGAGCGGTGACAAAGCCAACTTTGAGTGTGGTCTGAGCAGGGAGAAGGAGCGATCGACTAAAAATATCGGGCGGCGCCGCCCCGCGCCCAGGCCGGCCACGCAGCCTGATCTTTATGAGACCGTCCATAGACGTGGGATTGGCGAGGAGAAATTTGACCTGCGTCCGTGTTTTTTCCCTGTCGATGATGTCATAGCTTTCAACTTCTCCCATGATAAAGCCGGGCATTTCCTTTCCGGTGTACCATTCATCGACGATCTCAGAAAGGGAAATATCCCCTAGGCTGTTGAAGAAATCCGTCAGATCCTGTTCAGAAATGATGCTGTGTTTCTGACTATTGAGAAAGCTTGTAAGTTTTTTGTCAAAATCTTCTCCACCATAATTGGCTTCGATAAGTGCAAGGAGTGTTTGGGCCTTGGCTTGGAGGGCGCCGTGAACTACGGTTGTATCGAGATTTGGATCTGTGATCATTTCGGCCAGCGATTGGTCCTTTAAATCCAGATTGGATTCTTCTTCAGGAGAAAGACCGCTCTCTATTTCTCTGTACATTATCAGGGGAGATCCCACACGCTTGCGTATATAGGATTCCAGAACAAAATTGAGGACGGGCCATTTAGTGGAAACAACCTGTGAATTGAATGATACAAAATTGGGAAGGAGATCGAATTGTGTTTCGATATCGGCCTTGAAGTTAAATCCAATATTGTTTCTTCTCATTCTGTCGACTGTCTTGGCAGTAAGGGGATCGATATATGCTGTATTGCCGAGAAAATTCCAATTGACAAAGCGCCACAAGGCACCCCTTTGAATCCCACTCCAGGCGACAGGCACCTCCCTGCTAAGCATCCCCCTTTCTTGTTCCAGAGGGAAACGCAGTTGACCATAAGTGTTTATCGTGGCCATTTCCGGGATAAAAGTTAGCTGGGGCTGGACCGTTTCATGGGCCACAGTCCAGAGACGGTGGTAGCTTAAAATGTTTATGGGGACTTCGACAAAGGAGAGGCGTTTGTAGGGGTAGTATATATCGAAAAATACTTCGAGCTGATCTAAAAAAATCCTTATTTGGGTAGTGAGTATATCATTATCTTGGATGTGATCCATAAGAGGAGTGAAATAATCGTGGCCTGGCCGCACATAGAGAGAGTAGGTGAGGTTGTCGATCGTTATTTCATGAACCTGGTAAGGTCCTATCGTCAGGGATATTTTCGGCAGCAGGACTTCAGGCTTGAATATATATTGATTTGTATTGTCTTGGGACAAAGTTTCTGGCTTGCCCTGGGATATCGCGGTTAAACCCTTGGGCGTTAAAACTGTTAGAGTGTATTTGGAATAACTAGGGGTCGCCATAGCCGGGTAGGCGGCACCCGGAGGAAGGCCTGAAATCGGATACCATCCGCATTCCGGCGTGAGATGGACAAAATCGGATGTAACAAAAGCATAATGTTTGGGGATATCGTAAATCCAGAGCCTGTACCTGCTTTCGTAGCGCTCCCTTCCAATATCGAGAAAACAGTAGCGTTCATCGATTTTTCCCGAATAGGAAATGGTCAATTCGATGGACCCTTTAAGAGGGATGGGCTCTTGTGGAGCGATGTGAAGCAGGTGTTTGTTCTGCCGGAAATTAAGGGGATTGCCGATTTGATTCACGGATTCGACCTCGAGTCCGGGATTGAGTGTCATCAAAATTGTATCGAGAGCAGTGGAAGATTGGTTGAGCAGCTCCATCTGAGCGCTCACACGGATTGTTTCTCCACTGTGTTCGAATTGAATATCGTAGGTGGAAACGGTGGTCGTTTGTATATTGCGAAACTCCTGGCTTGATTCTCTGAGCTGTTGACGGTAATTCCTGTTGGCGTTAAAACCCTTGGTGTAACCGAGTCCCATGATTACTGTCAGCACCAAACATCCCATAGAAAGAAGACCTGTCACTGTGGCTGCTGGAGGCGACTGCCTCAACCTTTTAAACAACAGGGGGGAAACAAAAAAGAAACTTAATCCCAGGAAGAGGTAAGCCAATCGGATTTGCAGGATGGAACCGATATTTCCGAGGCCGATAAAATCCGACCACATAAGGGGCAGATAAAAGGCGTAGGCGTCAAAAAGTCCAAAAAATGGGGCTCCTATGAGGAGGAGAACAAGAAAAGAATAGGCCAGCAGCACCAGGAAAACCACAACCTGACTCCTCAGCAGTGAAGAGAGAAAAAAGGCCAGGCCGATCACAAAAATGAGTGTGGGCAAATTAATCATCAAAAAGTACAAAAAATACGGCTGTATGGTAAAAGGTGTAGTCGAGAAAAAGACATGGAAAACAAAAGTGACAATCATTACAGCCAGATTCAACAGCAGAAATGCAGCAAAAATGCCCAGGGCTTTTCCAAGATAGTAGTCTAGATTCGAAAAGGACCTGGCATAGATAACCTGTGCTGAGTCGTGTCGTCTGTCCCGTTTGAAAAATTCTGTGACGAAAAGTGCAACAGCGATTCCCTGGAAGATATTAAAGAGCTTGAGGCTGTTTAAAGGCAGAGAGCCCGAAAGAGAACTGATGTAGTGAGGAGTTGGGATACTCCGCGATATGATGGCTAAGTTGATAACGGCTAAGATTATAAGAGCGAGAGTTGAAAAAATCCGGAATCCCCATGACCGAAGCAGTAACCGGGTTTCGTAGAAGGCAAAACGTCCAATAAAGTAAGGATTAATCATTGTCGTTCCCCTCTGAGCTTTGGTCTGTCCAGGGATCGTCCTCCTGTAGTTCTTTGACACCCAGCCAAATTTTTTTATCTCTGTATTATAGCCGTTTTCACATTAATTGAAAGTGAACATAGTATTAAAATAAGTTAATGATCTTCTTGGTCTCCTGTGTCCTCTTTTAACAAACTCTTAACAAATTCTTAACATCCAAATAACAACTCTTTCTCCATCAGCCATTATATTTTCAGTGTAATGAAGGAGGTCAAACAATGAACAAGCCAAATAAAACTTATACACTAATAACTGGAGCAGGTTCGGGTATAGGACGAGCATTGGCCTTCGATGCAGCGCAGAGAGGCTGGAACCTTATCCTGATTGCCTTACCTGGTGAAGGCTTGGATTTGCTTTCTGAGAAGCTCAAAAAGGAGTACAAAATCGATGCCAGGTTTTTTGAAATTGACCTCACTGAGGAGGAGGCGCCACTTAAGGTTTTCAGGTGGTGTCAAAATTTGCATTTGAAGGTGAATAGATTGATCAATAATGCGGGTATCATCAGCTCCGGCCGCCCCTTCGAGGAAGATTCTTATGCTTTTTATGAAAAAATGATGGGTGTTAATGTTGTGGCCGTCACCCTTCTGACAAGAGTGTTTCTTCCTGAACTCAAGAAACTCTCTTTTGCCTGCATTCTTAATGTCGGGAGCACAGGATCTTTTGTCCCCTTTCCCTACAAAACGGTTTATGGAGCGACCAAATCGTTTATTTATTCATTCACAATGGCTTTGAGGGAAGAATTGAGAGAAAGTCGGGTGAAAGTGAGTACGCTTTGCCCTGGTTCTGTCCCTACAAATCATAAGATACGAAAAAGAACGGAAAAAGCAGGCTGGCTCTGGAAAATATCAATCCTTCAAGCGAATCAAGTGGCCCGAATCGGACTCGACAGCATGGAAAGGAATCGCAGGTTGACCGTTCCTGGTTGCGTGAACAAATTCTATAAGAATTTGTGTATGATTCTGCCCATCTTTATCAAAATGAGAATCATGACTCTTGTTTTTAAAAAAATGATAAGCCAAAGTATGGCTTATTCTTAGAACCAAAATCGGGGAAACTAAAATAATTTAATTGTTTAAATATATTAAGTACTCTTACTAAAAAATTTCATTACTCTC
>CAZLLG010000041.1:10953-17878 GCA_964560275.1 uncultured Eubacteriales bacterium | reverse complement strand
CTCAATCCTAACAAACTTAGCCTTTATATAAAAAAAATCCACACTCTGCTTGGAAATGAAGGTTTTCTATACTGCAATATTCCCGCTTTCGGTTCTGATCCCATCTTTGGAGAAATATTTCCCGTCTATATTCAAGAGTGGGAAGAAGACATACAGAAAAACCAATGTTTCCGGACTATCCATGTTGATGAATCCGGTTATCCCATCAACGGCCATATGATAGGAGGAGATTCCCCTTGGTGGGTCCAGCAATTTGAAAATACGGGATTTGAACGGGAAAAGGAAATCGAAAGAGATCTGCACACCCGGTATGACGCAACAATGGAAAAAATCCATGTGGCACGCAAGGCTTACTATGTCTTTTCTAAAAACCGGGTTCCCGAAAAAATCGCAGCGATCCGGGATAAAATCCAAAGGGATCAATGAACCTTTTATTAGAACTCGCCACAGGTTCCTCTTTCGCCGGGAGATATCTGATTTAAGAATAAATAAGGAAGGTTATAATGGGCGTTCGCAACGGGAAAGAAAAACTTGAAAATCTTAAGAGAAGAGCCAGGATGAAAAGGAACGAACAGAAAAAGAAACAACCAAGAACACAAGGAGAAAAAAAGCCTCCACTCAAACTCACTATTCCTTCTCGTCGAAGGGGGAAAAAAAAGTGAAACAAAAGAAATTATACCAATATATTTTTATGTGTATTTGGCCTTTATTGATAATCGCCGGCACTGGGCCTTTGCACGGCAAGTCTTCAGACAAAGAAAAGCAAAAAGAGCCTCTCATTCTATTTGATCACTACCACTCCTTGGAGGAAATCGCCTCATATCTCAAGTCAACAGCTGATTTGTACGAAAATTTGGTTACCCTTATCGAGATAGGCCGGAGCCGTGCAAATCGGCCCATTTACGCGATCGAAATAAATAATCCTGCTACCGGCTTGGGTCATGAGAAGCCGGCCTTCTATCTGGATGGAAACATCCATGGCGGTGAAGTCTTAAGCGGAGAGGGGGCGCTTTTCATCATCAATCTTCTGCTTGAGCGATACAAAACCGACGCTATCATCCGTTCACTCGTGGACACAAGAGTTTTTTACATCGTTCCTATCGTCAATCCAGACGGCAGATGGAAAAAGTCATCTCAAGATCCCCGTTTGATAACTAGAAGAAGCAATAATGATTCTGGAGACACCTATTATCAGAGGTTATCTGAAGGAATCGAGAACGATGGCGACAACCAATACAACGAGGATCCTATAGGGGGAGTAGACGTCAATCGCAACTTCCCTTCAAACTGGCATCCTGGCCAATACACATCAGGTCCATATCCCCTCTCAGAGCCTGAAAGCCGCATGCTTGTTGAATATATCACATCCCGGCCCAATATTGCCGCGATCCACATATTTCATACAAGCGGTGGGCTGCTGCTGAGGTTTCCCACACTCGCCGACCAGGACTGGGATTTTCCTGAGACGGACATTAAAGACTATAATGAGATAGCGGCACGAGGAGTAGAAATCACAGGCTATGATAATTACGCCAACTCAAAAAAAGCCATCATCGACCTTATGAACCCAGGCCATGGCGTCTTCAATGATTGGGCATCAAATGTTTTTGGAGTGATGGCAATGACAACAGAGATGTGGAAACACCCCTTTGGCCGAGGCGCAAGTCTTCTGGAATGGAATGATCGAGTGCTCGGCGGTAAGGGCTATATTGGTTGGTATTCATACAAGCATCCCCAGCTTGGTCACGTGGAGCTCGGCGGGTGGGATCGCTGGTCAATATCGAATCCACCTGAATCGATGATATCCGAAGAACTTGAAAATAATGCACGTTGGGTTCTGAGCTTTGCTGAACGACTTCCCAAGGTGGCAATCAAAGATGCTCAGGCAAAGGCAGTTACAGGTCAACAGGATTTCGTCGAAGTAATGGCTCATGTCGTCAATCTGGGTTGGATGCCCACTGCCACAGAATACGCGTCTAAAGTGCTGAAGATTGCCAAGCCCGTGACAGCACGCATTGTTTTGGAAAATACCGAACTCGTTGAATCAGAAGAAGTGATCAGACTCGGCGGACTGCCCGGTAAACGTGAAAACAATCAAAAAGGAGAATTCCCGATTCGTAGGAGAGTAAAGATAAAAAATCCAGGTGAACCTGCATTTGCAGGAATAGAAGTGTTTTCAGAAAAAGCCGGAGTTGCACGCCAGCGTGTTGATTTACAGTAAAATTAATGTAAAGGTCTCGCCGGAAATCGAAATTGCAGCATTAATTGGCTCCTGATTTTTTGCTGTTACCGAGGAAGGTCGTTAAGGAGTGGCAGCCAGAGATAGTAAAAACCGCTCTTTAATGACGGCAGAAGATCCTGTAGATTTTTCCGTTCCATTAGAGGCATCGGTTTCGGACCGGTTGCATAGATGTTTGTCTTTGACTTGGGATAATATGTATAAGAGATCACCTGAGCGTCTTTGAGTTTAGCAAGATCTAATATCTTATCCAAAGCCGTCTCAAAATATCCAGTTTCATCGATCAGTTTCAACTCCAGGGCCTGCTTAGCAGTGAACACGCGTCCATCTGCAATTTTTTTCAGTTCTTCCATGGAGAGATAATCCTGTCTTGCCCCGTGCACAACTTCCAGGAAATCCTGATAAAAATCATCGATTATATTTTGAAAAATCTGTTTCTCTTTCTCTGTCAGTTCCCGAAATGAGCTACCGGCGTCTTTCATAGCTCCGGATTTGATGACGTGGATTTTAACTCCGAGTTTGGCAAAGAGCTCATCGACGTTGGGGAAGATCGAGATAACACCAATACTGCCTGTGATCGATGTTGGATGGGCAACGATAAAATCACAGGCAGAAGCGATATAGTATCCCCCCGAAGCTGCCACGCTCATCATCAGAGCCACAACAGGAACACCTGTTTTTTCCTTAAATTTTTTTATCTCTGTGTAAAGGATATCACTTGCAGTCACTTCACCGCCTGGCGTGTCCAGCCTGATAATCACTCCTTTGACTGTTTTGTCCTCAGAGGCTTTCTGGAGCCTGTAAAAGGCTTGAGACAGGATGTCTCCCTCTCTCTCGAAGAGCCCGGGATTGAGGACGGTTGAAATTATTCCCGAGATGTCCAGAAGAAGAATTTTTTCCTTACTTTCACTCGGAACCAGGACAACCTCTTTGATTTCTGTCGTACCCAGCAAATCCAATTGAATTTGAGGGGAACAGGCATTGAGAAAGACCGTCACGAAAACAGCCAACAAAAAATATCTTTTCATCATTCAACTCCAATCAATATTTGATAACCATTCAAAATTATAGCACATGATTGAATTTTGTCTCTTTAACGGAAAGGTTCATTCGAGAGAAATCTAGCTGAGCACTCACAAGCACTATTGCATTGACACCAGTGTTACTGGTACCGAGTCGATATATTTTTAGTAGAGAACGGTACTCTGACCCTTCTCCTTGATCAACTCATCGACTTCTTTTAAAAATATCTGTGTCCGGCTCAGGATAGCTTCGATTTCTCTATTTGTAAGGTAATCCCCTACAGCCTCTTTGATCAAATCAAAGTTCAGGACTTTGACTTTCTCTACAAATTTCCTAGGAAGTCGGTGGAATAAAACAGCCTCTTTGAGTCCGTTTTTTCCATAGACAAGTCTTTTTGTATGTTTTCTGGTAGAACGAAATGAACGGGAATGGTCGATCAAGATTGTTCGCCAATCTTTGGTGTAACGAACATTCTGCTGCGTTCTATCCTCGTTGGCGATGATGCAGTCAAACGCTCTCCTTAAATATATCCTGTTTTCCCACTGAAAGATGTGCGAAGCTGGTATTTTCTGGCTGTTTCTCTGCAGGTCCTCATCACTCATCGTCCCTGAGATCCAGTACTGAAGTGATCCCTTCTTATTATCAAAAATTCTCTCCACTGTAGGCGGAACCATATTTAAGCCGAGAAGTTTATCCAAATGATAGGCCGCAATCTCATACTGCCAGCCTTCAAGAAATCCCCCCTGCATTCCCGTGGGATTCTTCCATGCTCCAGAAAGTTCAAGCTCTCCGGCCTTAAGAAAGAGCCTGAAGGGCTTCGTCACACCTTGGCCGATTTCTTCTGATCCGATGATATCGCCCACAGTGAGCCATTTCTCAATATTTTCTCTTTGGTTCAGCTCTGTAGGAGTGAGCTGTACGACGGCAGCTGATGGGGAAAAGATAGCAAA
The DNA here is from genome assembly GCA_964560275.1 of uncultured Eubacteriales bacterium. Lineage (GTDB taxonomy): Bacteria > Acidobacteriota > Aminicenantia > Aminicenantales > Aminicenantaceae > JAUWVG01. The sequence continues at coordinate 13,666 of CAZLLG010000041.1, read as the reverse complement.
ACAGAGAAGAAGCCCTAAATATAGAAGTCTTTTCATCACCAACTCCAAATTGAATTCATTCCCTCGCAAGACGAAAACCAAGGTTGTAGAATCTGCGGGACGTTTTGTAGTTGACGCGAATGGAAGCGCGAACATCCCTGGGAGCGCCAAAACAAGAGCCCCCCCGACTCACCCGATCGGCACCCGAAGACAGCCCTAAGGGATTATCCCAGGGACTATTCAAATAATCCATTTTATACACATCCTGACACCACTCCCAGACATTTCCTAGCATGTCATACAACTCCCAGGCATTTGGTCTTTTCTCACCAACTGGATGAGTCATGTTCTCTGAATTGCCATCATACCAGGCAATTTCATCCAACTCACCGTACCGCTCCACTTTTGTTCCAACCCGACAGGCATACTCCCACTCTTCCTCCGTCGGCAAGCGGAAATGAGTTCCATTCCTTTTATTCAATCTACTAATGAATTCCTGAGTCTCTCCCCAACTGACCATTTCCACAGGATATTTCGGGCCTTTTTTGAAATACGATGGATTCCTCCCCATCACGGATTCCCACTCACCCTGCGTCACTTCAAATGCCCCCATCCAGAATCCATCCAAATTAACTTTATGGACAGGCTTCTCATTATCATAGGCATCATCCGATTCAGATCCCATCAAAAACTCACCCGGAGGAATCCAGACAAATGTCATCCCCGTTGTAGGCTCTGTCCAGATCTCTCCCCTATTGTGATTGATATGTCCAGGCACCGAGGATTCGCTCTCGCTTTTTGCCTTTGGAAATAGAATTCTCTGCTCTAACTCCGACTTACCTTGATTTTCCGGTGGTTTGATTCCGGTGACAACAGCAAAAATCAAAAATGTACCAGCCGCACTCAATGAAAATAATCGAATCTTCTTCCAACATGAGCCAAAAGATGAGAATTTCCTCTTTTCATATGCCTCAAGATCCTCAACTTTATGCACAATTTTTACTTGCTGAAACCTGGAATGAGTGTACTACAATCAAAATGAAAAGTTCAACTTGAAATTATCCTGATAAGCGGGTAAGCCGCCAAAATCAAAAAGAACAGCAGACCCTCTGCTTTTGGCGATTGACACCTATCGGCTGAATTTATATGCTATCTCAGCATAGCAAAAATAGGAATCCAGGAGATGGATAGAGATACAATAGATATTGTTCCCTATAATCCACAATGGCCCCAAATATATGATAACGAGGCGACACGTATATACCAAGCTCTGGGAAGAAACTGTTTAGCAATCCATCACATTGGTTCTACATCTGTTCCTGGTTCGAGCGCTAAGGCTATAATAGATATACTCGCTATTGTAACGGATTTTTCTTGTGCGGACAGTTCTAATTTGGAAAAGTTGGGATTTGAAAATCGCGGTGAGCTCATACCTTCAGGAAGGTATTTCTCAAAAAACACGCCCCGAATTCATCTTCATCTTTTCGAAGAAGGGAATCCTCTTATAGAGAATAATCTTTTGTTTCGGGATTGGCTGCGAACACATGAAAATGACCGCGATGCTTACTCAAAATTCAAAAAAGATTTATCAAACAAGCACACTGATGGAATGAGCTATTGCAATGCAAAAACGGAATTTATAAACACGATTTTAGAAAGAGCGAAAAAACATAAAAAGAACCCATTTTAAAATCCTATTTTTCCATTTCACGGCTACAGGCCCCTAAAAAATTCAGGTTTTAAGAGAATTTTTCCGCTGATAGCCAAATCGATAACTTCGACAAGTTTTCTCTTGTCTCTTGACAGGATGCCTTCAAGTGGCAGGTAATTCGAGGCATGATTGGTTCGAAAGATGGTTCTCTCGGTCTCGATGTTTTCGATTATGATCCTCATTTCCTTTAAGAGCCCTTTTTCATCAGGGAGGATAAATTTTTTGGCTTCATAATCCTTGTACAGGGGAGTTCCCTTGACAACCATGAGGGTCAAGAGGCTAAAATATCGAGGCTTCATAGCGGAAACCGCGGAGGCAGTTTTAATCGCATGTTCTTCGGAGTGTTTGATTCCGCCTAAACCCAATAAGACGATCACCGAAATCTTCATCCCGTTTTCCTGAGCTTTCAAAACAGCATCGATTATCTCCTGCGGTGTGACTCCCTTGTGCACTTTTTCAAGAACCTGTTCCGATCCGCTTTCAAGACCGATGTAACCGATGGTCAGTTTTCTCTGGACTAGCCGTTGGATTTCGTTTTCTCTTTTGGAAAGGATATTCTGAGCATTGAAATAAATTCCTATTCTGTTCAAATCTGGGAAGGTCTCATTCAGCAGATCCAAAATAGGTAAAAGTCTGTCCATCGATAAGACAAGCCCGTCTCCATCACAGAGAAAAATTCTTTTCAGATCGGGATAGGCCTCCTTAGCCATGCGGACATCCTGTTTGACTTCATCGAAGGATCGGGTTTTGAATGGTTTCTCCAGATAGGCTGGACAAAAGGTGCATCTGTTCCATGAGCATCCATAAGTGATCTGCAGCAGGTAACTTTTGGCCTCGCTGGGTGGTCTGATCACTTGCCCCGTATATCTCATTTCACTCAAAAATCCTTAGACATTGGGCCTCTCTATCTTAGAAATTCTTGAAAATAACTTCGTCGTGTTTCCTCAAACTGTTCTTTGGATTCCGGACTTCTAAAAATATCTACTTCGTCTATCTCCTGGAGTGATTCGCTGCCTAAAAAAA
>CAZLLG010000041.1:0-10943 GCA_964560275.1 uncultured Eubacteriales bacterium | reverse complement strand
TTGTTTCACATGGCATCCCGAGGATAAAAAAGCCAAATGTGAAGATTTCGAGGTCACGGCACCATTCGGTAATCTGGCGTGCTTTATCAAGAGAAACTTTTTTATTCATTTTTTTTAGGATTTCTGGATCACCCGATTCGATAGCAAGACAGATTGCAAAGCATCCTGATTCTCGCATCTTCACCAATCCTTCATAGGTAAGTGAATTGATGTTCACTCCTTGAGGAGTATTCCACCTGATGTTTAAATCCCGATCTATAAGCTCGTTACAAAGTTCCAAGAGATAAGTACGACTGAAAGTCAGGTTGTCATCGTCAAAAGATAGAAAATCAATCCCTTCTGCACGTAAAGTGCCCTTTGGATTGCTTGTGTCATCAAATAGTCTGGACCGGTCAATTCCTTCAAAAAAGCTGCCTATCATTTTTACTTCGTGTCCTTCCTTAGAGCTATCGATGCGAGATAGCCTAATCCAAGTGGAAAGGACTCGCCTTTGGCAGAAAATTCCTTGTGGATGAGTGTGTTGGGACTTTTAAACAGTACCTTCATAATATTCTTTTGCCTTGGTTCCAAATGGACATAGGCTTCCAATAACGTATCAAAAATATCTCTTCTGAGCAATTTAACTCGCAGCTATTCATTAAATGATTCAATTCTTTTTGAAAAAGCAAAAAAACAAGGATAGATCCATTCTTAACGCCTTTTTTTAAACATCTTAAGTAGAAGCCATGCTCCAAATGCCAAGCCAATCACCATGTTTAAAATTGCCAAGGCTTTCACAAAGCCACCCAATACAGTATCTGAATTGAGCAGCCCTAGTTTACCAAGCAGATAATTCCAATCATGTAAAATTTCTTCTCCACCAAATGGAGTGAATATCACGTGACCGAGTTCATGAATTCCCAGATTCAATGGCTTGAAGATGCTCTGATACATAGGATTCCCAAGATGGCGTAGAAATATATAGAGCAAAAATAACCAGAGTATTAGACGTAATGGACCAAACTTCCTCTCAGCCCATTCAGAGGATTCAAGAAAGAACATTTTAACCCAGTCTTTTAATCCGGAAATTCTATCTCCTTATCTTCTTCCAACTCACCGAAAAAAGCGGTAGATTCGTACTCCATCCTGGTTTTCATCCAGCAACATGAATTTTGGGTGGCTAGACAGAACGGCCAGCACCTCCTCAACCTTCTCCTCCCCGTAGTTGTTGAGGTGCACAACAATATGGGTCACTCCCGACTGTTCGAGTTCGGCGACTGCGTCCTCTGAAGGAAAATCGCTCAGCAGATCTGCCCTCCGTTCATAGGATTCGGGTGTGAAACCACTGTATCCGTTGAGAAGAGGTTTCCAGTGAACCGTAGAGGCAAGCATATAGGTCGCGTTTCTTGGGATTAATCCTGGTGGAGGAAAAGGCAATTCGACCACCACGGAAGTTTCGGGCTCAGACGCTAAGGTTTTATAGATCGGCGGGATCCCGTCATAAGACGTGTATCCCATAGGGGCGCGAAGAGCTTCCAGGTTGGCCACTATAATCAACCCGACAACAATAACAGTCGCCCATCGTTTTCCTCTCCAGCGCTGACGCAGTTGTGAGAGACCATAGCTGGCAAGAACAGCGACAGAAAGGAGCACCAAATTCCCGAAACGGAAGGCAGCACGCAGTCCCTGCAGAGGGATAAAAATCCGGTAAAGCCACATATAGACCGGTGTTGCAGGCCCTAAGGACAGCAAGAAGCCTCCTGCCCCGATAATCAGGAACATACGCAGACGCCTCCTTGTCAGCAAACTGGACCTACATGCAAAAGCCACAAGGCACAGAATCAGCGCGGTCAATCCAGGAAAAAGAGAGGCCGAGTTAAACTGATAGAAATCGTGGCTCCACAGCGAGTAATGGATGCGGCCAGCCGAAGCCAGATAGGCTGAGGGAGAAGCGGATAAGACAGAGACCATTTCTATGGGACGGATGACCTTATGGGATTCGAAGACGCGTAAGTATGGCGAAAGCACCAAGAGAACAACGCCACAAGCGAGAACAGCGACAGCGCCGATTTTAAGAATAAACGATAGAGGACGAAAGCCCCACCAGTCAGGAGCTCGGGAAAGGAGGACAATCCCCATGACCACAGCTGTGACAACGGCCAGGTAGATTGACGTTAAAGCGGAAAGAGTCAAAAAGAGTGCCAGCATCAACGCATCGCTCGTGCGCCGCTTTCGGATCAGATTATCAAATGCCAGAATGGCAAGCGGCAGCCAGAGGGCGTATTGAGCTTGCAGATGAGGCAGGCTTGTCAGAGTGTGCGAATTAAACGCAAAAAGAGATCCTCCCATAATCCCAGCCAGGTGATCACCCGTGAACCGCTTTATGAGTGCATAGGTGCCTGCTGCCGTCAAAGTGAATCCCAAAAGGAGCAGCAAATTATAGGTCAGGATGGGCGAGGCTCCAATCCAGCGCAGCGGCATGCCGATGACACTAGGAGGAATGAGTGGCTCAGAAAAAGCTAGTGTGTATCGTTCGGGATAGAAGATGTTTGCGTCGACGAGATGCAGAGGATCGCGGGGCATTTGATGGGCGATCCAGGATACAATCCACTCGTTGAGTTGAGTATCTGCATTATCGTTCCTTGAAAGCCGAGATGGATTTGTGGCCAAAGGCCAGGTATGAACAATCGAAAGGACCACGAAGACCAGGAATACACAGACAGCGAGGCTCTTCTTTTGAAAAAGGCAATTCATAAGAACAAACAAACAGGGAATAAATTCAAGACGGACAACATTTTGTCCTCATCTCATCAATTGATCTAAACAGAGCCAATACGTCTCATTAATTTCAGTTGCCGACTTTTATGTTGACCCGTTTTTTCGCCGTGCCTCCGTTTTTAGAAACAACCTTGACCTCTACCCAACCGTTCGAACCACTCATCTTTACCAGGGCACAGAATTGAAGAGTTTCCTTTCCCTTGAGCCTGAATTCTGTCCCACCTTTAGTGACCACATCGAATTGATCTCTGGGATTGAGTGGATCCACGATAGCTTTGCCTTTTGGGAATTCGACTTGACTCACGTTATTGGAAGAGCTGATCGTGATCTTATCCTGAATGGCCCGTCTAAGCTTGATGGACATGTCCGAAGAGGTGGGGTAAAGACGGTCGTTTTTTACAGCCGCTTGGATCCAGAACAGGTCCTGGGCCGCCGGGGTCACCGTCACATCTTCGATCTCGACTTTGGGAAACTGGCTTGCACAGTAGAGAACAAATTGTGCATTTTTGAACGCTTCCTGTTCGATGTAGCGCGCCGGTGGAGTTCGCCGGAGGTGTTTTTTTTGCGAGCCACCGATCCAGATCTCGCCCAGATCCGGGTGGTCAACCTTGTGGGGCATTATCCAGCCCTCTCCTGTCAAGTCTATATCGATCCACTCCATACTTTCTTCAGCCGAAACCCTGCCGTCATCGTTTATGTCGGCGTCGAAGGCCGGAGAGCCCCAAAGCTCGATCAGATAACTGTAAGCTCCGAGCATATAGTAGGTGGAGGCATCGGCTTGACCGCTCAAACTCCCTATGGTCGGTCTGTAGTTTTTCATGATCCGGGCTCCCATGGTCACGATAGCTGTTTGTGTGTCCAAATCATGTTGGAAATTGGGCGCGACCTGGCGGTCGAAGAGCTGGGCGTATTTGTTAGTCTGCCTCATCTGTTCAAGCCTTTCCTCAGGTGACATTTGTCTAAAGCGGCCGCCGTATCCGCCCTGCTGTTGGCTCTGAGATCGGGCAGGTATGGCTGGGGGTGCCTGGAACATGATCAACCGTCCCGTGTTGTGATAGTGGAAACCGGCAAAGATATTGGGATGGGCCAGCTGGAATTCGAAGACATTTCGGCATTCTGGTTCGGACATGGGATAGGGATTTCCAGCTCTGAGATTCCAACCATATGGGAAATTCCGGTTGGGATCCGGACCGCCGATGTCGTCCTCGTTGATCAGTCCGTCACCGTCATTGTCAAAACCTTCTGAACCAATCCGTCGGAATCTTTTGACCTCCTCTCTGGGATCATCGACTGGAATGAATTGTCTTTTGTCAGGAGACAATTTGAAATCTCCTTTGGGATCTGCAATATACATGGTGGAGAGCTCGCCGTCTCCGTCTACATCCTCTGTCTGGTCTTCGTCGTAGAGACCATCGCCGTCGTTATCTTCAGGCCTGTAGGGTTCGCGGGGATTGCTTGCCGTATTGGGGTATTTTACAAATGAGTCGTTTGCGTCCACGTTAAGCCCAGGCAGGATGTAGAACGTGCAGTCATTGACGATCTCGTGTACATAGGGATCATAATCGTAGCGGGTCAGCAAGTACCACATCACGTACATCGAACACATGATACCATTGACCTCATTGCCGTGAATGGCACCGTCTACCCACATAGCAGGCTTTTCTGTATGTTTTCCAGTGTCCTTGGCTGTAATAGTGATCAAGTACTGTTCCCGGCCCATCCGGCTTTTCCCGATACTCTCGATATCCGCCAGATTGGGGTATTTTTTCTGGATTTCATGCATGATCTTGGTCCATTCGTCGTAAGAGTAGTATTGCTTCCAGTTTATGGGAAAATCCATCTCACCGTGGTAGCCACCGGGGCTCTTCTGAAGCTTTTTCTGAGCCATTGTTGGGCCGGCGAGGGATATGGCTAATACCAATGTCAATACCAATACTGAAAACTGTCTGATTCTTCTTTTTTTGGTCATCACACACCCCCGTCCTGATTGATTACAACATTTTTGACCTTAGTGCCTCCTTTTTGGGACGTAACCACCACTTTAAGTGGAGTATTCCCTTCGACAGAGACGATCCAGGTTACGGTTCTCTTCGCACCGCCCGATGTTACTTCAGTCGGCTGTAGACCCCCGCCCCGCCGCATCTGCATCTGCTGCTGGTTTGGAGCCGCGCCTCCGGGACGCTCCCGAGTTGAAAATCCCGGTATACTCATCGTTCCATCCAGCATTCCCAGCTGCTGGAAGGCCGTTCCTTGGAGAAAGGTGATCTTATCCCGGTCACCGACAAGCCAGACGACATCATCTCTGTTACCAGAAAGATTGACACCGGCAGCCACATGTGTGGCCAACTTACCTTTGTTCTCGATGACGGCTGTCACTTCAATGATCTTGATGTTTCCACCCGCACGCCCTTTGTTTACGGTCACATCGTCTCCACTCTGAGAGACGGAAGCTGTATCGGCAGCTTTGGACGCGGAGAGTACGTCAGCCTTGACTTCTGTGATCACAACATCGGGCTGAAGTCCTGTTCTCCAGAATTCATACCTCCAGTGACGGTCACAGATATCAATCAAGACCTCTCCGGGCAGAGCGTTGTTTCGGCTGTACGGGGGTAACCAGCCGCCGATTTCCCCTTCACCCAGTTCGGGATGAGTGAATTTGGTCCAGGATTTAAACAGCTTACCGCCAAATTTTTCATCCTGGTATTTGAGAAGAGCCCTCTCCTGGTCTGTCCGGGAAGCTCCCTCTTCTAATTCCAATAAGCCCCTCATGTCGTTTCGCGGATTCCAGAGTTCCGTTGTCAGGGCATAGGCGCCGTACTGCGAATACATCCAGTCCATCTGCAGGCCATACCCATAAATCCTGTCTTGGATATCGTTGTAGCTGGCTCTCCACCCCGCAGGCCACTCATAACCCCTAGCGATAGCATATTTGTTCTTCGAGGTCTTGGCCAACTCTTCCTTGATTTGAGGCAGGTTCTGAGGATTCTTCCAAGCCTCAGGGACTTCCATTTCGTTGACTTCGAGGTACTTCTTTCCCATGACAAAATCAAAAATCGCTCTGTCCTTTGGGGGGACATTAGTGTGAGGGCCCGTTCCAGGTGGCACATAGGTAAATCCACCGGATGTGTGATAAAACTGGGCAATTAGGATATTTCGGTGGTTGACCATAAACTCGACCATTGCTTGGGCCTCAGGACTCGAGGTGGGATAAACGCCCTGGCCACCGGGAAGAATATCGTTCGTGAACCATCCCTCAGGGTAATTCCGGTTGACATCGATGCCTCTCTCGGAATCCTCCCCTCTCCGGCCGTCGCCGTCATTGTCTTTATCTTCTGTGATGACTGAGTACCTCTCCTTGTCCGTAGATACTTCCGTGTTCCCCCGGCCCCCTAAGCGGATCATGAGGCGGGGATCTTTGTCGTCAATGACATAGCGGCCTTTGGGATCTTTGTAGCGGAACTGCATAATCAGACCATCTCCGTTGAGGTCGTCGGGTCCATCTTCGTTGATTTTTCCGTCCCCGTCATTGTCCTTCATCTGGCTGTTCTGCCTCTGTGGAATCCCTTTTTCTACACTGTTGTACACGCCGTCGGGATTGACAATGGGGCAGATGTAAAATGTCTGTCCGTCGATGCGCTGAGTGATCGTTTCGTCCTCTCCGTAGCCAGAGACGAGCTTGTCGATAATATAAAGGCAGACCTCTGTTCCGGTGTATTCGTTGCCATGGGTTGAACCGCAAAAGTAGTTTCCGGGTTTTCCCTGATAAGGCTGCATCTTTGTCACATTTTGGATGTTTTCCTTTCGGATGTTCCGCAGCTGGATATAAGAGTCGATGGTCTCACCGGTCTTCATATTGGAGATAACCAGGACATAGATGGGACGGTCCATGGTGCTTTTTCCGATCTCCAACAACTTGGTGATGTTCGGGTGAGCCTGGGCCACAGCCTTGATGTACTTGACTGTCCCGGTGTAGCCGTGAAATTTGTCGAAAGTGATGGGCACTTTTTGGGCTCCCCAAACAGACGGTCCTGTTGAGATCAACATCAGGACTGCGATCAATGCCGGCATCATTTTCCAAAAATTTGAATGTCGATTTCTCATTCTTTCTCCCTCCTATGATCTATCATTTTAAGATTCTTCTACAGATTTCGTCTCCACAGACTAGTCTGTATCGATTTTTGCCGAGGATAATAACTCAATCTCATTGTGTTGGAATGTTGGTCTTTATCTTATCTTTTTTGACCAAAAAATAAAGGTTTTTTTTTTCAGGGAAAAATCTTCATCCCGATACAATCCCCTATCCATTGAAAAAGTCGAAAAGAACGGATAATATTCTTGAGTTCGCTCATGCGATTATGAGGCATGAGAAAAAGTAGGGAGGAAAAAATGAAACTGGCCAACAAAGTGGCGATTATAACCGGAGGCAACTCTGGAATTGGAAAAGCGACAGCCGCACTTTTTGCTAAAGAAGGGGCCCAAATGTGCATCACAGGCCGAGATGAAAAAAGATGTCAAGAAGTTGTCGAAGAAATAGAAAAGACCGGTGGACAAACCGTCTTCGTCATTGCTGATGTCCGGTCTCCAGCAGAATGCCGAAAAACGGTGGAGGCCACTCTCGAGGCATTCGGCAGAGTAGACGTCCTGTTCAATAATGCCGGTGTCTATTTTGCTAACAATGCTCTCGACTGTTCGGAAGAGGAGTGGGATCTCACCATCGATATCAACCTCAAAGGAACATTCTTGATGTCCAAGTTCGTATTGCCTTCAATGATCAAGCAGGGAAGCGGGGTGATAATCAACAACGGTTCCGGATGGGGAATCGTGGGTGGAAACAAAGCGGTTTCTTACTGCGCTTCCAAAGGCGGTGTCGTTCTGATGACCAAGGCAATGGCTATCGATCATGCAGACCTAGGTATTCGTGTTAACTGCCTCTGTCCCGGCGATGTAAAAACACCGATGCTCGATGAAGATGCCAGGATGCGTGGATTGGCTTGGGACAAATACTTGGCGCAGGCAGTAGCCCAACGCCCGATGGGCCGGGTCGGTACTCCTGAAGAGATTGCCAAAGCCGCCCTTTTTCTTGCATCGGATGATTCTTCCTTTATGACGGGAGCCAATCTTGTTGTCGATGGGGGCGGGACGGCAGATTAGCGCATAAGGTAGCATTAACACGTTTGACACTTAATCCCTAAATTTATATCCTAATGTCGCCTAGCTAGAGGGACGAAAACAATAGAGTGCCCTGAGTGTCAATCCGAACATCCTGAATCAAAAAGGTTTTAAGGAGCTGTCTGATGTCTACTCGAAAAATTTTTTATACGATTCTTTCTTTGACCGTGTTTTTAGGACTGTGCCATGTGGCAGCGGCCGGTCAAAAGCCTGAAAACGAAGACGATTTAAAGGAATGGAATAATCAGATTCGCCGGGAAAAATTTGACCTCGTCCTGCCTGAAGTTATGAGGAAGAACAGTGTCGACATGTGGATTCATGTGATGAGAGAAACTATTCCAGATCTCTTTGGAGCAGAAGAACTGGGGAGCACCTCTGGTGTATTTATCTTCACAAACCGTGGCAGTGACCGGATCGAACGTGCAATTCTCGGACGCCGCTGGGGAGCTTCACATGCTGGAGAAACATGGCGAGTGCATTGGGACACTAAGTTGGTCGAAGAATGTGGTGCCTACGACATAATCGACGACCCAATTCTTGTGAAGCAACCGCCAGGAGGCCCAGAAACAGAATATGATTACAGATTCAAGGGCCTCAGAGAATTCGTTGAAGAACGTGATCCCCAACGTATAGCACTAAATTTCAAGCAAAATCTGGGACCCTATCCGACCACAACAAGAGCTCAAGACGGTCTTTCGTATACAGACTTCTTTCTATTGACTAAAGAGCTGGGGGATAAATATGCAAGCAGGATAGTTTCATCTGAATATGTGATGATGGATTACATTATCCGAAAGGTACCGAGTGAAATTAAACTACTCAGACAAATGCGTAAAAATGAAGATGAACGCGCGAAGAAAGCCTTTGCCAAAATCAAGCCTGGTGTGACCAAGAATCGCGACGTAGGAGTGACTGTCTTTCGCCGAAGAGGCTTAGGAGTCTCCCAGAGAGGACGGACTTCAGGCCATGAAAACGTTGTGATTCAAGGTGGCGACATCGTTGCAGCCCCAAGCCAGGGAAGGTTCGCCTATGTGCTCCGTGAAGGAGAGACTGAACCGCCTCCAGACATAAAAAAACTTTGGGCAGAATATCGGAAAATCGATAAAATTCTTGCAGAGACCATCAAGGTGGGACTTACACCTCGAGAAATAGTCAAGAACTACAAGGCCAAATTCGAAGATGAAGGGATTATCATAAGAGACGAACAATTGCATTTGTTTACCCAAAAAAACAATTTCCCCGCGTATACTGCAGGTTTTGAGCCAAATAAAACCCACCTCAATATCGACTGCCATGGCATGGGAAAAGGGGCACGGAAGAGAAAGTTCGAAAATTATTTTGGCCCCAGGATTGGCTCTAATGGTCCGGAGTGGATGTGGGATATACCTCTCCCGCCTAATCACCACTTTGTTTTAGAATATTTCATCTATATGCCATCGCCCTCCAGCGAACACGAAGACCAATATTTATTCTGGTGGGATCATGAGCAGGCACTTGTTACCGAAGGTGGAGTCGAATATTTTTCTTCACCTCAAGAAGCGCTTTATCTCATAACTACTAAAACACCTGCTTGAAAAGTCTAACATGTTTTATGTCCTTATCTTCTGCCTCTGGAAGAACGACGACCTTGGACTCCTTTTAGAAGAAAATAAAAAAAAAAGAGGGGTTTACTCCCATTATTTGCTGCGATTCATCATTGTAACGGACCATACCAAGGAGCAAACCCAAACCGAAAAGCTGCTTGGTTATTGCTGTTTTTTGCCGATGTAGCCCAAGGCTATTAATTGCTCTTTGAGGGCTTTGTCCATCTGCACTCCCCCATCTAAACGGCTCTCCTGTCTCGCTGACAACAGTGCATCGAGGTGTTTGATCATACGCATTACTTGTTGTGGTTTCTGTTTGATGGAATTGACCTGCTCTTTTGGATCCTCGTTGAGGTTGATCAGCCAGCGTGTGCGGGAGTGCAGTTCGTAATATTTCCAGTCTCTGGTCCTCAGAGAAACCGGAACTTTGTTTCTTTTCACATCCAGTTGGCTTACTGCTGGCCGGTCCTTTTCCTCTTTGCCTTCAGCGAGTGAGATGAGGGTTTCTCCTTCAAAAATTTTCAACGGATCGATACCCAACACGTCCACAACCGTCGGCAGAATATCAATGGAACGCACTTGGTTTTTAACCTGCGTGCCGCCAAAGATTTGATTGGGGAATTTCACCAACAAGGGTACCAACAGCTGCTCGTCCCACAGCGCGTGGGAGTGCCAGCCCATTCTGCCGTGCTCGCCGAGCTCCTCACCGTGATCTGAGGTAAAAATGATGAAGGTGTTATCGTACAACCCACGTTTTTTAAGACCATCGATTAGACTGCCGAATGCCGCATCCATAGAGCGAATCTCCGCATCATAGGTTGCGATGATGTGAGTACGATCGGCATCGGTGATGGTCTTTTTGCCAATATTAATGTCTCTAAGAAGTTTGGCCTTGATCTGGTTGGGCAAAAGGCCATCATAGGTGTGTCCGGTAGCCTTTTTCTTTAAGAATCTCAGCCATGGTGGCGAGATTGTCGTCCAAAGCCACTCTGCGTGCGAAAAATGCACCATGATGGCTGACTAACAGGGAGGTGAAAATGGAGGCATGGGAAGGCTCTGTGGAGGGTGCTTGAGCCACAGTCTTTTCATACAGCACTGCCTCATTTGAGAAAACATCGATGTTTGGACTGGTCGCGTTTTACTCACATATTTGTCTAATTCCCGCCTTCTGATATCCCCTTCAACCTATATCATAGAGAAATCTTGTGATCAAACACAGAGAGTCGAGAGTTCGACATCTTCACAAAGAATATAATGAAGAAAGCTCAAAATGATATAGAATTCATCCAATCTAGGGGAAGATTAATTATTGATCCATATAAAACAGATTTGAAAACATATAGGCAATAACTGCCTTCCATTAATTATTCAATTTTCGGCCAGGTGTCGGCCACCCTATACCCGCCAGGCCAGGGATCCTTTGGATCAAGCATA
>CAZLLG010000040.1:0-18018 GCA_964560275.1 uncultured Eubacteriales bacterium | reverse complement strand
AATAATTTCTTTTTGTCTCTCCAGATTTTTAAAAAGATTTTATCCTTTTTTTCTGGATAGGCATATCTCACTATATTTGTATATATCTCGAGAAGAGAAAGTTCTATAGCGAAATAATCTTCTTCAGAGAGATTTAAATTCACCAAGTATTTATTTAAAAAACTTCGAACTTTATCTGTTTCTGTGAGCTCGCTGTCAATGATGAGTTGTTCCATAGGCCGTGACTCTTAAATGCCTATGTATCATGAATCCCGTATAGAATTCAACATAAAATTAACTTGTCTTTCCTGGATCCGCTAAAAACAGAATTGAAAATTAACACCGTTTGTGCTAATTTTTTTAGTTAAAATCATTCACTTGGCTTACTCGGCTTATTAGGAGGTTGCCATGAGTAAAAAAGGCATTCATTTTTTCACATCGGAATCAGTGACAGAAGGGCATCCTGATAAAATCTGTGATTGCATCTCGGACTCAATTCTTGATGATCTGCTAAAGCAGGATACTCAGAGTCGTGTTGCCTGCGAAACTTTGGTCACAACAGGCCTTGTGCTTATTGCTGGAGAGATCACAAGCAATGGCTATTGTGATTTTCAAAAGGTTGTCAGGAAAGCGGTCAAAGAGATTGGATACACTCGGGCAAAATATGGATTCGATTATGAAACCTGTTGTGTGATCTCATCCATCCATGAGCAGTCTCCAGATATCGCAATGGGTGTCAATGAAACCAGTGAACACGAACAGGGAGCGGGAGACCAAGGCCTCATGTTTGGATATGCCTGCCGGGAGACGGATGAACTCATGCCGATGCCCATCATGTTGGCCCATAAGCTTGTCAAGAGATTGACTAGGGTGAGGAAGGAAAAAATCCTGAATTATCTTCGGCCGGATGGGAAATCTCAAGTGACAATTGAATATGAGGGTGATTTGCCTAAAAGGATTGATGCAGTCGTTATTGCCGCCCAGCATGATCGCTATGTCAAAATGGACGATCTCAGAGAGGACGTAAAAAAAATGGTTATAGAAGACGTCCTGCCGGCTGATATGCTGGATAAGAATACAAAATACTATATAAACGGAACTGACCGTTTTGAGCAGGGGGGACCTTTTGCTGATTCAGGTCTAACCGGACGGAAAATCATTGTAGACACGTACGGAGGTGTAGGGAGTCACGGAGGAGGTTGTTTCTCTGGAAAGGATCCCTCCAAGGTCGATCGCTCTGGTTCATACATGGCACGCTATATCGCCAAAAACCTCGTTGCAGCAGAACTAGCCGATAAACTGGAGGTCCAACTGGCCTACGCTATCGGGATTCCGTATCCTGTCTCCATCATGGTGGACACATTCGGTACAGCTAAAATATCTGAGGACAAGATCAAAGATTTGATTCATGCTCATTTTGAACTCCATCCAAAAAAGATGATTGAATCTCTTGATCTTCTTCGACCTATCTATAGAAAAACATCGGCATACGGTCATTTTGGACGTTCGGAAGATGAATTCTCTTGGGAAAAAACAGATAAAGTCGGATCGCTGAGGAAAGACGCCGGAATATAAATATAATGGATGCAGATTATTTGATTTTTCTCAAATAATCTTCAATTTTCTTCTTCAACTCTCTATCACTGACTTGGAGATAAAGGGAGTTAAATATCTGTTTTGCCTTTTCAAACTGTCTGTTATTAAAATAGGCTTCTGCCAGATTAAAATTTAAATCGATATCGTCTGGTGTGGTTTTTAAGGCTTTTTCAAAACTTAGAATGGCATTATCCAATTGGCCCAGCTTTGAAAAGATCAATCCTTCCAGGTTGAGTGCACGGGGAAAATCATGCTTAATTTCAAGAGATCTCTGAACCTGGAAGAGAGCTTCCTTCATTTTATCTTGAGTGAAATAGAGCCGAGCCAGATTATAAAAGGGGTGTTGCCTGGAACTGTATTGTGTGTCCAAACTGGCAGCTATAAAATGTTCTTCGGCTTTGTCCAGGAGTCCTTTTTCTTGATAGACTAATCCTAGGTTATTGTGAGCTTCCGCAAGAGCTGGATTGATTGTTAAACATTTAGTGAAATATTTGACGGATTCATCCAAGTTTCCTTTCATTGAAAAGGCTAAACCCAGAGCATTGAGAGTTAAATGGTTTTGCGGTTCAAGTGACAGGGATTCCTTCAGATGTTTGATGGATAAGTCGAGTTGACTGGAATTTAAATAAAAAAGTCCCATATTATACTGGTAACGAGGATCTTTTTCTCTGGCTTTTGTGGCTCTGTTTTGAGAGGTTGCACAGGATATGATTTGGAAACAAACTAAGAAAATTAAGGTTGTTTTTATCTTCATTTATTCCTCTTTTAGTTTTCTAGACATTAAGTTCTGTAGGGAAGACCTGGGATCTTTTCCCTTGTACAGGATGTGAAAAATTTGTTCACATATGGGCATTTCTGTTTTATTTTTTTGAGCCAACTGCCATCCAGAGAGAGTTGTTGTGATCCCTTCGGCGATCATTTTCATGCCGCTAACGATCTCCTCAAGTTGTCTGCCTTTACCGAGCTCATAGCCGACATACCGATTCCGGCTCAGCCGTCCAGTACATGTGAGCACGAGGTCGCCTACTCCTGCCAATCCTGCAAAAGTTTCAGGTCTTGCACCTAATCTAGTCCCAAGTCTTGTCATTTCTGCCAGTCCACGTGTCACCAAAGCAGCCATGGAATTTGCTCCAAACTGAAGACCTTCCGAAATTCCTGAAGCAATGGCAATCACGTTTTTTAAGGCTCCAGCAATTTCAATGCCTGTGATATCCTCGGACGTATAGGCTCGGAATGTCAAGTTCGAGATATGATGCTGGATAGTTTTTGATAAGGAGGCATCTTTGGATGCTACAACGACGGCTGTAGGGTGGGATTCCACGACCTCTCGTGCAAAACTTGGGCCGGAGAGGACTGCAATTTTGGGCGTGAAGTGAGGCGAAAAGACATCCTCCATAACTTGGCTCATCCTCAGCAATGAATCCTCTTCTATCCCTTTAGTCAAGCTGACTAAGACTGTTTTTTCAGACAATAGCGGGGCCAATTGTTCGTAGACGGATCGACAGAATTTTGATGGAACAGCGATAAAAACAAGGCCTACATCCTGAACGGCATTTTCTATATTGTCAAAAAAAGACACAGAGGATGGAAAGACAGCTCCTGGAAGGAAGGTCTTATTTTCTTTATAGCGAAGCGTCTGCTCGTACACTTCCTCTTCCCGAATCCAAAGATTGGTTTGGATATTTTTTGATCCCAAGTGGAGGGCAAAGGCGCTTCCCCAAGTTCCGCCTCCGATTACACAGGCTTTCATGTGAGTCTTTCTCCAAGTTTTCTTTCATTTCCCTTAATCAGCCTTTGGACGTTTTCTCTGTGCCTAAATGTTATGAGAAGGAATACAACAACACCCAAAAAGAGGAGTTCGGCTTCTCCTTGAAAAAAATAAGAAAATAAGGGAAAACTTAAAACTCCAAGTATGGATCCTAACGAGACATACCTGGTTATAGATATAACTAGAACAAACACGGCTATCATGAGAAGAAGAGGGATGGGTCCAATGACCGCGTAGACACCGGCCGCTGTAGCAACTCCTTTTCCACCTTTAAATCTTAAAAAAATTGGATAACAGTGTCCAACAATGGCACAAAAACCAAATACAAGCGCCCAGCGACTGTCTTCAAAGAGCTTAAGCCCTAGAAAAACCGGGAAAAATCCTTTGAATATATCTAGAACTGCCACAGGAATGGCCAGCTTCCAACCTGATGTTCTGAGGACATTTGTTGCTCCGATACTCTGACTGCCAAAATCACGAATGTCCCCCTTGTTCTTAAATCGAAAAAGAAGATAGCCTGAAGGGAACGAACCTAAAAGATAAGAAAGAAGGACAAAAAGTATTGTCATTTGAGTTCATGTTTCGAAAGAGCTGTATATTCGGCTCCAGTTGGCTTAAGTGTGCTTTTGTAGTATATCACCTTCTTTACGATTATATCACCGAAATGTTCATGGTGATAGGGTTGAAGTCTGGAAAGTATTGTATGGATATGATCCCTTTTTTTAACTCTGCCCAAAGTCAAATGAGGAAAAAAGAGCCTGTGCTCTTTGGGAAATCCAAGTCCAGTTAATTTTTCTGCGATGTCGGCGTGCAGTGCTTCGAGAGTTTCATTTTTGTCGAAGCCGATCCATAAAACTCTGGGATTTCTCGATTTGTGAGGAAAAGTTCCGACCCCTCTACAACTGAGCAAAAATGGAGAGTGTTTGTCTGTCACTTTATCTAATACACTCTCGACATCAGATTTTTGTGATTCTGGAATTTCGCCGAGGAATTTGAGAGTGATATGCATCCCCTGCATGGTGATCCATTTGACACTCCCATCTCCCGTATCAAGATTTTTGATGAAATGAACAAAGTGTTTTTTTAACTTGTCGTCTAGATCGACGGCAATAAAGGTTCTCATGGCTTTAAGAGAATTGTAGGAGGTATCGGCGCAACATATCAAGGGCTTTTTGGCTGGATTGGAATTTAATTATTTCTCTGCCCCCCAAAAAGAGATTTTTTTTCACTTCCAAATAATGTTTTCCAGCTAGAGCTATATAGACAAGACCGACAGGCTTGTCCGCCGTGCCACCGCCAGGCCCGGCTATGCCGGTTATCGCCAGCCCATAATCGGCGGAACCTCTCTCTCGTATTCCTTTTGCCATTTCGCATGCAATCTCAGAACTGACCGCTCCATACTCGTCTAAAAGATCTTGAGGAATCTGGAGAAAACGGCTCTTCTGGTTGTTGTGATAGGCCGTAATGCTCAAGAGAAAATAGTCAGAGCTGCCTGGAACATTAGTCAACCGGTGTCCAAGAAATCCTCCGGTACAGGATTCAGCAGCGGCCACGGTTTGTTGTCTTTGCCGCAGCAGAGTCCCCACAATTTCTTCAAGGTCTTCACCTGAAGTAGAAAATACATTCTCTCCGAGCTTGTTGAGCAAAGGATTACATAAATCCTTCATTTTCTTTTCAGCATGCGCTAAACTTTTCTGAGATTGGCAGAGGAGATGGATTTCTATCTGTCCTGGATGGGCAAGAGTGCTGAGCCTTGAATCCTTGCCTTTGGGGTAATATTTTTTGATGAGTGATTCAACCCTTGATTCTGTCAATCCAGTAATTTTTAGGATTTTTCGAATGGAATAAATTCGCTGAAATTTCAATATTCTTGGCCATACACTTGTCTCAAACATCGGCTTCAGTTCGGTCGGAGGGCCTGGGAGTACAGCGATGGTGTTTAAAGGAGTCTCAAACCAGATTCCTGGGGCAGTTCCTTTTGGGTTGTCGAGCAATTCTGATCCTTCAATCTCATAAGCCTGTTTTTTGTTCACCGAGGGCATGGGAATCCCACGGCGTCGGAACCGCTCGAGTATTTGTTCATAAACACTCTTCCGAAATAAAAGCTTTCGTTCGAGAACAGATGCCAGTGCTTCCCGCGTCCGGTCATCTTTTGTTGGGCCAAGGCCTCCCATGATAAAAATGATATGTGCTCGTGCCAGGCTGTTGTGAAAAGCCAGCTTGAGATCGTCCCAGTTGTCTCCAACAGTGGTCTTAAAGTTGGCCTCTAATCCCAAATCGTTCAGCCGTTCGATCAGGAAGAGAGAATTGGTGTCTTGAAAAAAAGGGGAAAGGAGTTCAGACCCCACAGCGATGATTTCAATTTTTGGAACAGGGCTCGATTTCATTTCAAAAGAAGAAAGAGATGCACAAGTATGCCTGAATAGATTGCCGCCATAATGTCGTCAGTCATAATTCCCCATCCTTTGGGAAACTTTTCTATCTGTCTAATCGGAAATGGTTTGGCAATGTCGAAAAGACGGAACAAAAAAAAGCTAATCAGCAGGAGAGACCAGGTAGGATTAAGCCGAAAAAGGACAAGGAGTTGCCCCGAGACTTCGTCGATAACGATTTCATGGGGATCCTTCTTTTTGAGGGCAGTCGAGTGAACCGAAGAACAAACGACTCCCAAAACATAAACAACCAGAATGAGCAGGAGGTAATACGCCCAATGAAGCTTGTACAGAAAAAATTTGTACATCAATACAACTAAAAAGCTTGCGAGAGTTCCCTGTCCGACAGGAAAATATCCAGCACCAAAAAAAGTTGATAATAGTTTTGAAAAAAAAATCATGATTTAAAAACTCCGTATAGATCATATATGTCCCGGCTGTTGATTTCAACTTTTTGAATGGAATTGATCTTGCCAGTAGCCTGTTTTAAAGAATCTACAAACACCACACCATCCACTTCCGGAGCCTGAAATTGTGACCGGCCGAGAAGAACCGAGTTGTCTTGCTCCAACTGTCCTTCAATCAGAACATCCAGACTACGATTGAGATATTTTCTATTGAGAAGATAAGAAATTTCAGTCTGGACATACATAAGCCTGTCTCTTCGACGTTCCTTTTCGTTTGTCTCCACAGGATCGCCCAAAGCGAAACTTTTTGTGCCTTGTTCGAGAGAATACGTGAAGACGCCGAGATGGTTGAACCGGGCTTTCCGGATAAAGTGTTCAAGATTTTCAAATTCTTTATGGCCTTCCCCTGGAAAACCTACGATCAGAGAAGTCCTGATGGCCACATCTGGAAGTTTGTCCCGGATTTTCCAAATCTTCTCGAGTGCCCGTTCTCCATCCAATCCTCTTTTCATCTGTTTTAGGATCCTAGGATCGGAATGTTGAAAAGGGATATCAAGGTAGGAACAAATTTTATCATGCTGCATGATTCCTAAAAGTCGATTTGTCACTTCTTCAGGGTAACCGTAGAGGATACGAATCCAAGCGATGGGTTTAATCTTCACTAATTTTTCCAGGAGCAATGAGAGACCATCAGAGAGATTGAGGTCACGACCATAAGAGGTCGAATCTTGGGAGATCAGGTTGATTTCCTTCACACCATTTGCTGCCAGTCTTTCCACTTCCAAAACAATAGAAGACATTGGTCGGGACCGGTAGGGGCCCTTGATGAGAGGAATTGTACAGAAAGAACAGGAATGTGAACATCCTTCTGATATTTTAACATAGGCCCATCCTGCCGGAGTTGATTGAAAGCGCGGAGAGAGATGATCATAAAGAAAACTTCTGGCCGCCTTTTCATGTGTTTTTCCCTCTACCACTTGAACAATTTTGTCGAAATCATTCACGCCGATCCAGCCATCGATCCCTGGGAATTTGGCTTCAAGTTCTGCTGCATTTCTCTCCATGTAACATCCTGTTACAATGACCTTGGTGTGGTTTCTTTTTTTTTTCAGGTCAAGAGCCATTTGGATAGTATCTACAGCTTCTTTTTTTGCAGGTTGGATGAACCCGCATGTGTTGATGATGATGATATCAGCTTTCTCGGGCTTGCTGACAAAAGAATATTTATTATCAGCGAGGTAGCCCAGCATAACTTCACTGTCAACCAGATTTTTTGCACATCCTAAACTGATCAAAGCAATATTTTTCATTTGTTGCGGGCTTTGAGAATTTCTCTGAATTGAAAACGATAGATCAGAACTCCTGAAATCCCCCCTAGGATGGCAAAAAGAAAATGCAGGAGACTGAAGCTATGGAGCGGGTGAATAGCACGGATAAATTCCAATTCAACTGCGATTGTGATAACCAAAAAATAAATCCACACGACATTTTTTTTGGATTTTTCTGTCCAGCGTCCATAGAGTTCTGCCAATATATAGCCCAGCAGTGTGATGGCTACGATAAATTCCATTAAATAAAAAATTCGGCCTGAAGTGACTGCCCCGCTTAATCTCTCCAAACCCATGACAAATTTAATATTCAATTGAGGTATCATTGGAGGCCAGAAAATAATCAAGGAGAGATAGAGAAATAATATGGGCAAGATACGCTTCAAGGTGGGGATCTCAAAACGTTGGTCTTCTGAAGTGTTTGCCTTTTTTTCGCTCATGAGAAAAACTATAAAACCAACGAATAAGCCAAACATCATCACAAGCAACTTTGAATGGAAGAAGGCGGGGACAGAAGCCAAAAAGAACCAAACCATAGCCGAAATTGCTAGGATTGCGGGGGATAAATGAACTGCAAACTGGCGGCGATGTTTGAAAATAGCGGACAGAACAATACCGCCGATACTGCCAAGAAGAATAATAAGCCATATGTGGGCGACATCTTTGCTTGAAGCCAGTCCATTGAGCCATAGCAATGGGATGAGAAGATAAACCACGTAGAAAAGTGGTAATTCAAGAGTGAGCAATCCCCCGGATTCTTCACGAAGTATTTTTTTTGCCAACAAAAAAATTATGGCCCCTACAAATGCTCCCACCGTGTTGGTGAAAAGATCCATGACAGTCGAAGTGCGTCCGATGAGATAGGACTGGAAAAATTCGATCAGAGCACTGAATAAAAAACTTAAAATTAAAACATTCCCTATCACGGTGGAAGTCTTTTTTCTTCTTAGGGTAAGATGAAAAAAGAATCCGAAGGGGATAAAAAGAAAAATATTGTTTATTGTGTCATGGACATTGCTTCCCCATTTGAAATGGATTTTTTCAGAAAATTCGAATTGGAATGGGGTGAAAGTGATGATGAGGATAATCAAAGTGATGTAGATAAAAAGAACCATTCCAAAGGGATTGAATTTATTTAAATTGGACCTTGCTGTGTCCATGTTTAAGGAGTTAGGGATAAATCTTATACAAGAGCCGTGGGAAGGGAATGGTTTCCCTGATATGCTGGATTTTGCAGATCCAAGAAAGCATCCGTTCCACTCCGAGGCCGAATCCCGAATGAGGGACCGAGCCGTATCGTCTTAAATCCAGATACCATTTGTAGTCTTCTCGAGGAAGATTGTGTTCTTTGATCCTTTGCTCGAGGAGCTCGGGATCATGAATCCTTTGTCCTCCTCCAATAAGTTCGCCGTATCCTTCAGAGGCCATAACATCGACGCCGAGGACGGTATCTGGCCGCTGCGCATCAGGCTGCATATAAAACGCTTTTATGGCGGCTGGAAAGTGTGTGATACACACGGGACAGTCATAGATTTCGGGAAGGATCGATTCTTCGGAAGCACCCAGATCCATGCCCCATTCAATTTTAGATCCTTTTTCTTGTAATTTTGGGAGGATGTCATCATAGGTCACCCTTGGAAAAGGCTTTTTGATTGTTTCTAAAGGCTGCCTGTCTCTCTCGAGCATGTCCAGATCGTTTTTATTCCGTTGGAGGACTCTCTCCAAAATAAAGAGAACGAGATCTTCACTCAAATCTATGATATCTTTGAGTGCAGCAAAAGCCACCTCAGGCTCAACCATCCAGAATTCAATCAGGTGTTTTCTGGTTTTTGATTTTTCCGCGCGAAATGTGGGTCCAAAACAGTACACCTTACCGAAGGCCATTGCGGTCGCTTCGTTATAGAGCTGACCGCTCTGGCTGAGGTATGCCTTTTGGTCAAAATATTCGGTCTCAAAAAGTGTGCTCGTGCCTTCACATGCGCTGGGTGTGAGAATAGGAGTATCCATGAGCCGGAATTTTCGTCCATCGAAAAAATCACGAATTGCCCGTATAACTTCCGCGCGGATTTTAAGGACGGCATTTTGTTTCTGAGACCGAAGCCAAAGATGCCGGTGCTCCATAAGAAAAGAAATGCCGTGTTCCTTGGGAGTGATGGGGTATTCTTCAGCAATTTGAAGAATTTCTATGTCGGTTATGTTCAGTTCATATCCACTAGGGGCTCTCTTATCCTCGCGGACAAATCCCCTGATTTTAAAGGACGATTCTTGTGTGAGTTCATCAAATTTATCAAAAAGAGATTTGTTTGCTCCTGGATCAAAAAGTGTAGCCTGGATGAGCCCCGTTCCATCACGGACGAGCAGAAACCTAATCTTCCCACTTGATCTTTTGTTGTACAGCCATCCTCTAATTTCGACTTCTTGGTCTTTAAAGGAGGCAATATCTTCGATGTAAACCCATTTCATAATGCCCAGATTATAATGAATAACTCCCCCAAAATCAATTTCCAATCCCATGTCTCATATCTATTCATACGTTGGAAGGACCTCGATCGGGTGGATGGCGCGGTGGTATCTTACCCGGAGCGTATGGTGGTGCGGTGGGAGGGTCTTCGCGTAGGGAAAGATACTCCGTGCCGGGTACCACCAAATCGAGGTCCTTCTAGCTTATCTTATGTCCAGCCGTGTTCGTAGCCGGTTTCGTACATGGCAAGGATATTTTCAACAGGTGTATTGGGCTGAATATTGTGGCAGGGGGCCAGGATATATCCTCCTCCCAAACCAAGGATCCTGAGATTGTCTAAAACTTCATTTCGGACTTCATCAGGGGTTCCAAAAGGGAGTGTTATTTGATTATCCACACCTCCATGCAGGATGACTTTTTGACCGAAATCTCGCTTGAGTTCAGAGCGATCCATATTGTCACACCGCCATTGAATCGGATTCAGCACGTCGATTCCTAGAGCGATCATATCCGGTAGAATCCGTCTGATGCTTCCATCATTGTGATGAAAAACATAGACTCCGGCTTGGTGTGCAAGGTTTATGAGTTTTTTCATGTTTTCGAGGAGATATTCATGGATGTGCGGGACAGAGATCATAAGATCGTTTTGTGCCCCCATATCTTCTGCGACATAGGACAGCAACACATGACCATGGATCTGGTCATAGACACGAATGAATTCTTCACGGCCTAAATGAAAGAGTTGTTCCATGCAGTAGTGGACGATGTCAGGATTTTGAATCAAATCGACAAAGGCATTTTCCTCTCCCCTCAGTTTTTTGTAAATGAGGAAAGGTTCGTAGGATCCTCCAGTGATAGGAAGATCCTCTTTTCCCTTCAACTTTTTAGGGAGAACAGAATAATCCCACCAATCAGGATTTGGCCAATGGTAGTTTTGTTTGATCTCTTTAATTGAATGGAACTCGGACAGAGGGTTTGAAATGTTTTCTTTATAAGTCCCGTTGTTGTAATGGATGTGGCGGTAACGACAGCCAAAAACATCAAAATTCCTGGGGATTTTGGGTCCGATATAATCGGGTTCCACGCGGTAGAGATAATCGATGTGCAGTTTTTTAAACATCTGACGTCTGTTTAAACATCTTAAATGCTTCAAAAGCCCACGTGTTGTCTCATCGGTTCCCCAATAATCCATGGGAATGCGATCGGGTTTTTCTCTTGCCAGGACTGCCCTCCACCTTTCTAGAGAAGTCATGGTTTCTTTTGGCATGGTGACTTTTCTCATATTATTTAGATTTTGAAAAAAATCAAGCCGGTTGACAGCTTTTTCACGGTGTGGTAATTGTCGATGCATGGGTGGGCACTCTTATCTCTCGTTTGATCTAGGAGCAGAAAGTGGAAGATCCATCGTGGGTCATCTCGAAAATAGCAGATTGACCTTAAAGGAAGTCACGCGTTTTCCTAACGGAATGCTTCCAGATCAGGGACACCTCTATTGGGATGTCCACAACCTTTTTAAAGAGATAAAAACAGGCATAAAAGATTGTGTCCGACAAGGCCATAATACCGATAGCCTGGGGATCGATACTTGGGGAGTGGATTTTTCTCTTTTGGGTAAAAACGGGAAACTCCTCTCTCTGCCCTTTGCTTACAGAGATCCAAAAAATGAGGGGGCTATGGAGGAATTTTTTCATTATATTCCAAAAGAGAGAGTCTATACACTTACCGGAAACCAATTTCTCCAATTCAATTCCCTCTTTCAGCTGTATGCCTTAAAGAGAGATCAATCGCCGCTTCTGCAATATGTAAAAAGTCTTCTCTTTATGCCGGATTTGTTCAATTTCTTTTTGACAAGAAAAAAAGCGACAGAATTTACCTATGCCACGACATCTCAGCTCTATAATCCCCGTGAAAAAAAGTGGGAGAAAGAACTGTTCGATGTTTTAAACGTTCCAACATCCGTAATGCAGGACATCGTTCCACCGGGAACAAAAATATCAGCACTTAACAAATCCATATGTAAAGAGACAGGGATGCAGGAAATTCCTGTCATTGCCGTGGCCTCTCATGACACGGCATCGGCCGTGGCAGCTGTTCCGGCTGAAGACAAAAATTGGGCATTCATCAGTTCGGGAACATGGTCTTGCATGGGAATCGAAATTCAAAAACCGATCATTAGCGACATGGCCTTAAAATTGAACTTCACCAATGAGGGAGGCGTAGAAGGCACTTTTAGGTTTTTAAAAAACATTATGGGACTCTGGCTTCTTCAAGAGTGCCGGAAAATTTGGGCTAGGGATAAACAGGTCAGCTATAAAAATCTGACGGATGCAGCCATGACGGCTCCTGCCTTTCAATCGATTTTAGATCCCGACTGGCCCGATTTTCTCAATCCGGTAGATATGATAGGAGCAATCAACCGTTTCTGTGCCATGACGGATCAACCTCTACCGAAGAATCTTGCCTCCTATGTCAGGTGTATCTTGGAGAGCTTGGCTCTGAAATACCGATTTGTGCTTGAACAGCTGGAATCAATAAGTTCTCAAACAATTGAGTGTATCCATATTATTGGAGGAGGAGCTAAAAACCGGCTTCTCTGTCAGTTTGCAGCGAATGCTACGTCCCGTCCAGTTTTTGCAGGTCCGAGTGAAGCCACGGCTCTGGGAAATATCTTGATTCAAGCCAAAGCCTTAGGACATATCCACTCGTTAAAGGAAATCAGAGACATCATCCGAAATTCTTTTCCTCTAGAAATCTTTCAGCCGGAAAATGTCAGTGTTTGGGAAGAGGCCTTTTTGTCTTTCTCAGAGCTACTGCATTCTGTACGGAGAGAAAAATGAAACAAAATAAAGTATTGCAGGCCTATTCAGAAGCCAGAGATCGTTACGCAAATATGGGTGTGGATACCGAAAAAGTTTTGAAAAAACTCGAGACCATCAAGATTTCCCTCCACTGCTGGCAGGGAGATGATCTTTCTGGATTTGAAAAACCGGATGCAAATCTTGAGGGGGGAGGAATTCTAGTTACGGGGTGTTATCCCGGACAAGCGCGTAATATTGATGAACTCCGTTTGGATTTGGAGAAGGCCTTTTCTTTGATCCCTGGATTCCACCGTCTCAATCTTCACGCCATCTATGGTGATTTTCAGGGTAAAAAGGTGGAGAGAGATGCCATCGAGCCCAAGCACTTTGAAAGCTGGATCCAGTGGGCAAAGGAAAAAGATCTTGGGCTCGATCTCAATGCCACATGCTTCTCGCATCCCAAAGCAAAAACTGGATTTACGCTGAGTCATCGTGACAAGGCCATCAGAGATTTCTGGATCGAACATGTGAAGCGATGTCGGTTCATCGCATCCTATTTTGGGGAAAGACAGAAATCTCCAAGCATTCATAACCTTTGGATACCGGATGGATCCAAGGATAATCCAGTCGATCGCTGGACTCCACGCATGCGGCTGAAAAATTCGCTGGATACAATCTATAAGGAAAAATTTTCATCTGAAAATCTCAAGGATTCTGTTGAAAGCAAACTTTTTGGGATAGGAAGTGAAGCCTATGTCGTAGGGTCCCATGAATTTTATCTAGGATTTGCCTTAGAAAAGAGTCTGATGGCTTGTTTGGATATGGGGCATTTTCATCCCACGGAATCCGTGCCTGATAAAATTTCGTCTATCCTGCAGTATTCTGATGAGCTTCTTCTTCACATCAGCCGGGGAGTAAGATGGGACAGCGATCACGTGGTGATATTTAATGATGATCTGAGACACATTGCCGAAGAAATTGTACGGGGAGATGTGATGGATAGAGTTCATGTGGCTTTAGATTTTTTTGATGCAAGTTTGAACCGCGTAGGGGCCTGGATTGTGGGCGTTAGGGCCACACTGAAGGGATTTCTCTGTGCTCTGCTAGAACCTCAAGAGTTTTTAAAGAGCTTGGAGGATGGCAATGACCATTTTTCACGGCTGGCTCTTCTTGAGGAACTCAAGGCAATGCCCTACGGAGCTGTTTGGGATTTCTACTGTTTTGACAAGGATGTTCCTCAAGCCAACGAATGGATAGCCCCAGTGAAAGATTACGAAAATCAAATACTGAGCCGCCGTCAATAATCGAGGCTGGAACATTCAATCTACCAATTTTTTGCTTTATCGGGTTCGAGTTTTCTCAGATCTAAACCGCGTTCAAAAGCGCCTATCCGGTAAAGGCATATCTCACGGACAGATGAGGGATGATGGAGAACTTCGGAGAGAGATTGCTCTCCAACCGCCCACACGCCTCCTCCTCTGACAACCACAACCTTGTAATCATGCAGAAGATTTACGAGTTTCTTAATGTCTGTTTGAGGTGAGACAATTGGGATGACGAGATAGAGAAAGCTTCCCTCGGCATCGATGGCGACGAAACGATCCGCCGGTCTAGCTTCACCCGGATAAATAAAATGGGCGTGGGCTTCAGCTTCAGGTACATAACAGTGCAAAATAGTTTGAAAATTACTGTTTTTGTAAATGGCTTTATGCAGTTTTGCTTCGGAAGTATCTTCAGGCAAATCAGAAAGAGGGACTTCCAAAAGCGGGCCGCCTAACTGTCGGGGCATGGAGGCCTTAGGAGCATAAAACATCGTTCGAACACCACGGACAGATAGTGAACCTGTATGAAACGGGGAGAGATGGGATTCAAAAATTCTCGTGCCCGTAATACGGAATTCTTCTACGAGTTCGTCCTCTTCGGGAAAATCACATCGTAAGTCATTTGAGTCTGAATATTCATACGGAGAAGCAGAAAAAAACTTGTCTGGATTAGACAAAATATTCTGCTGAAGTGATTCTATATCTGTATTTTGACGTCTTGCCAGCTGAACGATATATCCGGAGTTATTGGCTATGCAGCAAAGAAAAAGGGCCTCTTTCAGGCTTTTTCCTTTGACAAATGTCCCGTGGCCTTGAATCACTGTGGCTGGAAGCTTTTTCAATCTTTCCGGGATTATCGTTGTCATTTCTGAAGAACCTGATGGGATTTCCACCCAATCCACAGGAACTCGAGAGTTTAAAAAAAAGTGGCCCAAAGGATCTATAGGTATAAAATCTTTTGGTTTATTAGGTTTGTCCTCATCATCCAAAGTCACTATAGTCAAATCTTTTGTATGGGCATGGATAGAGGCGTTGACGTTTGAAAGGGCTAGGATTTTGGCATGAATATCGGTTTCTGATGAGGCTTTATAGTAGCCATAGTCTGTTTCTGAGATAGAGGGAAGGCAGATATCTTCGGGCTTAAGACTGCCTTTTTGTGAACCAGTTGATGTGATAGCGATCCGATGCTCTCCTTTATCATCTGTCCAGCGCATCGCGATATTTCCGCTGTGGCTGTCTTCAAGATCCATCTGCAGGAGCGCCTGACCGACGGCTTGAAATTGGCGTATTAGGTTATCGCTGCCTTTCCATTTGTTTTTGGATTTTTTCATTTCACCACTTTCAAATTTAAACTTTTGATCAAATTTGATGCCGGCAATCCCTGGGAATTCCAGCCCCGGACTTCGTAATAGTCTTTCCTTAATCGTTCCATGACAGACTTGGGAATGACCCTGTCTCTTCCCTCCACTGTAATGGATTCTGAATTGAACCTTTCGGGCAAAGTGTCGTCGTCTTCCGTCAGACCAGCTTTGATATTAAACATCCTTTCCAAAGTTGCCACTCTGTTGGCCACTTCTTCCAGTCTTGCGGCTGAAAATTCTAATCCTGTCACTCCTGTGACCATCCGGGCCCATGGATCTGTTGAAAAAGCGAATCCAGTAAACCGGCAAATCCCCAGGCTGTCCTGAATAATGCCTAGATTCTGCATATTTCGAATAGCAATCGGGGACTGCAGAAGACTGTACCTGGGAATTTCCTTGGTTCCACTGAAAAAGGCAAGAGATACAGCATATCCACCGCGAAGGTGGCATGCTCCAGTAGGAGACGTCATATAGCCCAGAGCTTGCGTAAAAGAGGCACGGGGGTCATAGGCAGGAATCTCTTGTTTTTTAATCGTCATCGATAATTCCGGATGTTTGAAGGAGCTGGCCAGGCGATAAGATCCTTCTGCTAGAACATCTCCAAAACCCCGGCGAAAAGCAATTTTTTCTGCCAAGTCTTCCAGTATATCTGCATGTCCAAATTGTACGGGAAGTCCGTCGGTATTGTTCTTCGATATGATATTTTTATCATAGAGTTCCATGGCACAGGCGATTGTTCCGCCAAAGCTTATCGTGTCCATCCCCAGCTCATTGCAGAGGTAGTTGGCTCGAGCAATGGCATTCAAATTGTATATATCGCAGTTGGGTCCTGACATGACCATGGTTTCGTATTCCGGGCCTTCTCCTTTCTTAGTCCCCACACGTGTGTGTCTTTGACATGCGATCGGGCAGCCGTAGCAACCTCCGGCCCTTTCTAGAATGTTTTCTCTCAAGGCTTCTCCAGAAACCAGATCTAAATTCTTTTCAAGGTGATTATTATCCTGGAAATTCCTGTGAGGCAGCATCTCAATGACGTCGATGAGTTTGAGGAGTCCGGATGTTCCCAGTTCGCGAAGAAGACGTTTTGTGACAGGCGCCTGCTTTATCAAATATCTAGCCTGTTCCAATCCAGATTTGTATGTTTCCTTATCCTTTATCGAAATTTTTTCTTTCCCTGACACACGGATCGCTTTTAAATTTTTGCTGCCGAAAACAGCTCCAGGACCTGTTCGGCCATAGGCTCTGTTTTTGTCATTTAAAACTGCCGCAAAACGGACAGAATTCTCGCCTGCGGGCCCAATACACAAAACACGGAGGGACTGTCGACCTCCGGTTTTCTTTGTGCCGAGGAGATCGACCGTCTTGTGCACGTCCAGTCCCCATAGATGTTCGGCAGATAGAATTTCAACTCTTTCCGGATAAATATCGATATAAACCGGCCCGGCAGCTCTGCCTTTTAAAATAAAAACATCATATCCTGAGTTTTTAAAGGCATGAGCCCAGGTTCCCCCGCAATTTGGACTTCCGATAGCTCCAGTAAGTGGGGACTTAAAGACCATATGACCTCGACAGGCGGTTGGAGCCATCGTGCCAAGGAGAGGAGAAGTGGCGAATACAAGAACGTTGTCACTGGAGAGCGGATCACACTCAGGATCTATATGGTCATAGAAAATTCGGGTGGCCAAACCTCTGCCTCCTAGATAATCTTCAACGATATCCACCTCGAGAGGGAGGATTCGGATTTCTGATTTGGTGAGATCGACCTCGAGAATTTTTCCATGGTAACCGGAAATGTGTTGTGTGTGCATTATTTCTCGAGCAAAGTCAGCTTTTCTAGGATGAGTGAAAAAATATTTTCAATCCTCACATCATAGACATGAATGTCCGAATGTTCAATTCTTGCCAGAAAATTATCCAATATCTGTGTTCTCACTACGCATAAAATTCTTTGCGATGGAACAGAAAGTGTGTGTTTTAATGACGGCCATATTCCCTTCTCTAGAAGTTCAAGAGGTCCGATTTCATCCACAAAAAGCCATTTTGAGGGGGAATGGCTGGATATTATTCTTTTTGCCTCAACCAGTCCTGAAGGGAGAAACACATAGTCCCCAATCTTCTCCCATCCGACTTCACCTTCTTTTCGGATAAAAGGTAAAGATCTTTTGTCCTGCAGAATATAAAGGTCGTATCCTATGGGTTGGTCCTTGTTGTCCCAAACTGACTCACTCAAAAATCCATGAACGAGGGTCCCTTGCTTCTCCAATTCATGAGAAACGCGTTTGAGTAGAGATGTTTTGCCTGAGTGAACGGGTCCGGTAAGGATAATCATGACATGTTTCTGATCTGAATTGTATTTCCGTGGAAATGGTATATAAATAAAGAACGTTTATCAATCCCTTAACATCCAATAATTAAAAACGTGTTTGACACGTGCTTTGTTTATGACTATTCTTCAGAAAAAGACTTATGATATGGCAAAAGCCAAAGCATTTCTATCCGTCAAATTGATTTGCGGGATGATCTCTTCTTTGAACATCGTCTTCGAAAATGCTGAGGCCCAACTTAC
>CAZLLG010000039.1:0-18047 GCA_964560275.1 uncultured Eubacteriales bacterium | reverse complement strand
GATCCCAATCGCACTTTTCTCGTTAAAAAGTACTGTCTCTATTGTAGCCCGGACTTCTTCAAAAGCCTTGACCCGGCTCTCTTTTTTTTCTTCCAGGCGCAGCAGATACCAGCCGTTTGGCATCTCGATCCATGTCGTTATTTCTCCAATTTCCAGTCCATCAACAGCCTGCTCCATGTTAGGGAGCATCTGTCCTTTAGTAAAGCTCCCTAAATCTCCCTGGGCATCCTTTTCCGGTCCCTCTCCATACTGAGCTGCAAGAATTGACATGTCTTCTCCCGCAGCAATCTTTCCATCAACCTCCTGTTTCTTGGATTGGACATCTTCTTCACTTTTTCCATCTGAAGAAACATAGATGCCTTTTATGGTATATTCTTCGGGTTCTCTGAAGTCCTCGAGATGCAAGTTGTAATATTCTAAAAGTTCTCCATCATCCACAACAATACTGCGGCCCACTTCAGCACCGAAGACAAATTGTTGAAGTATCCCCGTTTCAAGATTCTTCTTCCAGTCTTCGAAATTAATGTTTTCACGATTCAGGGCCTCGATGAGCTGCGCGGTGGTTGTGAGTTGATTCTCTTCCATAATTTGTTTTATCTGGGTATTGATCTGCTCTGTGGCATCGTAGCCTTTTCTCTGCGCCTCCTGTAATATCAGGACTTCGGTGATCATGTCATCCATTAAACGGCCTTTTAAGGCCTCATACTGCTTGTCAAATTCTTCCCCTTGAAATTGGGATCTTAACAATTGATAGATGTTCTCGTGTCTTTC
The DNA here is from genome assembly GCA_964560275.1 of uncultured Eubacteriales bacterium. Classification (GTDB taxonomy): domain Bacteria; phylum Acidobacteriota; class Aminicenantia; order Aminicenantales; family Aminicenantaceae; genus JAUWVG01. The sequence goes on along the minus strand of CAZLLG010000039.1, from coordinate 17,276 downwards.
TTTGTAGTCTGAAAGAGAAATGAACTCGTCATTCACGACAGCAACAATGGCTTCCACCACTTCTTGTGCCGGGATAACAGCTACGATGCACAAAACCACCAAGCAAAAAAGAAATATTTTTGTATTATTCATTTGAATTCCTCTGGTAGGGGAAGGATAAATTTTTAGGAAAGAACTCCCAATCCAAGGTGTCGTTCAAATCACGCAAATGATTGGAGACGGACTGTTTGATTTTTTGGTCCAAGATTTTTAAACGAATATCTGCCGACATTTTTTCTAGAACCTCAAGTTCGGGTTCCAATTTTTTATCTAAACGGAAGATATGGAATCCGTAGGCTGATTCCACAACCTGACTGGTTTCTCCTTCTTTTAATGAAAAAATGACCTTTTCCATCTCAGCAGGCAGTTGATTAATCTCAAAAACTCCCAGATGACCACCTTTCGGCGCCTCAACTCCCAATGAAACCTCTTTGGCCATCTGCTGGAAAACATCTTCGGTGGAGCCCTTCACTCTGTCGAAAATTTCTACGGCTTTTTCTTCAGTGTCTAAGAGAATCTGACTGACTGACACTCTCTCAGGTCGCAGAAATTCTCGTTTGTTCAAATCATAATAATCACTGATCTCATCAGGCTCAACCTCAATATTTTTGACTATTCCGTACATGTATTTTTCAATTAAAAACCGCTCCAGAAGGGACTGAGTTTCCATCTCATCAAGAGGCCTTTTTTTCCCTCAGAGCCGGATTCGTTCGAGGCATTTGCTAAGTACTGTTTCTGTTCCTGCCAAGACACAGATAAATTACTGTTCCTCGCTGCCGTCAAAAGCAATTTATTTTCAATAAAACTGTCGATCAACCTGCTGAGAGAGACTAGGTCTAAAGTCTTAAATTCTTCTCCGACAATGAGCTGGAGATGCTTCTCGAAATCCGCATTGAAATAATACTTTTCCTGTACTCTAAGGATGATATGAATCCTTTTCTCTGGATCACTCAGGTTATAAGTCTGGGACAATTCTGATGGGGAAGGATCACTGCAATGGGCAAAAAAAGCAAGAGCAGTGGACAGGGACATGAGTGCCAAACCACTTTTGTACAATTGAAACATCTTCATTCACGCCAGCTCATTATATTACATTAGAGTCAACTCCTTCAAGACAGTAATCGTTTCATTCATAAATGCTGTTTCATTCTCCGCGCTAATTTTCAGGCTGAGAACACCTTGTGGAGTGACTGTCCCAGCGTGTTCTTCCATTAGTTTTGTCAATCGATTCAGATCTCCAGAAAAAGAGGGAAAAAATTTAAAAATGATTTTATGTCCAATACGGTCTATGCTTTTGATCTTTAAGTTATGAGAGAGATATTTTACTATTCCGTATCGCAGTAAATTTTCTACACTTTCAGGAAGATCCCCAAATCTGTCATTGACCTCATCACGGATTCGGTCCAATTCCTCTAGACTCTCCACCGAAGAAATTCTCTTGTAAAGATTAAGTCTCACATTCATCTGAGGAAGATATTCCTCAGGAATTTGAACATCAACTTTCAAATTGATATCAGTCTGGACATCTTCATCCCCATCTCCCTTGAGTCGTTTGATTGTCAAATCCATGAGATGCATATAGTATTCAAATCCTACGGCTTCCATATATCCATGCTGCTGAGATCCGAGAAAGTTTCCCGCTCCACGAATCTCAAGGTCTCTGGCTGCCAACCGGAATCCAGATCCTAATTCGCTGAATTCTTTAAGTGCTTTCAATCGTTCTTTGGCCAGGAGAGTCAAGTCCGAGAAGGGAGGGACAAGAAAATAGGCTGCGGCCTGCCGAGAAGACCGGCCTACCCGCCCACGCAGTTGGTACAGTTGAGACAATCCAAATTTGTCGGCCCGGTTGACAAAAAGAGTATTGACAAGAGGAATGTCAATTCCATTTTCGATAATAGTCGTGGATACAAGAACGTTGTATTTCATCTGAATAAAATCGATCATCCTTTTTTCCAAAGCGATCCCAGATATCTGCCCATGAATCACAGCTACTTTGGCTTCGGGTACCCATTTTTCAATCATTTGGGCAATGGAGTCGATGTCCGTGATCCTATTATTAATAAAATAAACTTGCCCGCCACGAGCCAGCTCCGTTTTAATACCCGAAGTGATGAGCTTTCGGCTGAAAGGTGTGACAACCGTGTGGATGGCCAACCTGTCTTTTGGGGGAGTTTCGATAAGACTGATATCTCTGAGTCCGGAGAGAGACAGATTAAGAGTTCTCGGAATAGGAGTGGCAGTCATAGTCAACACATCCACATTCATTCGCATCTGCTTGAGCTTTTCCTTATGTTTGACACCAAATCTTTGTTCTTCGTCGACGACAAGAAGTCCCAAATCATGGAATTCTACATCTTGCGAGAGAACTCGATGGGTCCCGATAACGATGTCGATAAGACCTTTTTTCAAATCCTCCAAAATGCTCCTCTGTTGAGTTTTAGTCTGGAATCGAGTCAAGCTCTCCACCCGAACAGGAAAAAGGATCATTCTGTCCCTGAAGGTTTGCAGATGCTGACTCGCCAACACAGTCGTTGGACACAAGATAGCGACTTGTTTGCTGTCCATGACGGCTTTAAATGCCGCCCTTATAGCCACCTCTGTTTTTCCATATCCCACATCACCACAGAGAAGCCTGTCCATTGGAGATTCTGATTCCATATCTAACAGGATCCCCTCGATCGCTTTTTTCTGATCCTCGGTTTCTTCAAATTCGAAAGTTTTGTCAAATTCAAACTGCCAGGTCCCACTCTTGCTAAACTCGAATCCCTTGATCGCTTTTCTTTTCGCATAAAGATGCAGAAGCTCCTTGGCCATAGTCTCTATGGCTTTTTTTGTTCTCTCTTTAGTCCTCTCCCAATTTTGTGTGCCCAGCTTGTTACATGGAGGTTTGGCACTACTCAAGTTCGAGTATTTCTGAATTAAATTCAAATCCTCCACAGGGACAAACAGTTTGTCGTTTTCTTTGTAATGAATTTCGATAAATTCCCGATTTTTTTCATCCAGCTCCATCTTGATCAAACCTTTAAAAATTCCGATCCCGTAATCAGTATGGACTACAAAATCTTCCGATTTTAAATCGCGGAATTGAGATACAAAAGGTCGGATCCGGGAGCGACTGACCAATACTTTTTCTTCGGTGAAAATATCCCTTTCGGAAAAAAAGGTCCAATTGAACTGGGGATAAATAAAGCCGTGGGCGATGTTTCCTAAGAGAAGGGAGACAGCGCCATCCAAAGGATGACTAAAAGGATCAGAAACCAGCTGGTTAGGAATTTCATGCTGGGACAACAGACTTGCCAGCTTCCGGCGCACACCATCACTCGAGAAAAAAACGGATATCAAGGCCCCCTCTTTCAATCCTTTTCTCAAATATTCGATGAAAAAAGGGATCTTATTGTCGAATCGAGTGACAGATTGAAAAGGGAAGTGAAAGGCCTTTTTATGGGCAACGGTAGTCAGGCTGTCCAGATACAAGGCATCCTGCACGATTTGATTCCAGAAATTCATTGTATACATTTTTTCAGGGGGCAGGGCCAGCTCTTTTCGTTGTTTTAGCTCGGCATAGGTCTCTAGATAATCCTGATGGGTGTCCCTCAAATCCTTCTCTATTTCTTCAATATCATCCAAGATGTACACATGGTTGTTGAGGAAATGCTGGGAGGATCGAAATTGTTCGGAAGCCAGCAGGGACAAGGAGTAGAAGGACGCGGGGATATCTCCCTTTTTAAGCCCAGCAACCATTTGGTCCAAATCCTTATCTTGAAAAAGGGAATTTTCAGTTTTGGCCCTAGTCTCCCAAGACTTGACAAAACTCGACAAGGAAAGGGGAAATTCATACAGGGTCGGAATTGTGATGCGGTCCACTTTTCGTATTGACCGCTGCGAAAACAGATCAAATTCGCGGAGGGATGCCACCTTATCCCCACTAAATTCGATCCTGTAGGGGTATTCCTGCCAGGGAGAAAAAACATCCACGATCCCTCCCCTCCAGGTAAATTCGCCGTGTGAATTGACGACTGATTCGCGTGTGTATCCATATTTTTTTATCCGCTCGAGCAGATCGTCTCTATCACAGACATCTCCTTTGGCGATTTCAAGAAAAAATGTCCTCATATTCTTAGGACTTGGGAAGGGCCAAAGGAGGGCGGAGGGTTTCGTCAAAACCAGGTGTGGAGGATCATAGAGGAGATCATGAAAAAACGTCATCCGCGTCGAAACAGTATCTAAAGCGGGCGGGATGTTTTCATAAGGATTATCCAATAAAGGAGGAAGGCAGTTGGCTTTTAATTCTGATGAAAAAAAAGAGAGATAGATCCGGCATTGGTCGGCAAAATTGGAGAGGTTGGAAAAAGAAGGCTGGATAAAAACAATCCGTTTTTTTGTTTCCGCCAGGAGTGAGGCCAAGAAAAAAGGCTTGGCCGGGGAGGTAACACCCGTCAGCTTTATTCCCTTTTTGCCTTTATTAATGGCCTCAACGAGAGCTTTAAAGGAATCCGTTTCTCGTATAAAGTTCAAATTCATAACTTTTTATTATACAAAGATAAAGGAAAGGAAGACAGACGACTTTATTAAACCTGGATTATTCTCGAGTCGAGGTCGCTGCAGATGCGAGGCATCGGCACATGAAGCTGTGGTTGTCCACCGCAAACCGTCCCAACCTAACCCGGTCCTAACGCAGCAGATGAAGTGAGATCGGCTCGCCCCCTTGGGGCAAAAATGCCGACATCTGCTTTGTGCTCGCAAACAAAGAATTCGATGTCCATGGATATAACAAAAACTCATGCTTTTAAATATATATCATTGAAAATTAATGAAGATGTCGGGAGTTTTTTGAATAATTCAGGTTAGATGCGCCACCAATAAGAGAACTTCACAAACACGCTGTAATCCGTCTGTCCGAAATTCCCGAATTCATTTTTAAGAAGGTTGTTATCGACTCCCAAGAAAAACACCGTACCCGGACGAAGAATCCAACTGAAAAGGAAACTGCCATAGATCTGCTCGTCAAAGTGATTGTAATCGACAATACCCCGTACGGAAAGAGTTTTGCTGAGCTGATAGGTCGTCCGGGTGCGAAGGACGTTGTAATCATAAAGAATATCTCCGCCTCTCTCTTCTAAAAATGTCTGTTTAATGTACTGAAGGTCCAGCCTGAGCCGTTTACTCGGTTTTAATCCCAAAATAAGGGCATATGTGTTGTTGTGCCCAAGGAAAGGATCATCGGGATCATAATAGATGCTTCCTCCTGTTTCAAATACAATCACAGACGTCAACCATTTCAGAAACATGAATTGTCCCTGGATTTCGAATGAATTTTTATTGAAATTAACACCGGCAAAGCGCTCCATGTCTGTCTGAAACTCTAACCTCAGCTGGCTGAATTCATTGAATCGGAAATTGAGGTCACCTTTCAGCCACTCGTCCTGTAGGAGATTTTTTGAAAAAAAGAATCTCCGACCTGTATTTAGGTTAAGCTGAATCTGACTTAAATATTTTTTCTCGGGATAGATAGAAGCAAACGTGAAGGCCCCATAGGATTTATAATCCACCCGGTTGACATATCCGGAAGAGGCTTCAAATTCGGGGTGCATGGCTTGACCAAAGATCCCTCCTCCCCAGTATTTGGAGTAATAGAAAAATTCTCCATACAGGGCCGGAACAATATCGGTCTCTTCATCCGAGAGTTTAGTTTTTGAGGCCAAAGCCTGAAAATTAAAAAAGAATTTGTTGTTGAATTTAAGCTGCCCGTCGATCCCGGCCACCCGATTATATGATCCAGCGATCTGTCTATCTGTAAGAACGAATCCAATGTAGGACTCTTTGAGCACATCGGCCTTGATCCTGAATATGTTGAAGAGAGCATTGTCCGATTTAGCGCCTCCTCCATTGCTGACATCCCATAGGCTTTCCGTAGGACTTGTATCCAGGGCTGTAAGAACACCGTATGTGAACCGCCCGATTTTTCCCGTCAATTTTCCTCCTGCAATTGGATCATTGATCCTTCGCGTATAGACCATATTGATCTGAGGGAAACGAAAGATCTCCATCCCTTCGAGAAAAAAGGGTCTCTTTTCCTCATAGAAGAGGGCGAACCTTTGGTTGACATCGATTTGTGGGGCATCGGCTTCAATGTGGCTGAAATCGGGATTGACAGTTAAATCCATTGTGGAATTGGATGTAATTCCCCACTTAAAGTTGATGCCGGGATCAAAATTCAGCGTCTCTCCTTTAGTCTTGAGCGATGTCGCCACTGGCATGAGTTCGAAATTCTTGCCTCGCTCCACAGCTTCTGTGAGCATAATTTCTCCGCCCTGGGCCAAGAGTCCGGGAATATCCCTAGTAAAGGTGGGCCACGTGACGATTTCTCCGCTTCTAGCGATACTCCGCCCAAGAACTACACTCCACACTTTTTTTTCGTCATCCGGAAAGCGGAGGCTTTTAAAGGGAATTGCCAGTTCGACAGTGTATCCGTCCTCATCTATTTTACCGGCCGAGGAAAAAGCAACATCCCAACTGAAGTCCATGTTGTCATTCCCACCCTCTTCCATTCGGATACAGTCCATCTGGACACCCAGAGGATTTGAAAGGAATGAAAGGGCCCGCCTCTTTTCATTGAACGTATCGAGAAAAACCGCGATCCAGTCGTCTTCGATACACTGGTCGCGGTTGGTGATCGAAGCCCTGATTTTGTCCGGTTCACTGTCATAACATTTTATGGCCATGTACAGGTTTTTTTTATCGTATCCCATATACATGATCGTTTTTTTTGTGGGCGGCGCACCTTCCTTTGGGCTCAGCTGGAAGAACTGCTCGAACTTATATGCGTCTTCCTCCCACATGGGATTATCTAAAATACCATCGATTTTAGGAGCTTTCGAAAACATAGGTATGAGAATAGGTTCCTCAGAAACAGAAAACCCATACGAGGTAAAGACAATCAGTCCAAATATTAAACATAAGAAAAAAGAAATGTTTTTGATCATATTTTTTTCCATTCTAAAATTCCATCATTTATCTCTAGGTAATACGAAATTTGAAGCGAGAAAGTTCTCTCTGAAAAAGAAAATATTGACAATTTTACATAAACCCGATATTATTACTAATAGAAATTTCACAAGGAGCTCCAAATGAAGAAATATTCAGTTCCTCGGACTGCCCACTGCTCAGAGGGCTGCCAGAAAAAATCCTGAATACGATGTAAAACTGTTCACACGTTAGAACGAGCGATCAATTTTAAAGCCCGTCCAAGTGAAATCTGAACGGGCTTTTTATTCCCCACGGGATTTCATCTCGGACGAATGATTAAGAATTCGCCGGATGATATCCGTGCTGGAGTGATGGGGAAGATACGGAAGGATGACAACGATTCCCCCAGCCGACTCTACTTCCTTTTTCCCGACCACCTCCTCAGGCTTCCAATCTCCGCCTTTAACTAAAACATCAGGTAAAAGACATGAGATGAGTTCCTTGGGCGTTTTTTCAGAGAAGGAGACAAGATAATCGATATCCATAATCGCCTCTAAGACCTCCATTCTTTCCTCAAGAGGGAAAATGGGGCGGGTGGGCCCCTTTATTTTTCTGATACTTGAATCATCATTGACTGCTACAAAAAGGACATCTCCCAATTTTTTCGCTTCGTGGAAGATGTGGATATGGCCTCTGTGCAGGATGTCAAAACATCCATTGGTAAAAACCACTTTTTTTTGTAGGTCTTTTAAGCTCTGCCGAATCCGAATCATTCTCTGGATGTCTTGAATTTTTTTCACGGCGCTAATCAAGATACCCTAGGTCTTTAAGCTGCTGTTTGACTTTTTCCATATCTTCGGGAACTAATTCTTTATTGACAGGAATAGAGGCCAGCGGATGTTTTTTCTTCCCCCAGTGAATCATATTCCAGACCCGCTCATGAAGATAATAAAACAAAATTTTTGTGAGCCCCTCAACCCCAATAACCCCTAAAGACAAAATAAAGTTTCCCGTAAAGAAATAGACGATAATCCCTGTGGTCATTGTCGCTACGATTCGCCAGCTGACAGTTTTCATCACAGTCCGGGGATGCGTTTCAACTGTTGCTCTTTTTCCTGATCTAGCCAATTATTTCTCCAAATCGATATTTTTCGCAGAAGACTTGATCCGGATATTGGATGAGAAATCCCAGCTGTGATCTGGACGGAATATCCCCACATCTTTTTCACGAGAGGAAATCAGGAACGAATAGAGGTTGCGATGGTAATCAAAGGGATATCCATCCCTCTTATGTACGGCAACATCTAAATAGTATGTCCCATTGACAAAATTGAGGCGATCGATCTTAATCGTGACCTTCCCTTTTCCACTTATAGAAGCCGGTTCCAGTTCTTCAATGATCGTATTGGTCCCATAACAGCAGATCCCCTGAGAATTGAAAATGCCTATCCCAAAGGCAAAATCCTTTATCTTGGAGTAGGATTCCACCTCCAACTCGATGACCATCCCTTCATCCGGAGAAAAAACGTGTTTATCTTTCCCATCCATGTTTGTGATTACGGTTTTTTTTATTTCGATTTCTCTTTTTCCCCAACGGTTTTCTCTGCGATTCTCATCGTATTGTTCTTCTTTATCGACAACCTGCTGACGCTTCTCAAAATCCTCTTCCTGTTTATCTGCCACATCCTGGAGGTAGGCATCCACCACACGATGCGGTTCTCCGATAGTCTGGATGACTCCGTCTTTAAGCCATATCACTCTATCACAGATTTTTCGGACCGTTGCCAAATCATGACTGACAAAAAGTATAGTTTTCTTTCTCCTCCGAAAATCATCGATGCGATCCAAACACTTGGGAACAAAGGCGGCATCCCCTACGGCCAACACTTCATCCACGAGGAGGACATCAGGATTGACATTAATCGCAATGGAAAAACCCAATCGCATATACATTCCCGAAGAATACGTCTTGACCGGTGCATCAATAAAGTCTTCCAGCTCGGCAAACTGTACGATCTCATCAAATTTTTCATGGATCTCTTTTTTGGAAAGCCCCAGCATGATCCCATTGATATAGATGTTTTCCCGGCCTGTGATCTCCGGATGGAATCCCGCACCCAGTTCGATAAGCGCCGATACTTTGCCGTTGACAGTGATATTTCCTGTGGTCGGTTTCACTATCCCTGTGACAATCTTCAGGAGGGTGCTTTTGCCGGAGCCGTTTTCACCGATAACGCCAAATGCACTCCCCGCATCAACCGTGAAACTCACATCTTTTAGAGCCGTTACGATTTCATCCGGCTCCATAGCTTTGAAGAGGTCTCCCTTGATCAGGGCGCTCTTGAATGTCTTAAAGCGATGCCGCGAAGAGTACTTCTGATATATTCGGGTTACATTCTCCACAGTGATGGCCGCCACTTAGACCTCCTCCGGGAAAGAGTCGCGCAGTTTGTCAAAAATATAATAACCTATAAAGAGTAAGGCCACTGAGACCAGAAACGTGATACCCAGTTTTTTCCAGCGGATCATTTCCCCGAAAAAAACACTGTTTTGGTATCCCTGCATGATATGGGACATGGGATTCAGATTCATCCAGAGCGTCAGGATTTTTGATTTCTGAATAGGTTCAAATGTGATGGGGTAAATGATCGGAGTGGCAAAAAACCAAAATGTCAGCAAATTTGTAAGGATATCCTTGATGTCCCTAAAGTGGACCGTCAGGGAAGATACGAGAAAGGAAAAACCCAAAGAAAACACGAATTGGACGACAATGACAAGAGGAAGAAAGAGCAAAAAGAAAGTGTACTGTTTGCCCAGGATAGGGACAAAGATAAAGAGGATAGGAAGCCCAAACAAAAAATGGACAAAATTGCTGATCACAACTACAACAGGCAGAATCTCGACCGGAAAAAGAACCTTTTTTATCAGATTGCCTTGCACCATTAAGACATTGGCCGATTCTATACACGACGCGGAAAACCATGTCCAGGGAAGAACACCGCAGAAGAGAAATAGCGCGTATTTCCAGGGGCTGCCGTCAAAAGCGGGATCTCTTGGGCCTATGATAAAGCCAAAAACAATAGTGTAAATGACCATGAGGAGAAACGGATTGACAAAGGACCAGAGAAATCCCAGTATCGTTCCCCTGTAGCGGGCCTTGAGCTCACGGCTTACAAGGTTCTGGATCAAAACCCTGTATTTGTACAGGCTTTTGAGATTATTGAAAAGCCGGCGCATGGAGTCTCCCTGAAAATATTTCTTGAGTTTCTTGAGAGTAATTCCCCTTCTCGTCATAGAGGACAAGGTCGGGCTGCTGTTTCATGTCTTTGGAAAGAGAGTCACACTCAACCAGTAAGAGATTGGGCTTGTCCTTTGGGCGCGCGTAGACAACTCGTCTGGATTTCATTTTTAAACTGTTCATTTCTATTGCTTCTGCTATATCGTCTTTTCTCTTTTCGGGGAAGACGAAGTAGGCCCGCCCGCTTGTCTTTAAGAGAGCTGACGTCTTCTGCATTATATCAAATATCGTACACTTTAACTCATGTTTCGCAACAGATTTTTCTTTTGACAGACTCAAGTGGCCCTCAGCTCGTTTATGATAAGGTGGATTGGAGAAAATAACATCGTATTTCTTCTTTGGCTGAAATTGTTTCAGGTCCTTCTCGACAACTGTGATCCTATTTTCAAGGTTGTTGAGTCTGATATTTCTCCTTGCCAGATCTGCCAGAGAGGCCTGGACTTCAATAGCCGTAATGAGCTTAAAGGGCTTGATGCTGAGAAGAAGAGAGATGATGCCGTTTCCTGTCCCGAACTCTAACAGTTCATCATCTGCGGTCGTTTGAATGAAATCAGCAAGCAGGGGGGCATCCAGCGCAAACCTATACCCTCTGATTTTCTGGAGGACTCGAATACGCCCATGATAGAATGCATCAAGGGTTTCATCCTCGGCCTTAGTCCGATTCCTGTCCATTGTCTTTTAGCCGGGTAAAAACTTGAATCTTGTCGGCATGGACTTCAGCATAACCTCCGCTCACTCCAAATGTCTGTTTTTTATTTGAAAAACGATAGGTGATGTCTCCGTCACCAAGTGTCACCAACAGTGGGGAATGCCCGGGAAGGATTCCCAAACATCCATCCAATCCGGGTAGTCCTACTTCGTGGACCTCTTCATCCACCAGGAGTTGATCGGGAGTGATCACTGTAAGTTTCAAAGAATCTGGCATTCTTTCGCTCATGCGGACTTCAGCTCCTCCGCCTTGGCTAAAACATCCTCGATGCCTCCCCCCATATAAAAGGCCTGCTCGGGTTTATCATCATGCTGACCTTCGATGATCTCCTTAAATCCCTTGACCGTCTCTTCAATGGTCACATACTTTCCTTCGCGTCCCGTAAACTCTTCGGCCACATAAAACGGTTGGGAAAGGAACCTCGTTATCTTTCTCGCCCGGCCGACAATGAGCCTATCTTCCTCAGACAGCTCCTCAATCCCTAAAATGGTGATGATGTCTTGCAAATCTTTATATCTCTGGAGAATTTCTTTGACATCACGGGCCGTTTGATAGTGCTCCTCTCCAATAATGCGAGCATCTAGAATCCGCGAATAAGATGTCAAGGGGTCCACAGCGGGATAGATGCCCATCTCTGTAAGGGATCTAGATAGGTTTGTGGTCGCATCAAGATGTGCAAAAGTTGTCGCTGGAGCTGGATCGGTAAAATCGTCGGCCGGCACATAAATAGCCTGAACTGAAGTGATAGAGCCCTTTTTCGTTGAGGTGATCCGCTCTTCCAATTCACCCAGCTCTGTGGCCAAATTAGGCTGATACCCTACTGCTGAAGGCATACGCCCAAGCAGTGCCGAGACTTCGGAGCCTGCCTGGACAAACCGGAAGATGTTGTCGATAAATAACAAGATATCCTGGTTCATCTCGTCACGAAAATATTCGGCGACCGAAAGGGCCGTAAGGCCGATCCGGAGTCTCGCTCCCGGAGGCTCGGTCATCTGACCATAGACCAGCGCAGTTTTGTCTATAACTCCGGATTCTTTCATCTCCAGCCAGAGATCATTTCCTTCTCTTGTCCTCTCTCCAACCCCGGCAAATACTGAATACCCGCCATGCTGCTGCGCAACATTATTGATCAGTTCCATGATGATGACTGTTTTGCCTACCCCGGCACCGCCAAAGAGACCGATCTTCCCACCCTTGAGAAAGGGTTGCATTAAATCTATGACTTTAATTCCAGTCTCGAACATTTCAAGCTTCGTGCTCTGCTCTTCCAACGTGGGAGGATCGCGATGAATGGGATACATTTTTTCGGCTTTAATGGGTCCCTCATGGTCTACGGGTTCACCAATAACATTAATGACTCGTCCAAGTGTAGCTTCTCCCACAGGAACTTGGATAGGTCCATCCAAATCCACTGCTTTCATCCCACGAGCCAGGCCGTCTGTGGGATGCATGGACACACAGCGCACTTTATCCTCCCCAAGATGCAGTTCGACTTCAACAATCACTTCGAGAAGCTCACGACTGCTTTTTTTTTCTTTCAATGAGTCCGCATCGAATTCCTCGTTTGTGATTCGAACAGCATTGTAGATCTCCGGAAGTTCCGTATCTTTGAATTCAATGTCGACCACTGGACCGATAATTTGGACAATTCGGCCTACCTTTGCAAAGTGGTCATCTTTATTTTTTTCTTTCTTCTGAGTTTTTTTCTTATCCATGGGACACTCCTTGCTCCTATTTCTTCCCCAAAGCTTCAACAGCAGTTATGATTTCCAGCAGCTCTTTAGTGATAGAGGCCTGCCTCATTTTATTTAAAACCAATCGCAATTCATCGATAAGCTCTTCCGCGTTCTTTGTGGCGTTATCCATAGCCATCATCCGTGCGGCCTGTTCGGCGGCTTGAGACTCATGGAAAAAGTGTTGGATTTGATCCTCAACATAGAGCGAGAGAAACGCTTCAAGCAGATGGGGTGACCTGGGCTCCAGGTCTGGCACATCGGGATCCGCATTAATAATGTCGGAAGGCTCGAGCGGAAGGAGCTTGGCAATTGTCAACTTTGGAGCCAGGATCGACTTGAATTCATTGTAGGCGACGTAGACGGCATCTGTTTGGTTTAAAACATACAGGCGCATGAGATAAAAAGCCAATTCCTTCAAGTCCTCTTGTGTAAGTTTATGGATTTGATCAGCATAGGTGCGGTCTTTTATGAAGGCCTGCTTCTCAAAGAACGATACAGCTTTCTTTCCCATTAAAACCAAACGCACTTCGGTTTGAGCTGCTTTGTTTTCTAAAAAAGTTAGCGCACTTGAAAGCAGATTGGAATTGAATGCACCACACATCCCTTTATCCGATGTGATTACCAGGCAGATGATTCTTTTTTCCTTTCTCTTTTGAAGCAGAGGGTGAAGTTCTGCTCCTACCCACGTGCTCACGTTGGCCATTAATCCGGAAAAATTGTGCCAGTAGGGCCGGCCTTCTAGAACTGACCTCTGGGCTGTCCGGAACTTGGCCGTGGCCACAGACTTCATCGCCTGCGTGATCTGCTGAGTGTTTTTAACACTCTTGATTCGTCTCCGAAGGTCTATGATTGCAGGCATATTATTTTTGTTCTTCTTTGAACTGCTGAGTAAAAGTTGTAAAGGCCTTGCTGATGGCCTCATCCATTTCGTCGTCAATAACTTTTTTATCGACTATTTTTTTCAGCAGTTCTTGGTGATCATTGTCAAAATATTCGAATAATTTTTGTTCATAGGCGTGAACCTGGGAAACTTCAATCTCATCTAAGAAACCTCTGTTCCCTGCATAAATGACAAGTATTTGTTTTTCGACCGGTAGAGGAACATATTGGTCCTGCTTGAGAATTTCGGTCAACCGCTCCCCCCTTTCCAATTGGGCCTCACTAGCCCTATCAAGCTCTGTTCCAAATTGAGCAAAAGTGACAAGTTCCCGGTACTGTGCCAGATCGAGTCGGAGTTTACCCGCGACCTGTTTCATCGCCTTGATCTGTGCGCTCCCCCCGACACGAGACACGGAGATTCCAATATTGATGGAAGGCCGTATCCCTGCATTAAACAGCTCTGGTTCTAGATAAATCTGACCGTCTGTAATAGAAATCACATTTGTAGGAATATAGCCTGAAACATCTCCGGCCTGTGTTTCGATAATAGGAAGGGCCGTCAGCGAGCCACCGCCGTGTTCTTCGCTGTATTTAGCGGCCCGCTCTAGGAGCCGGGAATGCAGATAGAAGACGTCTCCAGGATAGGCTTCTCTGCCAGGAGGCCGGCGAAGAAGAAGGGCAATTTCTCGATAAGCCGCAGCATGTTTAGAGAGATCATCATAGATAACAAGGGCATGCTGCCCTTTGTCCCGAAAGTATTCACCGATGGCACACCCGCTGTATGGAGCCAGGTACTGAAGTGGAGATGGATCGCTGGCTGAGGCACTGACCACAACTGTATAATCCATCGCTCCATGGTCCTCAAGAACTTTAATGCTATAGGCGACAGTTGAATTCTTCTGCCCGATGGCCACATAAATGCAGATCACATCCTTCCCTTTCTGATTGATAATGGTGTCAAGAGCAATGGCTGTTTTACCAGTCTGCCGGTCGCCGATTATAAGCTCCCTTTGTCCCCTACCGATGGGGATCATGGAATCTATGGCCTTAATCCCTGTCTGCAGCGGTTCTTTGACCGGCATGCGGTCCACAACGCCAGGTGCGAGTCGTTCGACGACCATAAATTTGTCGCTCTGGATAGGGCCCTTTTCATCAAGGGGTACTCCAAGGGGACTGACAACTCTCCCTATCATAGAAGGCCCGGATGGCACCTGCATTATTTTATGCGTTCGCTTGACAAGATCTCCTTCTTTTATCAGATAAGAATCCCCCAATAGGACGGCTCCCACGCTGTCTTCCTCTAGGTTGAGGGCAAGACCAAACACATCATGAGGGAATTCTAAAAGTTCATTATACATAACACGATCGAGACCATAAATTTTAGCGATACCATCTCCCACAGAGGTAACGGTACCAACCTCTTTGATGTCGATGTCCGACTCAAATCCCTCGATCTGACGCTGAATAATCTTGCTTATCTCATCAGCCTTTATTTCCATTTTATGCTACCCTTCTAAAATTTTTTCTTGGAGTTTCATCAATGCACCCCTTAGAGAGGCGTCATAAATAATATTTCCTTGTCTAATGGAGACTCCTCCAATAAGATCGGGATCGATTTTGTATTTTAAAAATACCGGTCTATCCTCCATTTTCTCCAGCTTGTCAACTAGCACCTTTTTTTGCCTATCGGAAAGAGCAATAACTGAAGAAATCTCAAAAGAAGATATGCCCTGCGATTTATTCCATATAACCGGAAGTTGGTCTAATATGTCACGCAGGATCTCGAGACGATCGTTTTCAATCAAAAGAAGTAGAAATCGAAGTGCCTTCGGATGAAGCTCTTTTTCTTTCAGGATTTCCTCACCGATGGCTCTTTTGCGTGAAGAGGGAAGAACGGATTTGAAAAGGATCCGCTGCAGTTCTTTTTGACGAGAAAGAAATTTCTCGAAATCGAGCAACTGACAAGAAATCACTCCAAATTCATCTCCATCAGAGATAGAATTGACCAGGCCACGCGTATACCGCCTAACAAGAGTTTTATTTATCATAAAAATCCTCAAGTTTTTCAATAGACAAATCGATAAGAAAAGCCTGTTTCTCAGGAGTCATTTTTTCTTTTATATTCGTTTTGGCTAGCTCGGTCGCCAATTCGGCAGTCTGGGCCTTCAAGTCGCGAACTTTCGTCTGAGTGAACATCTCGATCTCTTGGCGGGCAAAATCCTTGATTTTTTCGGCCTCTTTCTCAGCTGTCTGGAGGATGGCTGTTTTCCTTTTTTGCCCCTCTTCTTGGGCATCCTTTCTGATTTTTTCGAGTTCTTCTTTCAACTTTTGAAGGCGATCCAAAGCGAGTTTATATGTCTTTTCGTTCTCTTCCCGCTCTTTCCTCGCTTCTATAATCGTGGCGTCGATCTTCCGTCCTCGGCGTTCGAGAAAACTCTTAAGAGGCTTGCGGAGCAAAAAACCCAATCCTCCAAAAAGAACCAGAAAATTCAACACTTTTCCCAAATAGCCAACAAGGGAAGCCCCATGTGTTTCCTCTTCTTCCGGAGAAAGAAAAAGGAGAAAAGGAAGCAAAAGCAATACAATGAGGACGTTGTTCTCCTTGTTCATCAATGCAGCAGCCTTTTTTCAATATTTTTTGCGAGTTTCACACTTTTTACGTCCATTTCTTTAAAAAGGATCTTCATCTGTTTTTCAAGATCCGCTTTGCTTTTTTCTACCATTTTTTTTGACTCTTTCGAGATATCGGAAATCAATTCCTCTCTTTTTTTTTGTGCATCCTTCTCAAGTGTATTTCTCGAAGCTATGGCATCCAAGCGGGCTTTTTTCAACTGCTCTTCGATCTCGGAAAGAGTGTGCTCACTGTCCTCTTGGGATTTGGCTGCCGCCAATTTATTTTCACTTATAAGAGAATCTCTTTCCGCCCTGATTTTCTGCAGAGGATTAAAATAAATTTTCTTGAGCACAAAGAGCAGGATCCAAACGATGGCGAATATGACGAATAAACTGATATCTAAATCTAACATTTTTTTTATAGAATTAGTCTAATAAATTAGCCAAAAATTTAACATTTCTGTATGCAAAAAGCAAGCACCCTGTCCCTAGTGGTCAAAGCCCATTAGGAAACAGTTTTTTTACTTCACCAACCAGGAAAAGCGAGCCGGCAATGACCACTGTTTTTTGCCCTTTAGCTTCTTCGACAGCCCTTCGGACAGCCTTGAAAACATCGCTCTCTAAAACTATTTTATCTTGGTATTTCCGGGTTCTTTTGTAAATCTCTTCAGGGGAAGCGGCACGAAAATAAGGGAATCGTGTCAGGATTACTCTTTCGGCAAGAGGGAAAAGCACCTCCGCTATTTTTTCGATTTTTTTATCCCGCATCAGAGCAAAAACAAGAATAACTGGAGCGGAGACCGAATCCTGGATGTAGGCTTGTAAAGCCTGGGCACCTTCTTCATTATGGGCTCCATCGAGCAGAACAAGGGGATTCTTTGAAAACATTTCCAAGCGTCCCTCCCATCTGGTTGTCTCAACACCATGAAGGATATAGCTTTTTTTTAACTTCTGCCAAATTCGGCGGAGGTGTTCTGCAGCAACTATCGCGATGGCCGCATTCTTTCCCTGATGGACTCCCAATAGACTCTGGGAA